>NZ_JBQKJT010000001.1:0-323209 GCF_052117125.1 Candidatus Avoscillospira sp. LCP25S3_F1 | reverse complement strand
AGGGTGTATCTGAAAAAGCCCGTAAAAAGGGAAATGCACCTTTAGCTCAGTTGGTAGAGCAACTGACTCTTAATCAGTGGGTCCCGGGTTCGAGTCCCTGAAGGTGCACCAGGAATTAGCGTTGTACGAAAGTACAATGTTGATGATAGCGTCATCGATGTTCCAACATCCAATCAGCCATCGCCTAGCGGCTCGGCTTCTTGGACAGGGACTCGGAATGATGCAACATGCCACTGGCATGTCGCATTACATTCCGACTAAAGGCGCACATGGCCCGTTGGTCAAGTGGTTAAGACAGCGGCCTCTCACGCCGTTAACATCGGTTCGAATCCGGTACGGGTCACCAAATTTCTTCTTGACAACGATAAGAAGAAATGATAAAATAAGAATGTTCTCGACTGAAGTCGATAACAGATATATAGTTGGTGTTGATTGCAGCGAGGGTCCACCTGTTCCCATTCCGAACACAGAAGTTAAGCTCGTTTGCGCCGAAAATACTTTGCGGGCGACTGCACGGGAAAATAGGTAATGCCAACATTCTATTCCTCCTTAGCTCAGTCGGTAGAGCACATGACTGTTAATCATGGGGTCGTTGGTTCGAGCCCAACAGGGGGAGCCAAAAAAGGTTGATGCCGTCACCAGGCGGTGGCGGCATCAATTCTGTTTACAATGGGCCTTTAGCTCAGTTGGTTAGAGCAACCGGCTCATAACCGGTCGGTCCCGGGTTCGAGTCCCTGAAGGCCCACCAATGAAACGGCTAAGGCGTTGTAATAGATAGGGGTATAGCTCAGCTGGTAGAGCGGCGGTCTCCAAAACCGTAGGCCGAGGGTTCGATCCCTTCTGCCCCTGCCATGGATAGCCAGGCTTTTGCCTGGCTTATCCGAGGAAATTTGATGCTGCTATAGCTCAGTCGGTAGAGCGCATCCTTGGTAAGGATGAGGTCCCCGGTTCAAATCCGGGTAGCAGCTCCACTTTTTAAAACTTTATATGCTGCTATAGCTCAGTCGGTAGAGCGCATCCTTGGTAAGGATGAGGTCCCCGGTTCAAATCCGGGTAGCAGCTCCAAAAACCGCTTGAATCTTCGGATTTGAGCGGTTTTTTCATGCGTTACGCTTTTAGTAAGGCTTTTTGGACAGAAAACGCCCCGCCCCGGAGACCGGGACGGGGCGTGCTGGGTGACGATTAGCTGTGCATATAATTAATGGCGCCGGTGTACGTCCAGCCCATGTTGAACAACATCTGGCTGACCTGCGCACGGGTCAAGCTGCCGTAGGGGTCCAGGGTGCCAATGTTGTCCACGCCGCCAATCATGCCGAGGTTATAGGCATAAAGGAGCAACTGTTCACAGCGGGCGGTGAGTTCTTCCTTGGTGCCGGACATGGACAGCGCAGCCGCCATCAGTTGGTAATTTTCGTCAATCCACTGGTGGATCGTGTCAGCGTCGGGGAAGTCATCGATGGAGTCACGGTATTCGATGTTCTTACCAGCGGCAAGAGCGGCTCTCCAGTTGTCATAGACCGTGCCCCACATGGAACCCAAAGTCAGTTTACCATTGGAAGAGATACTGTAGCACAGTCCGTTTCCGGCGTCTTTGACAAGGGCAGTTTCATATTCTGTCAAGAATTTCGTGCCACCCAGTCTGTCAATCTGCCACATAAATGTAATGGCGGCGAAGGTACGGGACGCCGTATTTTTGTCTTGCAGCGGCTTGTATTCAAAGCCCCAATCATCACTGGGCACGTTCTGTCCGTACAGTCTGGAGCGGAGGATAGTTACCTGCGCACGGGTCAGACTGTCATCAGGCCCGAACTTGCCGCCGCCATAGCCCCCAAGCAGTCCGCCTTCCGTCAGCGTCATAACGGCATCGTAATACCATGCGCCGGGGGTGACGTCAGTATAGGCATGCGTGTAGGTCTCGGCAGGGGTGTTTGGATGGTAAACGTGGTTGACCTTGCCCCATTCCTCTTCCATCGCATGGGCGGCGGGCGCTATGCTGGTCAACATCAGCGTGGCCAACAGAGCGGCAACCATTCTTCTGCAGTTCTTCATACCAAATTCCTCTCTTTCCTGAAAAAGTCGGGTTTGTGCGCGGATGCTGCCCGGCAGAACGGCCCAGGGGGCGGAAAAATTCCAGCCCCCGCGGGCTTCTGCGGGGCGAACAAAAAGGCCGTGCAGGTATGGAAATTCCCTGCACAGCCCAACAGCACACAAACCCATATAGAGAAAATCCCTTGTAAAACGCCGGGAGAATCGGTATAATGAGCGTGGCGCAAGTTTTCTTGCTGTGTGGGAGGTCTTGTCTCCTGCATAGGGTCATGGGGTGTTGCAGCACCTCATGGCCTGCCCTTATTATTCGCCTTACTGTTATTTTAGCCCATGTTGTCGCAGAGTGCAAGCGGTATTTCGCGGTTTGGTAGGTACCAGGCCGCGCTTTTTGCTGCGTCCAAAACAGAAACCAGCAGCAAGTAAGGCCCTCCGGCACAGCCGGAGGGCCTTGTACACGTTTATGCCAGTTGCGTTTCGTGCTTATATTGGATGGGTACCATTACAGCACATACTGAATTGCGTTGATGACTTTGGTGTCCAGTACACCTTTGATACCCCCAAGGACAGCGCTGATGGTATTGCCGATCCCTTGGTCCTCTTCGCCGCCAACGCCGCCGATGCGCCCCACATCCGCACTGATCATGGTCACAGCATCCTCCAGTTCTTCGCTGCACTTCACAATGGCGCAGTCCGCAATGTGCAGCCGCTCCACAATCCACTGTTTGGGAATGTCATCGGCAATCTGTACGACGGCGCAATCGCTGACCTGGAGACCCGCGGGCTGCTGCTCCAACATCCATTTGGTAATCTTGACATAGGGCTTATCCTTCAGGACGGCACCCTTGGGCCGTGCAAGTTTCACGTCTCCGGAAATCTCGGTCAAAACGGAAAGCAGAGCGTCTTTGTGCTCCTGCGGCACCGTAATGTCTCCCTGAACGTTCAGGTATTCCAGCCCGGTCCAGGCATCGCCCTGTTCGGGTACGGTCACATCTCCAATGACATACAGCTTCTTGCCGTAGCGCTCCAAGGTGGTCTCGTCCAGGGTAATATCATCCAGCACGACGGCTGTGTGGTCCGGGACGATGATGAGTTGGGCCTGTTCCTCAATCAGGTCCACCAATTCCTCCACCTTGGACTGGGCAAGGATCACTTCCTGTGCACAGAAGGAAGCGCCTTTGCTGCGCAACGCGGCGCCATCCAACTGGGGGTCCACCATAATCATCCGTTTGGCGGACCAGTACAGGCTGTGTTTCGCCCGGAGGGCAAACAGCTTGTCGATCACTGCATTGCGCTTGAGCACGATGGCCCCATCGGGATAGCAGGTGGTAGAACCGTTTACACTGACGTTGGTGAGCGCTGCATATATGCTTTCCGGACAGGTGAGAGAACCGTTGACCGCGATGCCCACGCACGGCTCCAGCTGCTTCTCGGTGCCGGGGTGGATGGTCAACACGCCATTGACCATCAGATAATATTTGGATGGGGAAACGGCATCTCGGCTATGGATTTCGAGGCTGCCATTGATGGTGCGCAAATCGGCATCCTCCGCCACCTCCACCATATTGGCACAGTCCAGGACAACGGGCAGCCGGCTCAAGGCCGCTTTTCCATCCGGACTGGTGAGCAGGGTGGCGCTGTGGATGGTAATTGTCTCGTAGTGGGCGTAGTTTTCCGCCTGTAAGGTCCTGGCGTCACAGATTGCGCAGTTGACCATTAGTTTTTTTGCCATAGTCTATTCCTCCATCATTTTTCTTGTAGTTGCTCCTTCAAGTATGCTCGACAGCGGGACAGCCGGGAACGGATGGTTCCAGCAGGGATGTTCAGCATCTGGGACAGTTCCTGAGCGGTGTAGCCGTCGAAATAGCGGAGCTGAAAGATTACCCGGTCTTGTGGGGCAACGGTTTGCAGCAGCATGGCAGTTTCAACCGCATGGATATCAGAGGGTTCTGTCATCCGGGGTTGGATGCTGTGCAACGATTCCTGCTCCAGAACGGCCCGGCGGCAGCGGTCAAAAAACAGGTTTTTGAAGGTGCGGTAAAGCCATGCCCGCTGCTGACTGGGCGACAAATCGGTTACCGTATCGGCGTGAATCAGGGCCTTGATAAAGGTCTCCTGCACCAAATCTTCCGCCAGAGTCTCGCTGCCGCTCATGCGGGCGCCGTAAGCCAACAATTCTTTTTGATACGCTTCGTATAACGCTTCCCACAAGGGTTCCTGCCTCCTTTCTGAACAGATAACGGATGGCAACAGGAAAGTGTTGCAACAAAAAAGAAAAATCGCCCGCCCTGCTGTTCCAGGGCGGGCTGCTGCTGTTTCAGGGTTCCATGCGGTTGAGCAGAAAGGACAGCTGGAGATATAAGCGCTCCGCTTCCTTTTCCAGGTCCAGCTCCACCAGCTTCCGAATGCGGTCCAATCGGTAAAAGAGGGTGCTGCGGTGGATAAACAGCGTCTTTGCCGTCTGGACCACGTTCCGTTCCAGCTGCAAATACACTTCCAGCGTGTGGTACAGCTCCGTATTGTTTTCCGCGTCGTAGGCCTGGAGCCGCCGCAACTTTTCCGAGCCTAAAAGACGGGGCTGAATCTGACGGCGGCCGCAGTCCAGCAGATAGTCCAGGGCGTAGTCCTCAAAATGGTAATACCAAAGCATACTGCCGCTGGATTTGCCGCATTGCAGGGCCACGCTGGCCTGGGTATAGCCGTCATGGAGATCGGCAAAGTTGGTCAGTTCCGTGCTGACGCCCATGCGGAACAGGCCCTCCCGCAGAATATAGGCCAGACTGCTGAGGATGGCCGCCGTGGTGGTCTGGGCCGCCGTCAGGTTGACCACCACGGCAATATCCTGACGGTACAGCAGGGCGCGGCCCTCGGTGATCTGGGCTTCGATATACCCAAAGAGACCCGCCGGGGTGATATTGCCCATCTGGGCGCTCTCCGGCGTGATTTTCAGCACAATGTAGGTGTCGTTGACATTCCAGGACAGGTACCGCAGATGGGCCTGCTGGTCCTGATAGTCCATGTTGCTGCCGTCCAGGGCCTGGACCAGAAACCGGTCCAGATCGCTGTCCAGGGACCGCCACAGCAGCTTCTGGTGGGACAGGCTCAGAGCCAGCATCTCCGAGAGGTACGTCAGATGGAGATAGTCGCTTTTCCGCAGGGGCCGTTCCAGCTCGTCCACGCAGACGCGGCCGTCGTACCGGTCGCCGTTCCACAGGTTGGCGTACAGAATCCGATATCCCCGGATGGCCGCCGAGAACATGGCCACGCGGCGCTCCACCAGAGTACCCAGATATTCCTGGTCCAGCTTGAACTCGTTGATCAGCTCCAGAGGCACCATGTCCCGGCCGGTGCGGGGCTCCTTTTCCCAGTGGAGCATCCCCTCCACCCAACGGGGACAGGCCAGAATATAAAAGTCCGTATCGTGGATGAACATGGGATTCTCAAAAATATCCCGGCTGACCTCCAGCATTTTGATCAGGGGTGTCTGACTTTGCAGGGCCCACTGGAGCGTCTTGGACCAAAGGTTGTATTTCTCGAAAATCTGCTGGAGTCCATTGTAGACATCCAGCGGGTCACAGTCCTCGGACATGGAGAGAATGGAGGACGAAAAGGAAAAATTGTGCAGGTCCGTCCGGCCGAACACAATAAAATGGACGTTTTCATAGCTGCGGAAATCCCGGTCCATGTCCTCCGGCAAAATCAGATAGACGTACTGTTCCTGGGGCCGTTGGCTCCGGCGGTAAAACCGAATTCCCGTCAGAGTGGGAGTTTCATTGCGGTTGTGAAACACATGGTCCTGCTGGCGGGCCTCCAGTTCATCGGCCAACACCTGCATGTTCAACAGATAGCGCTTTAACGGATGCTCAATGTAGACGCTTTGCATAGGACACCTCCTGATAACCGTAAGTAAATTGTAACACAGGTCCAACTGTATCGCAATATGAACAGTCCGGCTGTGCCAATTCCGCCGGAGCAAACCGTACAGTTTTCTACGGTCAGAATTCACCCGGCTGTCGGATTGTAACCGCCGCGGAACCCTCTATAATAAAAGACAAGAATTGCAGCGGGGCCAGGGCTTCGCTGTGGAAAAAAAGAGGAGGCGCACCATGAGTACAACAACCAAAAAACGCAATGGACTCAGCAAGGCTCTAAAGCGGTTCTACGGCGTAGGCGACTGCGGCTTTACCCTGATGAGCAACGTGGAAAGCTACTACTTCCAGATATTCCTGACCAATCTGGCCAAGTTCAGCCCGGCCACGGCGGCCCTGATCGGCACCATCACCACCACGGTGGATGCCTGCCTGTCCTGGATTTACGGCGCCATCATCAACAGCGTCAAGCCCGGCAAATGGGGCCGTTACCGCTCCTGGCTGGTCATGGTCCCTTGGATCATCCCCTTCCTGTATGCGTTCCAGTTTATCAAGATCGGTCCCGAACCCCTGGCCGCCGTCATCGTCGTGCTGGCCTTTGTCTCCAGCCACGTGGCCTGGAACTTCCCCTATGTGGCCAATGTGGCCATGATCTCCGTGGCCGGTAAGACGCCGGATGAGCGGGCCCAGCTGGCCTCCACCCGCGGCGCCTGGGCCAACTTCTCCAAAGTCATTTTCTCCTACATCTGCCCTGTGGTGGCCACCTTCTTTGCCGGCATTGTCGGTGAGACCAACAAGTACGGCGCTACGGCGTTCGTCCTGGCCTGCGTTATGGCGGCTCTGTACTATGCCCACTTCAAGATGTTCGACGGATACGAAATCGTGGAGGATGTGGACGCGGCCAAGGCCAAAATCAAAAAGCAGGAGAAGCAGAAGGGCGGTCTGCTGAAGGCCCTCGTTCAGAATCCCCCCCTGATGGCCCTGATGCTGGCAGACTTGGCCAAATTCCTGTTCAACTTCGTCGTGGCCGGTTCCGCTGCCTACTATTTCCTGTACATCGCCAAGGACACCGACGACAAGCTGCTGGCATTTTACATTCTGATTTCCAACATCTTCTGTGTGGTCGGTTCCTACGCCGCCAAGACGCTGGCCAAGAAGTTCAGCTCCCGCAATACCGTCATCAGTATGTTCTTCATCATGGCTGTGGTGCTGGTGGCCGCCAACTTCCTGTATGGCAGCATCAATGTGGTCATCGTGCTCATGTCCCTGGCCCAGCTGGGCTACGGCGTGGCTTACTCCCTGACCCCTGCCCTCTATGCCGATACCATCATCTACGCCGAGTGGAAGACCGGCAAGAACGCCACCGGCTGGATCTCCGGCCTCCAGAACGTGCCCCTGAAGCTGGGCGTCCTGGCCCGCGGCATCGTCATCCCCGCCTGTCTGGCCGTGGCCAACTTCGAGGCCGACGCCGTGGACCTCAACAACGTGGCCCCCGAGCTGGAAAAGGCCATCTGCCTGGCCTTTATGATCGTCCCCGCCATTGCCCTGGTGGTGGCTGCTCTGCTGATGCTCTTCGGCTTCCGTCTGACCAAAGAGAAAGTCATCCAGTATCAGGATGAAATCGCCGCAAGAAAATCCGCCGCTTAAAATCCATTAGGAGGTACCATTCATGGCTGTTTTTAACGAAAAAGAACTGGAAATCATTGGTGAATACAATATGCCCGGCATCTACGGCGCGCCGGACGCCATCGTGCCGAAGCACAATTACCCCATTACCCCCAAGGAAAATATGCTGCGGATGCTCCGGGGAGAGATGCCCCTGTGGGTACCCAATCAGACGCTGGACAACAACGCCATTCAGCCCGATATCATGCCCGACGCCCATGCCCGCAACCACGGCGGCAAGGACTGGTTCGGCATCGAGTGGGAGTATGAGCCCCTGACCAAGGCGGCCATGGTCAAACCCGGCACCCGCGCCCTGTCCGACCTGACCAACTGGCGGGAGGAACTGACGTTCCCCGACCTGAGCAAGATCGACTGGCAGAAGGACTACGAGGAAAACTACAAGGGCCGCATTGCTGAGGACCGCTTTTCCTACTTCGTCATCGTCAACGGCTTTTTTGAGCGGCTGGCGGACCTGACCAGCTTTGAAGACGCCTTCTGCTATCTGCTGGAGGAGCCGGAGGAATTGACGGCGTTCTATGACAAGCTGGCCGAGTGGCACATTGAGCTCATTAAAATTGCCAAGAAATATTACAATGCCGACATGATTCTGTTCCATGACGACATGGGCACCCAGATCAGCACGTTCTTCTCGCCCAACACGTTCCGGGAGCTGTTTCTGCCCCAGTATCAGAAGGTCACCAAGGCCGCCCACGACCTGGGGATGTACATTGCCATGCACTCCTGCGGCTGCATCAAGACGCTGATGCCCTTGATTATTGAAGCGGGCTTCGACGCCTGGGAGGGCCAGGACAGCGCCAACGACAAGGCCGCCATCATGCGGGAGTATGGAAAGGATTTGGCACAGCTGGCCCTGTATATCATCCCCGCCGATATGTCCACCGAGGATGCCATTGCGGACATCCACAAGCGGGTGGATGAGCTGGCGATGACCGGCCGCTTTGCCTGCCGCCTGCGGGATGAAAAGACCGACCGGGAAGTGAATCTGGCTGACGAGCTGTATCGCTACAGCCGTCTCAAATATCTGGAGTTGGCAGAAAAGGCATAAGACGAAAGCTAGGGCGCGTTGCAACGAATGTTGCAACGCGCCCTTGTTGTCCTGTGCGGCAGTAACAGGAAAAAAATAGAAAGCTTTTACTCAATTTTTTCTCGAAAAAATTGCGGTGTCCAGAGGCAGAGCCTCTGGTCGCGCCGCGCACGGCGCGAAATTCCCAATCGTCCCAAAGCGACATCCGCAGATGGCGCAATCCCCACGGCAAAGCCGTAAGGCCGCCGTCCCCACCCCGTTAGCGGGTGGCGGACGGCGGCCTTCTTGTGCGGTACCGGGCACCGTTGTTCACCGCACTGGGGCGCAATAGTAACCCCCTGCGGGCGGTGGTACACATTGATTCAGTCCTACGTTCTTTGTGTTGGTGCGTCGGTGTTCGTGGGTTGGTATATGGCCCCCGCCGTCCACCCCCACAGGGGCGGCGGCGGGAACCATGGGACCGTCATGGACGGTCCCGGGGATTGCGCCATCTGCGGATGGCGCTTTGGAACGCTGGGGTGTTTCGCCCGTTGCGACGGGCGGGAATTTCGCCCCGTGCGCGGGGCGACCGGGGGCGCTGCCCCCTGGACCCCTGCGATTTTTTGAAAAAAATCGAGTAAAACTTTTAACTGTTTTGCCTTTTGAGGTGGTGCTGTGCAGAAAAACGGCGCCGCAGCTGCGGCGCCGTCTGTGTACATTATCCGATTCCGTAATGCTCTTTGTTGTAGCGGGAAATCTCGTCATCAATGATGGGGTCGGAGTGGGGGAAGATGGTTCCCTTGAGACCGTAGGTGATGCAGGGGATGAAGTGGCCGCCGGGGGCGTAGGCGTCGCAGGCGCGGCGCACGTCGGCGCGAATCTCCTCCTCCGTGGAATCGGCCCGGTCCACCACAGAGGCTTCCAGACCGCCCATGAGGACCATCCGGCCGTCCAGCTGCTTCTGAATCTTGGGGATATCGTTCTGGGGCAATACGCCCTGCCAGATATCCACGCCGATGTCCACCATATCCTCCACAATGGGCTCGCAGAAGGAGTCGGCATGGTGCATGACAATCACGCCATGGTCCTTCATATAGCCGTAAATGCGCTTGTAATGGTCCTTGAAATACTCGCGCCAGACGTCGGGCTTCATAAACAGGCTGTCCTTGGCGCCCCAGTCGTCGTGGGAGAGGATGACGTCGGGTTTCAGATTGTCCACCAGCAGCTTGGCATACTGGAAGCGGTACTCCGCGATGGCGTCCACCAGATCGTGCATGTCGTCGGGCTCCAGCAGCAGATTCACCAGGGTGTCTTCAAAGCCCATCAGGTAATGGCACTGTTCAAAAATGCCCGTACCCATAAAGCCCATGGTCAGATACTGGTCGTGGTCCACGGCGGCGGCGAAAGCCTGGCACTCCTCCCAGCCGTCGGAGCAGTTGGCCACCAGATCCGGCACCTTCACTGTGTCCCGCCAGCAGGTGATGTCGGGACAGACCTTGTTCTCGTCGGTCACATGGGGCATGGGACCGGGGGCATCCTCGGGGAACAGAATCTGCGTGCCCCATTTGTCCACCGACGTCACGCCGCGCTTGCGGTTGCCGCGGGTGTACTTTTGCAGGGGGTCATTCATAATGGGGACAAAGGGTTCATACTGACGAATCAGCCGGTCGGGCTTTCCGTCGCGCTTGAGGGTCTCCAGCAGTAATTCCTTGGGTGTCATCATGGTTCTGTGTCCTCCAATGCAAATGATATTGTGCATTTTTGATAACAACAGTATACCATGGAAACACTGGATTGGGCAATTCTACAAACGGTTTTACGGTGCATCCATCAGATCAGACGGTTTGACGGATGGGCAGCAGAAAAAAGATGTGGTATCCTATAGTTTAGTATAGGATTTGCGCAAATGCCTGCCGGATTGGACCGAGGCCGCTTCTGCATGCGCCCCTTACGAACGCTTTGCCGGGGTGCGTCGGGCCTGCTGGTCCATGCCATTGGAGGGCGCCATGCGTTTCAGCTGATTCGCCAACCCGGATACTTCCTCCACCATTGCGGCCGTCTCTTCTGCCAGGGCCGCCATATCTTGTCCCACAGCGGAAATTTGCTCCATGTCCTGCTGGATGGCTTCGGTCCGAACGACCTGCTCATCAGCAGCCACAGGAATCCGCTCGATTTTTTTTGCCAAATCGCCAATGCCGCAGACCAGATTGTCCAGCGATACGGAGGATTCCTCCGCAATCTCGTTGCTGGCCCGCACGACCCGCTGGCATTCTGCCACGATGCTCTCCGTTTCCGCCGCTGCGTTGGCGCTGTTGGCCGCCAGAGTGCGAACTTCACCGGCTACAACCGCGAAGCCTTTTCCCGCCGCTCCGGCCCGCGCGGCTTCCACCGCCGCGTTTAACGCCAGAATATTGGTCTGAAACGCAATGTCGTTGATGGTTTTGCTGATGGCAGAGATTCTGCTCAGGCTGTCGCCGATGGTTTCGACAGCGTTCACAAGGCCCTTGATCTGTTCGCTTCCTGTGGCGATGCGTTTCTCCATATCGTCGGAAGCCGCTTTGGCCTGCGAGGACAGTTCTTTGACCTGTAGGGCTTTCTCCTTGAGGCCGGCGGTCTCCGCCCGAGCATTTTCAACAGACGCGGCCTGTTCCGTCGAGCCGGAGGCCATGGTGCCGGACTTTCCGGCAAGATTATCCGATTGCGTGGACAACTGCGACGCGATCTCCAAAATCCGGCGAAGAAGCGCCTGCTGCGTTTCCATCATCTGTTCTGTCTGGGCCTGCTTCTGGTCCAAATCCGCAACTGTTTTTTCAACTGCGGCCCGTCCGTCCTCCGCTTCCATCAAATAGGTATTGCAGGCTTTTACGCTGGACAGGGTCAGAATCAGCGAGATGACCAGCGCCACGCACAACTCCACAAGAATGACAGGCTCCGCAATCAGTGCGCCCTGCTGATAGCTCATGATGATGATCTGCAAACCGTAGCAGCACACGCTACAGGCAAAGCTGGCTTTCACAAGCGTGGCGGATAGAAACAGGATACTGATAATCACTGCGCAGATATATAACGGAACGGCCACAATGAACGTACCGTTCAGAGTGGTTGCGACAAACACCAAAATATTGATCATCACCAAACTGTAACAGGAGAATGCTGTTACAGTTTTTTCCGTTGCCAGAAAGCGGCAGGGGATAAACACCGCCGCGCCCAGAGCAAACAGGAGCGCCGCGTTGGTGTAGCGTCCCTTAAAAAGATACAGGACACAAAAAACTACGACTGTGGCTCCTATGATGTATGAAATCAAACGCAGCATTTTCTCATTTCTCATCATCTACTACCTCTTCTTTCTGTCGGTACAGCGGCAGACGGATCTCGTCTTCTACTCGGGAATCATGCGGTGTCAAAAGCGAGCCGTTACACGACGGCGCTGCATACGCAGCCGGGCGACGTGCTGCTGTCGGATACAAACAGGGCATTCTTACAATCTGCCAACTGTAGGAATGCCCTGTTGCACGGTGTGTACTTTTTCCTTGCGTTGCCGTTGGAGACCGTTCGCTTTTTAATATTATCGGCTGGCCGACGCAAAAAGTTAAGGAAAAGAATGGTTTATAATTTCCGGCAGCTGTTTCTGGTCATGGCCGTGCGCCCAAAACACCCGTTTTTTTGGAATCCCCAGAAATCCGATGGAATCCATGGTGTTTACGGCTGTACGCCGCAATGGGCGACAGCTTCCTGGGCAATCACACAGCTGTCGGTGAAGGGGCAGTTGAAAAAGGAACAGTCACAGTCGGACAGTTTGCGGCCCGCTTCCGTCACTTCGTAGGAAAAGAACACCCGTCGGGTCTGATCCTGTTGGCGGCAGAAGCCGCTGAACAGCTGTTCTTCCTCCATGGTTACGCCTCCTTTCCGACCACCTGCCACGCTTCCACCAGCCGGGGCAGCTGCCAGACGGCGTTGGCCGGACTGGTGGAGGGCAGGAGACGGGCTTCCAGGCCCGTGCGGGATTGCTGGTGCTTCCGGTACAGCCGGTAGGCCGTGGAGCCGTTGCAGTAGATCGCTTCGATGGGGGCGTGGTCCAGAATCCGGGACAGGTCCGTGGGGACCGGGTCCCGGATGGAGGCGTCGGAGGAACCGGTGATTTCGCACCGGTCGATGACGTCCCACAGAGCCAGCCCGTGGTCCAGAATCAGGCGGCGCTTTTCCTCAATGGTCTCCGGCACGGGACAGCCAAAGACGGCGGCCAGGACCTTCCAGAACCGGTTCTGCGGATGATGGTAGAAAAACATCCCCTCCCGGGATTTCACCGACGGAAAGCTGCCCAGAATCAGCACCCTGGACCGCTCGTTGAACAGCGGCGGCAGGGGATGATGGACCGTCACCGCTGCAGCGCCGCCAGCAGGGCGTCCACGGCCTCGGGCTTGGTGGCCCAGGAGGTGACAAAGCGGACGGCGGTATGGGTGTCGCTGACGGGGGCCCAATGCTCAAAGCTGAACGCCTGTTCCAGCCGGGCAATCTGGTTGTTTTCCAGAATGGGGAACAGTTGATTGGTGGGGGAGTCCACCACCATTTCATAGCCCAGGGCCTTGAGACCGGCGCTGAGTCGGGCGGCCTGCTCGTTGGCATGGGCGCCGGCCTGGAGCCACAGGTCGTCGTCGAGAATGGTGGAGAATTGCAGGCCCAGCAGACGGCCCTTGGCCAGCATGCCGCCCCGCTGCTTGATGGCGTGGCGGAACCCGCCCTTGAGGCTGTCCCGGGTGATGACCAGGGCTTCACCGAAGAGCAAACCGTTCTTGGTGCCGCCGATGTAGAAGGCGTCGCACAGGTCGGCCAGGTCCTCCGGCGTCACCTTGTTGCCGGGACTGGTCAGCGCCGGGGCCAGTCGGGCGCCGTCCAAAAAGAGATAGAGACCCAGCTCCCGGCAGGTGTGGGAGATGTCCTCCAACTCCTTTTTGGTGTAGACCGTGCCAAGTTCCGTGGCGTTGGAGAGGTATACCAGCTTGGGGGCGACCATGTGCTCATCTTTGCCGCTGCCATGGGCGGCGAAGACGGTGCGAATGGCGTCCGCCGTCAGTTTGCCGTCCACATGGGGGACGGTGCAGATTTTATGGCCCGTGGCCTCAATGGCCCCGGTCTCATGGACGTTGATGTGGCCCGTATCGGCGGCAATGACTGCTTCCCAGGGCCGCAGGGCCGCGGCGATGACCGTCTGATTGGTCTGGGTGCCGCCCACGAGAAAATGCACATCGGCATCGGGACATTGGAACCGCTGGCGAATCTTCTCAGCGGCCTCCCGGCAATAGGGGTCCAGCCCATAGCCCACGGCGGAGCAGAGGTTGGTACGGTTCAGCGCCTCCATGACCTGGGGCAGCGCGCCCTCCGAATAGTCGTTGCGGAAAAAATACATGAAAATTCCGTCCTTTTTTATCGGGCAGCGCCGCACCAGGTTTCTTGTCAGAGGATGTGGTGCTGCCGCAAGAATCATACGCAGTTATTATACGTCTGCCGTGGGGGAACGTCAATGGAGACTTCGGCAGCCGGTGACAGACCGGAGCCAACGGGTGTCGGGGGCCGTCCAGGCGGCGGTGGAGAGCAGCAGGACACCGAAGACCACGCCGAAGACGGCCACCGCCAGCAGACAGGCCACCAGAGACGGCAGGGACAGGGCGGCGGCGGTACCGGCGGCCAGGGCCGCGGCCACGGTGCAGCCCAGGACCTTGCAGATGTAGGAAACCCGGGGCGTATAGCCGGTGACCGTCAGCAGGTGGGCCAGACTGAGATAGAAGTTGAGAAAATGGGTCAGGGTAAAGGTGAAGAAATACCCGGCGATGCCGAACCGGGGCAGCAGCAGGAACAGGAACACCACGTCCAACAGATTGGTCAGGGTGTTGACCCGGACGCAGTAGACCTGTTCGCCCAGCCCCTTGTGCATTCCATCCACCAGGGTGTCCATGAACAGGACCACCACCAGGGGGGAGAAGAGCCGCAGATACAGCCCCGCCGTCTCACTGTGGTACAGCAGATCGCAGAGGGGGCCGGACAGGGCGTAGCACAGCCCGGCCACGGCGGCGGAGAACAACAGGCCCATGCGAAGGCACCGGTCCGTCAGATGGTGGATGCGCCGCCGGTCCAGCGCCGCCCGGCAGCGGGCCAGCTCCGGCACCAGCAGATCGGCCAGGGCCAGAAAGACGATGGCCGGAAACATCATCACCGGGAACACCATGCCGTGGATGGTGCCGTAGTCGGCCATGGCCTGTTCTGAGGAGCCGCCGGAGCGGGACAATCCCCGGGGAATCAGCAGATGTTCCGTGGTGGACAGGGCCGAACGCAGGGTGTCGTTGGCCGCCAGGGGAACACACAGGCGGAAGAGCCGCCGCCACATGGACAGTCCGGCGGGAATGGGTCCGGTCCGATGGCCCAGGGCCAGGCCCAGCAGCACCACCAGGGTGATGCCTGTGGCGGTGCTGTTGCCCAGATGGATGCTGATGCAGGCCCGTTCCACATCGCTGCCGGCCCACAGGCCCAGCAGTGCCACGGTGGCAAGGATGGACAGAAGCTGTTCCAGCAGCTCCACCCACACCAGGGGCTTGAGACGGCCGCAGGCCGTGAAATATCCGGCCATGACAGACCAGAGGCAGTTGACCGGCATGGCCCAGGCCAGGACCCGGAGACTGGAGGCGGCCCGGATGTCCCGAATCCAGGAGACGGCGATCCAATCAGCGGCCCGGTGGAGAATCATCCCGCCCAGGACACTGGCGATCAGCCCATAGAGCAGGCAGCACAGCAGGGCCTTGCGCATGCCGCCGGGACGGCGGGCGCCGTACTCCTCCGCCGTCAGATACATGGCGGCCACCCGGACCCCGGCGGTGCTGATGGTCATGGCCAGAAAGCTCACCGACAGAATCAGCTGCAACAGGCCGATTCCGGCGGCGCCGATGCGGTTGGAAAGATACACCTGAAAGCACATGGCGCTGCCCCGCAGGCCCAGATTGGCCGCCGTCAGCAGCAGCGTGCCGCGAAAAAGAGAATGGCGCTTCAAAAAAATCACCCCTGTCCAAGGATATTGGACAGGGGCGGAAATTAGACATCCGATTGTTTATGCCAGTTTCACCGTGTAGTAGACGGCGGCGGCCAGCTCGAAGGCGGCAACAGCAAAGATGCAGTAGTAGGCGAAGACAGAGCCAAGGAAGGCGGCAACAGCCAGGCACAGGACCCACACCACACAGCTGAGGTAGACGGGCAGGGGAGAGGTGTTGGCCGTGGCGATGGCAATGGAGCGCTTGCCCAGCTTGAGGATGCCGTCGTCGGTTCTGCGGGCTTTGAAGACCACCAGGGCCACCACGGCAATGACGACAACCAGCAGCGCATAGAGGGCCATGACAAAGAGACGGCCGCTGTAGAGACGGCTCAGGGCGTAGAACACGCCGCCGGCTGCCACATTGACGCAGGACAGCAGGAAGAACTCCGGCTGATAGAGCAGGGCGATCATATAGAGGACCGTCACCGCAATATACACCGCGTACAGATAGGGAATATAGCTGACCCAGGTGACGTACAGCACCCAGCAGCTCAGGGCGACAACCAGGAAGAAGATGCCCAGAATCCAGGAGAACGCGTGGAGCAGGGGCCGCAGGCGGCGGCTGTAGAACCACAGACCCACGGAAGCGAGGAACAGCACCGACGAAGCGATGCCCACGCCCAGCAGAACGGTTTGGGTGGTAAACATGGTGCCCACCACCGAATAATATCGGCTGGTGATCTGAAGCCCCACCAGCAGCACACAGAGCATAACCAGCGCTGCCATGATCTTGTAGATGACGGAGTCATCGTCGTGATTGGATTTCTTTTGCGGCATGGGCCGCTGACGCATAGCCATTTGATCATACATTCCTTTTCTGATAGAGTCAGTCCAGCTCGCCACAGGCGAACAGCAGTGCCGTCAAGGCACAGAGCGGCGCTGTCTCACAGCGCAGAATTCGCGGACCCAGGGTACACACCGCCAGTCCGGCGGCGGCGGCTTCCTCCACCTCCGACGGCTCGAAGCCGCCTTCGGGCCCCGTGAGAATGGCGGCGGTGGAAAAGGGTCCCTGTTCCACCCGGCTGCGGAAGGTCACAGCCCGCTCGTTCTCGTAGAGCAGGGCGGCGCAGTCGCAGGCTGCCGCCTCCGCCACGGCCGCGGCAAAGGAGGGAACGGCCCGCACCGTGGGAATCCGGCCGCGGCCGCTCTGTTCCGCCGCCGACGCGGCAATTTTCTGCCAGCGCTCCAGCTTTTTGGCCAGACTTCGGTCATCGGGCCGGGAGACACAGCGGGCGGAAGGAAAGGCCACAATCTCCCAGGCGCCCAGCTCCGTCGCTTTCTGAATCACATGTTCCAGCTTGTCGGACTTGGCAAAGGCCATGTAGACTGCGGCCCGCAGATGGGGTTCCGAAGCAGAGGGGGCGCAGCCCCGAACGGTCAGCACCAGACGGTCGGATGTCAGTTCCGCCACGATGCAGTCATAGTCGGTTCCGGCGCCGTCGCAGACCGCCACGGCGTCGCCGGGACGCAGCCGCAGCACGCGGGCATGGGCCGCCTGCTGTCCCGTCAGGACAATGGCGCCGTCCACAGGACCGCCGTCCGAAAGAAAAAATCTCGGCAAGGGAAAACCTCCGTATCTCTGCAATTTACAACAAAATTCATTATATCAGAAACATTCCCGATACGCAAGCCGAAAAAGCGTCCATTTTTTACAGCCGACAAAAAATTCTGTTGACAAATCCTGTGCATGCCGTTATAATAATCGACGCATAAAACAATATGCCAGCTGCGAGAGTGCTGGAACCGGTAGACAGGCACGTTTGAGGTGCGTGTGACAACAGTCGTGGGAGTTCAAGTCTCCTCTCTCGCACCACGCCGGAGCAAAGTTCGCTTTGCTCCGGCGTTTTTTAATGCCATTGGGCAAAAAAACGCCGTCCGTCCTTCGTTCTTATTATGTTTTCCCCGTTTTGGCCGAAATCATTAGTAGAGGAACCCCTGCCGTTTGATCTCCATAAATCATCATGCGCTTTTTGCGCAGCAAAAAAACGGACCGAAGGGAGGCTGTCCAAATGAAATTGGGTCAAGCGCAGAAAATCGCACGCACACAGCTGGACTGGCTTCGGCAGAGAAAACAGGAGCTGACCCAGCTGCTGAAGGATGGACCCGCCGCCGGCGGCAGCTTTGACCGGGTGGAGCTGTCCAAGGCCCTGTCTGCCGTCGAAGAGGAGTACGACCAGACCAGCGCCATCGCGCAACAGCTGTCGGCCTGGAACACCAACATTCAAAACGCCGAAATCGCCCGGCAGCAGGGCGAGGCCATTGCCGAGGAAGCCGAAAACCTCATGAAGATTCTGGAGGTGTTCCGGCGGATTGCCAAGGGGGACCATGTGCCGCCCGTGGATGAAAACAAGCTGATGGAATACAGCATGGAGATGTACACGGCCGCCAAAAACATGGCCCTGATGAACCGCAACGCCGAGGGGGAGGACCACGATTCCCTCTGGGGCGACGAGGAAGCGGAGGAAACGCCGGTGGACCCGGCGGAACTGGCCGACCAAACGGAGGTGGGCAACCCGGTCCCGCCGGTGCGTTCGTCGGACCTTCCCGACCTGTCGGCCGACGGCGGCTGACGCCCGAAACCCTCCAAAACAGAACTGCCAAACTGCCAACCGCGTCGGAGCCTGTGGCCCCGGCGCGGTTATTTTTTTGTGAAAACTGCTGTTGACAGACGGCGTCATCGTTGCCTATAATAATATGACATGTAAATAATTATATAGTTGCGAAGGAGATGTACCAGTTTGGAGAAAGTAAAGCGGTATTTGGTGTTTTTGGTGGGATTGTTTGTCAACTCCCTGGGAGTCAGTCTGATCACCCGGGCGGACCTGGGCACGTCGCCCATTTCGTCCATCCCCTATGTGCTGAGTTTGAATTTCCCCTTGACGCTGGGCGAGTTCACCAGCGTGTTCAGTTTGGTGCTCATTGCGTTGCAGCTGTTGATCCTGCGGAAAAACTTCAAGCTGGAGCATTGGCTGCAAATCCCGATTTCTGTGGCCTTTGGATATTTTATCGACCTGACCACCGCCATGCTGGGCGATTTCCGGCTGACGGCGTATCCGGCGCAGTTCGGCTTCCTGCTCTTTGGCTGCGTGGTTCTGGGCGTGGGCGTCTATCTGGAGGTGCTGCCCAATGTGGCCATGCTGCCCGGCGAGTCCTTTGTCCGCGCTGTCTGCACCACCTGGAATCGGGAATTCGGCGCCACGAAAATCGCCTTTGACGTCTCCATGGCGGTCATCGCCGCTGTGCTGTCCTTTGTGTTTGCCGGACACCTGGAGGGGGTTCGCGAGGGCACCGTGGTGGCGGCCCTTCTGGTGGGTTTCATCGCCCGGCAGCTGAACAAGCGCCTCAGCGGCCTGCCCAACCGGCTCTTTGCCACGGCGCCGGCCCAGGGCTGAAATACGGAAAAAAAGACGCCCCGGCGGGCGTCTTTTTTTGTTGCTTACAGGGTATAGGCCGGGCGGATATACCGGGCGGAGGAGTCGGGGGCCGGGCGCATCCGGATGCCGGAGACAATGCCCACGGCGGCGAAGGTGGTCACCAGGGAGGAACCGCCGTAGGAGATAAAGGGCAGCGTCAGGCCGATGACGGGGAAGACGCCCATGCACATGCCGGTGTTGACGATGATCTGAAACATAAACGTGGCGGCAATGCCGATGCAGATCAGCCGGTTCATATAGCTGCCGGATTTGACGCCCACATAGATGCAGCGCAGGACGATGGCGGTCAGCAGCAGCAGCACCAGCAGACAGCCCACCATGCCCAGCTCCTCGCCGATGGCGGAGAAGACAAAGTCCGTATGCTGGGCGAAGAGAAGACCGCCGGTCTGGGTTCGGGAACCGTGGAACAGTCCCTGTCCCGTCATGCCGCCGCCCTGGAGGGAGGCCAGGCTGTTGAGGGTGTGCCAGCGGACGGAAGCGCCCTGGGGGTCGATGGTGGGGTCGAAGATCATCAGAATCCGGTTTTTCTGATAGTCCTGCATAAAGCGGGTCCAGATGATGGGGGTGGCCACGGCCAGGCCCGCACCGGCGGCGGCGAACCAGCCCAGGTTGACGCCGCCCACATAGGCCATGAAAATAAACGCGATGACATAGGGCAGGGCCACGCCGGCGTCGCTGGAAGCCGCCAGAATCAGCGCCACATTGATGCCCAGAATGGCCACCATCTGCCCCACGGACCGGAACGAGGAAACTTTGTTCCGGTAGATGCTCATGGTTTTCGCCAATACAATAATAAAGGAAATCTTACAGATTTCGCCGGGCTGGATGCTGAAGGGCAGCCAGGAGAACGCCAGCCAGCTGCGGTTGCCGGTGCCGCCGTCGGTACCCCAGATAAACAGGGTACTGAGAAACAGAATGTTGAAAATCATGAGGATTTCCCGTCGCTCGGCCAAAATATCAACATCGATGAAGGAAAAGATCACATAGAGACCGACGCCGATGAGCATTGCCAGGGTCTGCACCAGTACGAGACGGGTGGTACCCATATAGGCGGTGGTACTGGCCACGATGACAATGCCGAAGATACTGGCCGCCAGACACAGGCCCAGCAGCAGCAGATCGGCCTTTCGGAAAAATTCCTGGGAGAGGGTCAGGAGCTTGCGCAAATCGGAGTGCTCCTCCTTTCTTTGGGTTGCTATCACAATATTATATCAGTATGTCCGGCGGATGTAAACAAAAACCGCCGGGATTTTTGTTGTGGTTGCACAGTCCGTCAAATAGTGGTATGATAACAGATACAACGCGGCTGCTGGAGATAGCCGCCAGGAAATCCGGGAAGGAGATCACCATGGTGCAACGGAATGCGCCCATCGGGGTATTTGACTCCGGTCACGGCGGCATCAGCGTCCTGCGGGAACTGGTGCGCCGGATGCCCTGTGAGGACTTTTTATATTTTGGAGATTCGGCCAACGCCCCCTATGGTCCGCGGACCACGGAATCGGTGCAGGAGCTGACCATGGCCGCCGCCCAGCGGCTGCTGGACGCCGGGTGCAAGGCCCTGGTGGTGGCCTGCAATACGGCCACGGCGGCGGCCATCGATCTGCTGCGGCAGCGGTACGACCAGATTCCCGTGGTGGGCATCGAACCGGCCCTGAAGCCGGCGGTGCTGGAAAACGACCACCCCCATGTGCTGGTCATGGCCACGGAGATGACGCTGCGGGAAGAGAAATTCCACCGGCAGATGGAATCCTATCGGGACCGGGCGGAGATCTACCGGCTTCCGGCTCCCGGCATCGTGGAGAGCGTGGAGCAGGGGAGAGTGGACGGCCCGGAGCTGGAAGCGTATCTGCGGGACATTCTGCGGCCCTATGAGACGGTACCCATTACGGCGGTGGTCCTGGGATGCACGCATTTTCCCTTTGTCCGGGGGGCCATCGAGCGGTGCATGGGCCATCCGGTCACCATCTACGACGGCGGCCCCGGCACGGCCCGGGAGACCCGGCGGCGGCTGGAGCGGGCGGACCTGCTGACGGACCGGACCACGCCGGGCCGGGTGGAGCTGACCAACAGCCGCCCCGAGGCCGTGGCACTGTCCAGACGGCTGCTGGAGCTCTGAACCGTCCGGGGCGGTCTGAAAAAATTGTGAGAGGGATTGGAAAGGAAGGAATGGGATATGAGTCACACGAGCGTTATGGACAAGCTGCTGTCCGTCCTGCTCCACAATGGCACCATGGCAGCGTTTGTGGTGCTGTTTGCCGGGTCCGCGATCACCATGGTGTTTGAGCGGAAGCGTCTGTCTGCCGGGCGGAAGAAACTTTTGATTGCCCTTCTTTGCATTTCCGCCGTCTATCTGATCGTTGTGGCAGTTTGCATGATCGGCTTTGCAAGCCCCGGGAATCCTCCGGTCCCTGTGGAACCGTAACATGGCATAAAAGGAACAGGCCGCCGTCTCCACCCCAGCGAGGGTGGCGGACGGCGGCCTGTTTCGTCCATAAAACACAAAAAACAGCCGCAGATTGCGCCTGTTTTTTCTCCACATCCTGTTGACACCCGGTTTCAGACATGTTAGAATAGATATCCATAATGCCTGATTATGCCCAGTGCCCCAATCTTTTGCTTTGCGTGGGTAGTATACCACAGCGTGGCGGCGGAATCAAGGCGCGTTGGGATAAATTCAACAACGCATCCGGGCGTATCAAAAACGGACGGAAACTACCACCGGCCCGCGGGCCGAGAGAAAGGCTGTGATGATTCATAATGGAGATGGTCAAGGACGTATACTTTGGCAAAACTCTGCGTAAGAGCTACTCCAAGCACAAGGACATCCTGGAGATCCCCAACCTGTTGAAGATCCAGAAGGATTCCTTTGAGTGGTTCCTCAAGGAAGGATTGCGGGAGGTCTTCAAGGACATCGACACCATTACCGACTACTCCGGCAACCTGGAGCTGTCCTTCCTGGACTACAGCATGGACGAAAAGCCCAAGTACACCGTGGAGGAGTGCAAGGAGCGGGACGCCACCTACGCCAAGCCCATCAAAATCCGGGTGCGCCTGCGCAACAAGGCCGCCAACACCATCAAGGAGCAGGAAATCTTCATGGGCGATTTCCCCCTGATGACCAACGGCGGCACCTTTGTCATCAATGGCGCCGAACGCGTTATCGTCTCCCAGATCGTCCGCAGCCCCGGTATGTACTACGGCGATATTGTGGACAAGGCCGATATCCACAGCTACACCGCCACGGTCATTCCCTACCGCGGCGCCTGGCTGGAGTATGAGACCGACGCCAACGACGTGTTCTATGTCCGCATCGACAAGAACCGCAAAATCCCCATCACCTGCCTGATCCGCGCCCTGGGCGTGGAGAGCGAGGGCCAGATCAAGGAGCTGTTCGGCGAGGACCCCCGCATCATCGCCACCCTGGAGAAGGACACCTGCCACACCCGGGAGGAGTCCCTGCTGGAGATCTACCGCAAGCTGCGCCCCGGCGAGCCTCCCACGGTGGAGAACGCCGAGTCCTACATGGACGCCCTGTTCTTCGACGCCCGCCGCTACGACGTGTCCAAGGTGGGCCGCTACAAGTTCAATAAGAAGATGGACATCTGGAGCCGTCTGGCCGGTCAGACCCTGGCCGCGCCTGTGGCCGACCCCATGACCGGTGAGATTCTGTTCATGGACGGCAAGACCCTGACCCGGGAGGAGGCCCAGCAGATCTCCGCCCGCGGCGTCAACGAGGCGTTGCTGAACATCGACGGCCGCATCGTCAAGGTCTTCTCCAACGGCATGGTGGACATGAAGAACTTCGTGGACTTCGATCCCGCCGAGTACGGCATCCGGGAGAAGGTCTGCTTCCGCGTCCTCAAGGAGATGCTGGAGACCGTCCCCGCCAACGGCTGGAAGGACGCCATTGAAGAGCGCCGGGACGACCTGATTCCCAAGCACATCACTAAGGACGACATCCTCGCTTCCATCAACTACCTCAACTGCATGGTCTACGGCGCCGGTACCACTGACGACATCGACCACCTGGGCAACCGCCGCCTGCGCTGCGTGGGCGAGCTGCTCCAGAACCAGTTCCGCGTGGGCTTCACCCGCCTGGAGCGCGTCATCCGCGAGCGTATGACCACCCAGGAGCAGGACAAGACCACGCCCCAGCTGCTCATCAATATTCGTCCTGTGACGGCGGTCATCAAGGAGTTCTTTGGCTCCTCCCCCCTGAGCCAGTTCATGGACCAGAACAACCCCCTGGCCGAGCTGACCCACAAGCGCCGTCTGTCCGCTCTGGGCCCCGGCGGTCTGAGCCGGGAACGCGCCTCCTTCGACGTCCGCGATATCCACTACAGCCACTACGGCCGTATGTGCCCCATCGAGACGCCTGAAGGTCCCAACATCGGCCTGATCAACTATCTGGCCTCCTTCGCCAAGATCAACGAGTACGGCTTCATCGAAGCCCCCTACCGCAAGGTGGTCAAGAACGAACACGGCTGCTTCGTCACCGACGAGGTGGACTACATGACCGCCGACGTGGAAGACGATTTCTATGTGGCCCAGGCCAACGAGCCCCTGGACGAGAACGGCTGCCTGGCCAACAAGCGCATCATCTGCCGTCACCGCGACGAGATCACCGCGGTAGACCGGGAGGTTATCGACTATATCGACGTCTCCCCCAGAATGATGACCTCCGTGGCAACCGCCTTTATCCCGTTCCTCCAGAACGACGACGCCAACCGCGCCCTGATGGGCGCCAATATGCAGCGCCAGGCCGTGCCCCTGCTGGTCACCGAGGCCCCCGTGGTCGCCACCGGCATCGAGCACAAGTGCGCCGTGGACTCCGAAGTGTGCCTCAAGGCCAAGGGCCCCGGCACCGTCACCAAGGTGTCCGCCGACGAGATCACCATCCGCTACGACAACGGCAATGTGGCCACCCAGCGGCTGACCAAGTTCGCCCGGTCCAACGCCGGTACCTGCGTCAATCAGCGCCCCATTGTCTCTGTGGGCGACCGGGTGGATACCGAACAGATCATTGCCGACGGTCCCTCCTGCTCCCAGGGTGAGATCGCCCTAGGCAAGAACGTCCTCATCGGCTTCCTGACCTGGGAAGGCTACAACTACGAGGACGCCATTCTCCTCAACGAGCGGCTGGTCCGCGAGGACGTCTTTACCTCCATCCACATCGAGGAGTATGAGACCGAGTCCCGCGACACCAAGCTGGGCCCCGAAGAGATCACCCGCGACATTCCCAATGTGGGCGAAGATACGCTGAAGGACCTGGACGAGAACGGCGTCATCCGCATCGGCGCCGAGGTCACCTCCGGCGACTATCTGGTGGGTAAGGTCACCCCCAAGGGCGAGACCGAGCTGACCGCCGAGGAGCGGCTGCTCCGCGCCATCTTCGGCGAGAAGGCCCGCGAGGTCCGCGACTCCTCCTTGAAGGTGCCCCACGGCGAGAGCGGCATCATTGTCGATGTGAAGGTCTTCACCCGTGAAAACGGCGATGAAATGTCCCCCGGCGTCAACAAGGTGGTCCGCGTCTATATCGCCCAGAAGCGTAAGATCTCCGTGGGCGACAAGATGGCCGGCCGTCACGGCAACAAGGGCGTTGTCTCCCGCGTTCTGCCCGAGGAGGATATGCCCTTCCTGCCCGGCGGCACCCCCCTGGATATCGTGCTGAACCCCCTGGGCGTGCCGTCCCGTATGAACATTGGTCAGGTGCTGGAGGTCCATCTGGGCTACGCCGCCCGGACCCTGGGCTGGAAGATCGCTACGCCCATCTTCTCCGGCGCCACCGAAAACGACATCCACGAGACCCTCAAGATGGCCGGTCTGGCCCGCGAGGTGGGCGTGGACGAAACCCTGACCGGCAAGGAGCTGTATCTGGCCGGCGAGGGCGAGGTCCCCGAGGGCGGTCTGGCCAAGGAGGCTCTGCGTCCCCTGACCGCCGAGGAAAAGGCCGACCTGACCCAGCTGAAAGCCTGGCAGCAGGAGGGACGGCTCCGCGTGGCCGACGGCAAGAGCGTCCTCTACGATGGACGCACCGGCGACGCCTTCGACAACCGCGTTACCGTCGGTTACGTCTACTTCCTCAAGCTCCACCACCTGGTGGACGATAAGATTCACGCCCGCAGCACCGGCCCCTACTCCCTGGTTACCCAGCAGCCCCTGGGCGGCAAGGCCCAGTTCGGCGGCCAGCGCTTCGGCGAGATGGAAGTCTGGGCCCTGGAGGCCTACGGCGCGGCGTACACGCTGCAGGAAATCCTCACGGTCAAGTCCGACGACGTGACGGGCCGTGTCAAGACGTATGAAGCCATCGTCAAGGGCCACAACGTGCCCAAGCCCGGTGTGCCTGAATCCTTCAAGGTTCTGGTCAAGGAGCTCCAGTCCCTGTGCCTGGATATCCGCGTTCTGGACGAGGAGGGCAACGAGATCGAGCTGAAGGACGAGGACGAGGACGAGATCAGCTACGGCGGCCACGAGACCTATGTGGCCGACGAGAACGAGGCTACCGGCGCCGGTTACGAAGTCGCCGATGCCGAGGACGCCCTGGGCGCCGGTCAGGCTGCCGCCGGTCTCTTCGACAGCGCCGACGACGGCGAGGAGGAAGACGACCTGGCCGGGGACGACGACGACCTGTTTGCTGACGAGGACATCCCCTTCGACAGCATGGATGATGAGATGTAAGGAGGAGTGATACGATGAGCTACGCAACCTTTGACGCCATTAAAATCGGTATTGCTTCACCGGAACAGATCCGTCAGTGGTCCTTCGGCGAGGTGAGAAAGCCGGAGACCATCAACTACCGGACCCTCAAGCCCGAGCGGGACGGCCTGTTCTGTGAAAAGATCTTTGGCCCCACCAAGGACTGGGAATGCCACTGCGGCAAGTACAAGAAAATCCGCTATAAGGGTAAGATCTGCGACCGCTGCGGCGTCGAGGTCACCAAGAGCAAGGTGCGCCGCGAGCGCATGGGCCACATTGAGCTGGCCGCCCCCTGCTCCCATATCTGGTATTTCAAGGGCATTCCCTCCCGCATGGGTCTGCTGCTGGATATCAGCCCCCGGATTCTGGAGAAGGTCCTGTACTTTGCCTCCTATATCGTCACCGATCCCGGCGACTGCCCCCTGACCAAGTACCAGATCCTCAGCGAAAAAGAGTACCGCGATATGCGGGAAAAGTACGAGGATGACTTCAAGGCCGCCATGGGCGCCGAGGCCATCAAGGAACTGCTGGAGGAAATGGACCTGGATCAGCTGTCCGAGCAGCTGCGGGGCGAGCTGAAAAACGCCGCCGGTCAGAAGAAGCTGAAAATCATCAAGCGTCTGGAAGTGGTGGAATCCTTCCGCATGTCCGACAACAAGCCGTCCTGGATGATTATGGACGTGCTGCCGGTCATCCCCCCCGAGCTGCGCCCCATGGTGCAGCTGGACGGCGGCCGCTTCGCCACCTCCGACCTCAACGACCTGTACCGCCGGGTCATCAACCGGAACAACCGTCTGAGACGGCTGATCCAGCTCAACGCCCCCGACATCATCATCCGCAACGAAAAGCGGATGCTCCAGGAGGCCGTGGACGCCCTCATCGACAACGGCCGCCGCGGTCGTGCCGTCACCGGCGCCAACAACCGCGCCTTGAAGTCCCTTTCCGATATGCTGAAAGGTAAGCAGGGCCGCTTCCGTCAGAACCTGCTGGGCAAGCGCGTTGACTATTCCGGCCGTTCCGTTATCGTCGTCGGCCCCGAGCTGAAGCTGTACCAGTGCGGTCTGCCCAAGGAAATGGCCATTGAGCTGTTCCGGCCCTTCGTCATGAAGAAGCTGGTGGAGGACGGTCCCGCCACCAACATCAAATCCGCCAAGAAGATGATCGACAAGGGCCAGACCGAGGTTTGGGACGCCCTGGCCGAGATCATCAAGGACCGCCCCGTTATGCTGAACCGTGCGCCGACCCTGCACCGTCTGGGCATCCAGGCCTTTGAACCGGTGCTGGTGGAGGGCCGCGCCATCAAGCTGCACCCCCTGTGCTGCACCGCCTTCAACGCCGACTTCGACGGCGACCAGATGGCCGTTCACGTCCCCCTGTCCGCTGAGGCCCAGGCCGAGGCCCGGATGCTGATGCTGTCGGCCAACAACCTGCTGCGTCCCCAGGACGGCAAGCCCGTCACCGTACCCACCCAGGATATGATTCTGGGTACCTACTACCTGACCTACGTCAAGGAAGACGAGCCCGGCGCGGGCAAGGTGTTCTCCTCGCCCGACGAGGCCATGCTGGCCTACAATGAGAAGGTCGTGGGCATCCACGCCCCCATCAAGGTCCGGGTGGAAAAGGAGATCAACGGTGTCAAGCAGCACAAGATCATCGACGCCACCGTGGGCCGTCTGATCTTCAACGAGCCCCTGCCCCAGGACCTGGGCTTCGTGGACCGTTCGGACCCCGACAAGCTCTTTGACCTGGAGGTTGGCTTCACCACCGGTAAGAAGCAGCTGGGCCAGATCATCGACAAGTGCATCCGGGTCCACGGCTTCACCATCGCCACCGAGACGCTGGACAACCTGAAAGCCCTGGGTTACAAATACTCCACCCGCGGCGCCATCACCGTTTCCATCGCGGATATGACCATCCCCGAGAAGAAGTACACCCTCATTGCCGACGCCGAGGAAAAGGCCGTCAAGATCGACCGCCAGTACAAGCGCGGCTTTATCACCAATGAGGAGCGCTACCGCCTCGTGGTCTCCCAGTGGGAGCAGACAATCAAGGACGTCACCGACGCCCTGCAGGAGGGTCTGGACCGCTACAACCCCATCTTTATGATGGCCGACTCCGGTGCGCGTGGTAGTATGAACCAGATCCGCCAGCTGGCCGGTATGCGCGGCCTGATGGCCGACACCACGGGCCGTACCATCGAAATCCCCATCAAGGCCAACTTCCGTGAAGGTCTGTCTGTCCTGGAGTACTTCATCTCCTCCAGAGGCGCCCGTAAGGGCATGACCGATACGGCTCTGCGTACCGCCGACTCCGGTTACCTGACCCGCCGCCTCGTCGATGTCTCCCAGGATGTCATCATCCGCCAGAAGGACTGCGGCACCACCGACGGTATCTGGGTGGGCGAAGTGGTGGAGAAGGGCCAGGTCATCGACACCTTCGGCAACCGTATCCGCGGCCGCTATCCCGTCAACGACATTGTGGACCCGGTCACCGGCGAACTGCTCCATCCCAAGACGAAGCTCATGCAGCCGGAGGACGCCGACCTCTTCGAGAAGCACGGCATCCACAAGGTCTATATTCGCACCGTCCTGGGCTGCAAGGCCCGCAGCGGCGTCTGCGCCACCTGCTACGGCGTCAACCTGGCCACCTCCGAGGAAGTCAACCTGGGCGAAGCCGTCGGCATCATCGCCGCCCAGTCCATCGGTGAGCCCGGTACCCAGCTGACCATGCGTACGTTCCACACCGGCGGCGTCGCCGGTGACGATATCACCCAGGGTCTGCCTCGAGTCGAAGAACTGTTCGAGGCCAGAAAGCCCAAGAAGATGGCCACCATCTCCGAAATCTCCGGCCGTGTGGACATCGACGAGAGCCACCGCACCGCCCTCCGCGGCATCACCGTCACCAGCGAGGAGACCGGCGAGGTCAAGGAGTATCAGGTGCCCTATTCCGTGGGCCTGCGGGTCCAGAACGGCCAGCATGTCAACAAGGGCGACCGCATCACCGACGGCGCTTTGAGCCCCCACGATGTGCTGCGGATTTCCGGTCTGGAGGCCGTACAGGACTACCTGACCCAGGAAGTTCAGGCCGTGTACCGTCAGCAGGGCGTTGACATCAACGATAAGCACATTGAAGTCATCATCCGTCAGATGCTCCGCAAGGTCCGCGTGGAGGACCCCGGCGACACCGATATGCTCACCGGCACCGTGGTGGACGTCATGGAGTTTGACGACGCCAACGCCAAGGTCCAGGCCCGCATCGATGCCGGCGAGACGGACCTGAAGCTGGCCAAGAAGGAACTGATCCTCATGGGTATCACCAAGGCCTCCCTGGCCACCGAGTCCTTCCTGTCCGCCGCCTCCTTCCAGGAGACCACCAAGGTCCTCACCGAAGCCGCCATCAAGGGCAAGGTGGACCACCTGGTGGGCCTGAAGGAGAACGTCATCATCGGTAAGCTGATCCCCGCCGGCGCCGGTCTGGCCGCCTACCGGGACTTCCAGCTGGGCATCCACCCCGAGTCCGAGGTCACCGATGAGATGATCGACAACGAGGCGCTGTAATACGAGTTTCTCATTCACAATGGGTATCCGGAAAAGCCGGATACCCATTGTTTGTATCGGTTGCATCCGCCGGGCGGGGGTGGTACAATGGCTCCATCTGGACACTTGTCCGGCAATGGAGCGAAAGGAGTGTAACCTGTGAAAAAACTGGTTGTGTATTCGGGGGCGGACCGGCTCCCGTCGGGACGGGCCGCCGGCGGCATCACCGATGGATGTATGGTATTGGAGGGCGGCGCGTTCCGAGGCGTCTATACCTCCGGCGTCCTGGACGCCCTCATGGAAGCGGGCATCAATCTCCAATGCACCATCGGCGTTTCCGCCGGGGCCATGAACGGTATCAACTATGTGACGGGGCAAATCGGCCGCAGCGCCCGGATCAATCTCCGGTACCGCAGGGACCCGCGGTATGTGGGGCTCCATGCCTACCGGGGCAATCGGGGCATCATCGGTTTTGATTTCCTCTTTGGCGCGTACGACAAGCAGGACCCCCTGAGCTGGGGGGCGCTGGACCGGAACGGCCGCCGGTTTGTGGCCGTGGCGTCCAACTGCCGCACGGGAGAGACGATGTACTTCGAGCGGGACAACTGCACCGATCTGCGCAAGGCCATCCAGGCGTCGGCGTCCATGCCCTATGTGTCCCGGCCAGTGCTGGTGGACGGCGTGCCCTGTCTCGACGGCGGCTGCACCGACAAACTGCCCTTTGGGTGGGCGCTGCGCAGTGGCTACCGGAAGGTGGTGGTGGTGCGGACCCGGCCCGACGACTACCGGAAACCCATCCGGGAGCGGTCGGCCCGCTGGGCCCAGCGGGTGTATCAGGACTATCCGGCCTTTGCCAAGGCCCTGGGAGAGTGCGACCGGAACTACAACCGCCAGTGCGACACGCTGGAACGGCTGAAGCGGCAGGGGAGAGTCTTTGTCATCAGCCCCTCCGAACCGGTGACCATCAGCCGGTTGGAAAAGGACATGGAAAAGCTGGGGCGGCTCTACCGCCTGGGCTATGAGGACGCCCGCCGCCGGCTGGACGCCCTCCGCGCCTATCTGGCATAAGGGCTGCCGGACCTTGCCCCACGCGCCGCGCCGGTCCCCACGGGAGGAATGGGGGAAAGGGTTCTGCAAAAAATGAAAAAAGTTCTGATTTTTTCAAAAAATATCATTGACGAATTTCTCGGATTCTGTTATAATCACGAACAGTGTGGTCTATGAGCGCCACACGCCGTTTTTGGAGGTGTCGAGAGTGCTCGAAGAACTGAAAACGGGCTCGACCGTCGTGGGCCTCAAGCAGCTGCGCAAGGTCCTCAAGGACGGCACCGTGCAAAAGGTGTTCCTGGCCAGAAACGCCGAGCCGCGTCTGGTCGAACCCATCGAAGCCCTCTGCCGGGAAAAAGACGTTCCCTGCATTTGGGTGGACACCATGGCCCAGTTGGGTACCGCCTGCGGTATCGACGTGGGCGCCGCGGCCGCGGCACTGCTGTGAGCCGTCAATTTTTTGGTCCCAACGGAATATCTTAGGATATTTCGGGATAAAATACTAGCCGGAACCACCGGCCAGCAAGTTCAGAAAGGAGGAAAATCATGCCTACGTTCAACCAGTTGGTCCGCAAGGGCAGAGAGCAAGTTTCCTACAAGTCCACGGCCCCCGCACTGCAGAAGGGTCTGAACACCCTGAAGAACAAGTCCACCGACCTGTCCGCTCCTCAGAAGAGAGGCGTCTGCACCGCCGTCCGTACCACGACCCCCAAGAAGCCCAACTCCGCTCTGCGTAAGATCGCCCGTGTGAAGCTCACCAATGGATATGAGGTTTCCGCTTATATCCCCGGCGTCGGCCACAACCTGCAGGAGCACTCCGTCGTCCTGATTCGCGGCGGCCGTGTCAAGGACCTGCCCGGCGTTCGTTACCACATCATCCGCGGCACTCTGGATACTCAGGGTGTGCAGAACCGTATGCAGGCCCGTTCCAAGTACGGCGCCAAGAAGCCCAAGGCCGGCAAGAAGAAGTAATTCTTTTTCCGCCCACTAAACTTTGCAATTCCCAAACGCCTTGTCGCGAGGCAATGCCTTGCCAGTCGTTTTTTATTGATATAAAAAACCTCTCGGCAGGCACCTACGGAAGGGGAAAGCCCTTTCGGAGTACCTATGAAATCATTCTATGAAGGAGGGAAGCGACGTGCCCAGAAGAGGTAATGTTCCCAAGAGAGAAGTTCTTCCGGATCCCATGTACAACTCTGTCCTGGTGACCAAGCTCGTCAACAGCATCATGCTGGACGGCAAGAAGGGTGTTGCTCAGAAGGTTGTTTACGGCGCCTTCGGCATCATCGAGGAGAAGAGTGGCAAGAGTGGTCTGGAAGTGTTCCAGGAAGCCATGGAAAATATCATGCCCACCCTGGAAGTCAAGTCCCGCCGCGTCGGCGGCGCCACCTATCAGGTCCCCATCGAGGTGCGGCCTGAGAGACGTCAGACCCTGGGTCTGCGCTGGCTGACCAATTACAGCCGCGCCCGCAGCGAAAAGACCATGAAGGAGCGTCTGGCTGCTGAGATCATGGACGCCAGCAACAACACCGGCGCATCCGTGAAGAAGCGTGAAGATACCCACAAGATGGCCGAGGCCAACAAGGCCTTCTCCCATTTCCGTTGGTAAAGGAGCTAGTTCATGGCTAGAGAGTACTCCCTGGAAAAAACGAGAAATATCGGCATCATGGCCCACATCGATGCCGGTAAGACCACGACGACCGAGCGTATTCTGTACTACACCGGCGTCAACTACAAGATCGGCGAGACCCATGACGGCACCGCCACCATGGACTGGATGGAGCAGGAGCAGGAGCGTGGTATCACCATTACCTCCGCCGCTACCACCTGCTTCTGGAAGGGCAACCGCATCAACATCATCGACACCCCGGGCCACGTGGACTTCACCGTTGAGGTCGAGCGTTCCCTGCGTGTGCTGGACGGCTCTGTGACCGTCCTGTGCGCCAAGGGCGGCGTCGAGCCCCAGACCGAAACCGTCTGGAGACAGGCTGACAAGTACCACGTCCCCCGTATGGTGTACGTCAACAAGATGGACATCCTGGGCGCCGACTTCTACAACGTTCTGAAGATGATGGACGAGCGTCTGAAGTGCAACGCCGTGCCTGTCCAGCTGCCCATCGGTGCAGAGCAGTTCTTCAAGGGCGTTGTGGACCTGATCAAGATGAAGGCATTCGTCTTCTATGATGATCTGGGCAAGGACGTCCGCGAGGAGGAGATCCCCGAGGAACTGGTGGACCTGGCCAACGAGTACCGCGAAAAGCTGCTGGAGGCCGTGGCCGACCAGGACGAGAACATCATGATGATGTTCCTGGAGGGCGAGGAGATCCCCGAGGACATGATCAAGTCCGCCATCCGCAAGGCCACCATCGCTGTCAAGATGGTTCCCGTGTGCTGCGGTACTTCCTACCGCAACAAGGGTGTGCAGGAGCTGCTCGACGCCATCGTCGATTTCATGCCCTCCCCCCTGGATATTCCCCCCATTGACGGCGTCAATCCCGATACCGGCGAAGACGATCACCGTGTCGCAGACGACAAGGCTCCCTTCTCCGCTCTGGCCTTCAAGATCGCCACGGACCCCTATGTCGGTAAGCTGTGCTTCTTCCGTGTGTACTCCGGTACCCTGAAGTCCGGCAGCACCGTGCTCAACTCCACCAAGAACAACAAGGAGCGCATTGGCCGCATCCTGCGGATGCACGCCAACCACCGCGAGGACATCGACATGGTGTACTCCGGCGACATCGCCGCCGCCGTTGGTCTGAAGAACACCACCACCGGCGATACCCTGTGCGATGAGGCCCATCCCATCATCCTGGAGTCCATGGAGTTCCCCGAGCCTGTTATCCGCGTTGCCATCGAGCCCAAGACCAAGGCCGGTCAGGAGAAGATGGGCATCGCTCTGGCCAAGCTGGCCGAAGAAGACCCCACCTTCCGCACCTACACCGACGAAGAGACCGGTCAGACCATCATCGCCGGTATGGGCGAGCTCCATCTGGAGATCATCGTCGACCGTCTGCTCCGTGAGTTCAAGGTCGAGGCCAACGTCGGCGCTCCGCAGGTCGCCTACAAGGAGACCATCCGCAAGAGCGTTGAGCAGGATACCAAGTACGCCCGTCAGTCCGGCGGTAAGGGCCAGTACGGTCACGTCAAGATCCGTGTGGAGCCCAACGAGTCCGGCAAGGGCTACGAGTTCGTCAACGCTGTTGTCGGCGGCGCCATTCCCAAGGAGTATATCCCCGCGGTCGACGCCGGTATTCAGGGCGCCATGGCTGCCGGTGTTCTGGCCGGCTATCCCGTGGTCGACGTCAAGGTCACCCTGTACGACGGCTCCTACCACGAGGTCGACTCCTCTGAAATGGCCTTTAAGATCGCCGGTTCCATGGCCTTCAAGGAGGCCATGCGCAAGGCCCAGCCCGTGATCCTGGAGCCCATCATGAAGGTCTCCATCATCGTCCCCGACGATTACATGGGCGACGTCATCGGCGACGTTTCCGCTCGCCGCGGCAACGTTCTGGGTATGCTGCCCCGCGGCAACGCCCAGCAGATCGATGCCAACATCCCCCTGTCCAACATGTTCGGTTACGCTACGGACCTCCGCAGCCGTACCCAGGGCCGTGGACAGTACGCCATGGAGCCCAGCCATTATATTGAGCTGCCCAAGTCCCTGCAGGACGAGCTCATTGCGAAGCGCGCCAAGGCTTAAATGATACTTGTCATACGCCGCAAAATGGTGTATGATACAGATATGCATGCTATTCCCATACTCTAATGAGAATTCACCCGAAACACAAGGAGGATTTTTTCAATGGCTAAGCAGAAATTTGAAAGAACCAAGCCTCACGTCAACATTGGCACCATCGGCCACGTTGACCACGGCAAGACCACTCTGACCGCTGCCATCACCAAGTGGCTGTCCATGCAGGGCAAGGCTCAGTTCGAGGACTACGCCAGCATCGATAAGGCTCCCGAAGAGAAGGAGCGCGGCATCACCATCAACACCGCTCACGTTGAGTACGAGACCGACGCCCGTCACTATGCTCACGTTGACTGCCCCGGCCACGCCGACTATATCAAGAACATGATCACCGGTGCTGCTCAGATGGACGGCGCTATCCTGGTTATCGCCGCTACCGACGGCCCCATGGCTCAGACCAAGGAGCACATCCTGCTGGCCCGTCAGGTCGGCGTGCCTGCCATTGTTGTCTTCCTGAACAAGTGCGATCAGGTCGACGACGAGGAGCTGCTGGAGCTGGTTGAGATGGAAGTCCGCGAGACCCTGTCCTCCTACGAGTTCCCCGGCGACGACATCCCGATCATCAAGGGTTCCGCTCTGAACGCTCTGATCTCCGAGTCCAACGATCCCAACGCTCCCGAGTTCGCTTGCATCAAGGAGCTGATGGACGCTGTCGACAACTATATCCCCACTCCCGACCGTAAGGCCGACATGCCCTTCCTGATGCCCGTCGAGGACGTCTTCACCATCTCCGGCCGTGGCACCGTTGCCACCGGTCGTGTGGAGCGCGGCGTCATCAAGAAGAACGAGACTGTCGAGATCGTTGGTCTGGCTGAGGAGTCCAAGTCCACCGTTGTCACCGACATCGAGATGTTCCACAAGCTGCTGGATTACGCTGAAGCCGGCGACAACATCGGCGCCCTGCTGCGTGGTGTTGACAAGAAGAGCATCGAGCGTGGTCAGGTTCTGGCCAAGCCCGGCTCCATCAAGCCCCACACCAAGTTCGTTGGCCAGGTTTACGTCCTGTCCAAGGAAGAAGGCGGCCGTCATACTCCCTTCTTCAACAACTATCGTCCTCAGTTCTACTTCCGTACCACCGACGTGACCGGCATCATCTCCCTGCCCGAGGGCGTTGAGATGTGCATGCCCGGCGATAACGTCGACATGAACGTTGAGCTGATCACCCCCATCGCCATCGAGAAGGGCCTCCGCTTCGCTATCCGCGAGGGCGGCCGTACCGTTGGTTCCGGTGTCGTTATCGACATCATCGAGGACTAATTTGTAGCCCTGAGGGCCGGAAGCATTGCTTCCGGCCCTTTTTCTTTTGGCAAACGATTGTATTTACAGGTAATATCGTGTAAAATAACTTAGATATGGACGCGGTGCGGCTGCACCGCCGGCCCCCCTCCGGCATAGAATGAGACGGCACGGACTGTGCCCAACATGGTAAGGGGAGGGGTACGTATGATGGGACAGATGGCGGTAGCCATTCTGGCCACGGCCGGGCTGCTGCTGGCCCTTTGGCTCTGGATGGGGCGGCTGCTGCTGCCGCTGGCTGGGGAGACGGTATTTGTGGTCTACCGGGGCCGGGACGATGCCCCCGATCTGGAGCAGACGGTTCACAGCTTTGAATGGCTCCACGACACGGGGCTGGTCCGGACGGAACTGGTCATCGAGGACCACGGTATGGCCCCGGCGGCCCGCCGCCGGGCCGAGACCCTGGCCCGACGGCATGAGTACATCCGGTGGTTGGGACCCACGCAGACAGAACAGGTGAGGTGTGAAGGTGGAAGTACAGCAGGAGATGATACGCGGGAGCGTGTCGGCCATCGTCTATCAGAATGAGGAAAACGGCTATGCCGTGCTGCGGTTCGACACCGAGAGCGGCGAGACCATCACCGTAGTGGGCACCATCCCCATGACCAACGTGGGAGAACGGCTGGTGGTGGCCGGTAAATGGAGCCGCCATCCTTCCTACGGCCGTCAGTTTGAGGCGGAGTTTCTGGAACGGCTTATGCCGGAATCGGCTTCGGGCATCCAGGCGTTTCTGTCGTCCCGCGCCGTCAAGGGCATTGGCGCCGTCATGGCCAAGCGCATCGTGGAGGCCTTCGGCGTCCATGCCCTGGACGTCATCGAAAACGACCCGGAACGGCTGGCAACCCTGCCCGGTATTTCGGAAAAAAAGGCCCAGGAGATGAGCCGCTCCTTTCGCCGTCAGGTGGGCATCCGACGGCTCATTGAATTTCTGTCGGCCCACAATCTGCCTACGGAACTGGCATTGCGGCTCTACCGGGTCTATGGCGAAATGGCTGTGGACGCCATCCGGGACGACCCCTATCTGCTGACCGACAGCTTTTTCGGCGCCACCTTTGGACAGGTGGACCACTTCGCCATCTCCCTGGGCGTGGACGGCGCCGACGAGCGGCGGGTGGAGGCGGGCATCTGCTTTGAATTGAGCCACAACCTCAACAACGGCCATGTGTTTCTTCCGCGCAACAAGCTGGCCGCCGCCACGGAGGGATTGCTGGGTCTGGACCGGGCCACCATCGACGAGGGCTTTCTGCGGCTCCAGGAGCAGGGGAGAATTGCCCTGGACCGGCTGGCCGATATGGATATCTGCTATCTGCCGGAGCTGTACGAGGCCGAGGTCTATGTGGCCCGGCGGCTGCGGGACATGGTGGACGACGCCCCCAAGCTGCCGGTGGATTTGGCCCGGCTCCTGGGCGAGGTCCAGGCCAACCGGAAAATTGCCTATGCCCGCCAACAGCTGGAAGCCATCACCGCCGCCGCCGAGCACCGGGTGGTCCTGGTCACCGGCGGCCCCGGCACCGGTAAAACCACGACCCTGGACGGCATCCTCGATCTTTTCGACCGGATGAAATTGAAATCCCTGCTGGCCGCCCCCACGGGCCGGGCCGCCAAACGGCTCAGCGATTTGACGAGGCGGGAGGCGTCCACGATTCACCGGCTGCTGGAGGCCCAGTTTGACCCGGAAAGCGGGGCCATGGTCTTTACCCACAATGAGGACGACCCCTTGGATGTGGAGGCCGTGGTGGTGGACGAGACCTCCATGGTGGATTTGCAGCTGATGCAATCCCTGCTGCGGGCGTTGCCGCCCCGGTGCCGTCTGGTGCTGGTGGGGGACCCGGATCAGCTGCCGTCGGTGGGACCGGGCAACGTTTTTTCCGATCTCATCCGCAGCGGCGTCCTGCCCATGGTGCGGCTGACGGAGATTTTCCGACAGGCGAGAGAGAGCCTGATCGTCATGAATGCCCACGCCGTCAACCAGGGCCATCTGCCCCAGCTGACCGTTAAGGACCGGGATTTCTTTTTCCTCAAGCGGCGGACGGCGGAAGCGGTGGTGGATACCATCTGCGACCTGTGCGACCGGCGGCTGCCGGAAAATATGGGCATTCCTCCGGCGGAAATTCAGGTGTTGTCGCCCACCCGCAAGCAGGAGACGGGCACCGTCAACCTGAACAAGCGGCTCCAGGCGGTGCTCAATCCCCCCACCCCCAACAAGGCCGAACGCCAGCGGGGCGAAACCGTGTTCCGGGAGGGGGACCGGGTCATGCAGATTCGCAACAATTACGACATTGTCTGGAAGCGCACCGACGGCCTGGGCAGCGGCGTCGGCGTCTTCAACGGCGATATGGGCGTTATCACCACCATCAACCACAGCACCGAGACGCTGACGGTGGTTTTTGACGACGACCGGACCGCCGCCTATGAGTTTGATATGCTGTCGGAGCTGGAATTGGCCTACGCCATGACGGTACACAAGAGTCAGGGCAGCGAATACCGGGCCGTGATTCTGACGGCCTGGAGCGGTTCGCCGTACCTGCTGAGCCGCAGCATCCTCTATACGGCCATCACCCGGGCCAGACAGATGCTGATTATTGTGGGCGATGAATCGGTCATTGCCCAGATGACGGCCAATGACCGCCAGCAGCGCCGGTACAGCGGATTGAAGCTGCGCTTGCAGCAGCGGGAGCCGGAGGCATGAAGTTCCATCCCGTAACGGTCCTGCTGGACCTGATCTATCCGCCCAAGTGCGTCCTCTGCGGAAAGCTGCTGACGCGGCATCAGCGGGAGTTCTGCGACAGCTGCCGCAAGACCCTGCCGGTGTGCGATGAAAAACTCCAGCGTACCGCCGTGTTTGACGGCGTCACGGCGGCCCTGTGGTACCAGGGCACGGTTCGGGCGTCCATTCTCCGGTACAAGTTTTCCGGCCGGAGCCACTATAGCCGCTGTTACGGCCGCCTGCTGGCCGCGGCCTGTGTCCGGCTGCCCCTGGAGAATGTGGACGCCGTCACTTGGGTACCGGTGAGCCGTCGCCGCCGTTGGCGGCGGGGCTATGACCAGTCGAAGCTGCTGGCGGTGGCTTTGGCCAAGGCGTTGGACAAGCCTCTGGTATCCACGCTCCGCAAGACAAAACACAATCCGCCCCAATCCACCTTGACCACGCCGGAGGCCCGGCGGGCCAATGTGCTGGGCGTTTACACCGCTGTGGACCGCGCGGCGGCCGGAAAACGGCTGCTGCTGGTGGACGATGTCTGGACCACCGGCGCCACGGCTACAGAGGCGGGCCGGACGCTGCTGCTGGCAGGGGCCGACACCGTCTGGATGGCCGCGCTGGCCAGAAGCCGAGAATTTAAGGAAAATGAACAGGTGAAGCCATGTTAAAGTTATCACACGATCTGGGAATCGATCTGGGCACGGCCAACGTGCTGATCTATGAGGCCGGAAAGGGCATCGTGCTCCGGGAGCCGTCGGTGGTTGCCGTGGACAAAAACACCGGTAAGGTGTTGCAGGTGGGCGCCGCCGCCAATAACATGCTGGGCCGCACCCCCGGCAATGTGGTGGCATTACGGCCTCTGCGGGAGGGCGTCATCTCCGACTACGAGATGACGGAAAAGATGCTGACACAGATGATCAAAAAGGTCACGCGGTTTGCCTTTGTCAAGCCCCGTGTGGTGGTCACGGTCCCCAGCGGCATCAGCGAGGTGGAGGAACGGGCCGTCATCCAGGCCACCATGGAGGCCGGCGCCCGGCGGGTGTACCTGATCGAGGAACCCTTCGCCGCCGCCCTGGGCGCCCAGATGAATCTGGACGACCCCGGCGGACACCTGGTGGTGGACATCGGCGGCGGTACCACCGACGTGGCTGTGGTGACCATGAATAATGTGGCGGTGTCCTCGTCCCTGAAGGTGGCGGGCCAGTCCTTTGACGAGCAGGTGATTCGTTACGTCCGCCGCCGGTTCAATGTGCTGCTGGGCCCCAACGCCGCCGAGGAATTGAAAATCGCCATCGGCTGTGTCTACGAGCGGGGGCAGAACGTCAGTATGCGCTCCAAGGGCCGGGACCTGAAAACGGGCCTGCCCAAAGAAGTGGAGGTCAGCTCCGCCGAGCTGTACGAGGTCTTTAAGCGCCCGGCCCGGCAGATCGTGGATGAGATTCTGGCGGTGATGGAGCAGACCTCGCCGGAGCTGGTGGCCGATATCTCCCAGAACGGCATCACCCTCACCGGCGGCGGCAGTCAGCTGTGGGGCTTTGCCCAGCTGATTATGGAGCGGACCGGCATTCCCTGTTCCCAGGCCGACGACGCCGACTCCTGCGTGGCCCTGGGCTGCGGCAAGAGTCTGCGGTGGATCAAGCAGATGCAGGAGGGCACCATCAATCTGGCCCGCAAAAAGCTGTTGCAGGAATAACGGCGGGGACAGGAGACAGGTATGCGGATTTTACTGGCTCCGGCCAAGAAAATGCGGGTGGACACGGACACCCTGGCCCCCATGGGGCTGCCGGACTTTCTGGACCGGACGGAACGGCTGCTGGATGTGCTCCGGTCCAGGACGCCGGAGCAGCTGCGGACGCTGTGGAAGTGCAATGAGGCCATTGCCGCCCAAAACGTGGAACGGCTGGCCCATATGGACCTGCGGCGGGGACTGACGCCGGCGGTGCTGTCCTACGAGGGCATCGCCTATCGGTATCTGGCCCCCGGCGTGCTGGAGGATGCAGAGCTGGACTATTTACAGGAGTATCTGCGGATTCTGTCGGGCTTTTACGGGATGGTGCGGCCCTTTGACGGCGTGACGCCCTACCGGCTGGAGATGCAGGCGGTACTGTCCGTGGACGGCGCCAAGGACCTTTACGGCTTCTGGAGCGACACGCTGGCCCGGACCGTGGCCCGGGAGACGGACACGGTGGTGGATTTAGCGTCCAAGGAGTACAGCCGGGCAGTGACGCCCCATCTGCCGCCGGCGGTGACGGTCCACCGCTGTACCTTTGCCGTGCTGAAAAACGGCAAGGCCGTGGAGCAGGGGACCCTGTGCAAGATGGCCAGGGGAGAGATGGTCCGTTGGATGGCCCAAAACCGGGTGACCGACGTGGAACAGCTGCGGCGGTTTGACGGGCTGGGCTTTGTCTATGACCCGGACCGCTCGACCAAAAACAATGACGTATTTGTGCAAGGAGGAACATAAACGATGCTGGAAGTCGGTATGAAAGCGCCGAACTTTACCCTCAGCGATAAGGACGGCAATGCCGTCTCCCTGTCGGATTTCGCGGGGAAAACGGTGGTGCTCTATTTCTATCCCCGGGATAATACCCCCGGCTGCACCCGTCAGGCCTGCGCCTTTGCGGGGGCCTATGAGGAATTCAAGGCGCTGGACGTGGTGGTGATCGGAATCAGTAAGGATTCCGTGGCCTCCCATGTGAAGTTTGCGGAGAAATATAATTTGCCGTTTATCCTGCTGTCGGACCCGGAGCGGCAGGCCATTGAGGGGTTCGGCGTGTGGCAGGAAAAGAAGAATTATGGAAAGGTGTCCATGGGCGTGGTCCGGTCCACCTTTGTCATTGATGGGAATGGTGTGATTGAGAAGGTCATGCCCAAGGTGAAGCCGGATACCAATGCGGCGGAGATTCTGGAGTACCTGCGTAGTAAGCAGTAACGCCCAACGCACCCCAAATTAAAAGTTTTACTCGATTTTTTTCAAAAAATCGCGGTTTCCAAAGGCAGAGCCTTTGGTCGCCCCGCGCACGGGGCGAAACTCCCGCGCCGCGCACGGCGCGAAATACCCGCCCGTCGCAACGGGCGAAACACCCGCCCGCCGCAGCGGGCGAAATACCCAATCGTCCATAGCGCCATCCGCAGATGGCGCCACTCCCGGCAAAGCCGAAGGCCGCCGTCCCCACCCCGTCAGCGGGTGGCGGACGGCGGCCTTATGTCGCACCGTGTCCGATGACGTACCCACCCCACAGACCACAAGGAGCAGTTTGTCCCCGACAGGGTGCATACGGTGATAGGAACCCCACACGAAATGGAATACGGGGGAAACGGAAAAGCCGCCGCCCACCACCCCGTGAGGGGTGGGGACGGCGGCTTTGGGGCTGACGCCCCGGGAATTGCGCCCGTTGCGACGGGCGCTTTGGGACGCTGGGGGATTTCGCGCCGTGCGCGGCGCGGGTGTTTCGCTGGCTGCGGCCAGCGGGTGTTTCGCCCCGTGCGCGGGGCGACCAGCGGCTCTGCCTCTGGACTCCGCGATTTTTTGAAAAAAATCGAGTAAAACTTTTATTGTTTGGTGCGTAGATTGGGGGTTATTCAACGGATTTCAGACTTTCCACCATATCCACCGTCTTCAGCTTATAATGGGCCGCCAGATTGACCACCAGAGAGAACACCACCGTCATGACCGCCGCCAACCCATAGGCATACGGCGGCGCGGTCCGTCCAAACATGACCAGATCGATTTCCACCGTCAGCACCATCCAACTGTGGAGCCACCGGCCCATCACCAGCCCCAGCCCGATGCCGAACAGCGTCAAAAACGCGTTTTCCCGGTACACATACGCCGTCACTTCCCGGTCATAGAACCCCAGCACCTTCAACGTCGCCAGCTCCCGGATGCGCTCCGTGATATTGATATTCGTCAGGTTATACAGCACCACAAAGGCCAGCGCCGCCGCCGCCACAATGATAATGACCACCGCATAGTTGACCGCCGACATGCTATCCGTGAACAAATCCCGCATGGTGGCGATATACGAACACGACGTGACGCCGTCCATGGTCATCAGCTCTGTGGTGGTATCGTCCGACGCCACATCATCCACCTGGGGTCCGTAGGTCAGAAGAATCGTGTTTTCCTCCGGCGGCTGCCCGAACAGCTGCTCGTACAGGTCCGCCGTCAGGTAGACATAATGCTGCACATAGTTTTCCGTCAAGGCCGTCACGGTGACCTCCACCCGTTTTTCTCCGTCCAGGATGATGCGGTCTCCCGGCTCCACTTCCAGCAGCTCCGCCGTCTTCTCCGACAGCACCACGCCCTGGTCCGACAAAGCAAGGGATTCGCCGGTCTGCCGGTCCCGCAGCCGGATAAACCGGGAAAAGGCGTCGCCATCCGATACGGCAAACAGGGTGGCTCCATAGGAAACCCCACCCGCCGACACGTCCAGCGATTCCTGGGACGTGAACAGATAGTCCGCCACCGCGTCGCTGCCGTCCAGATACGTCGTGATCTTTTTCCGCTGGCCCTGCGACAGGTCGGAGTCGATGCCCACCAACGTGTCATAGACACAGATCTCGTCATACTGGTTGTCCAGAATGGCAAAGATGGAATCGTGGAGACCAAAACCCGTGACGATCAGCGCTGTACAGCCGCCGATGCCCAGGACCGTCATCCAGAACCGCCGCTGATACCGGAACAGATTCCGCATGGTCACCTTCCAGGTAAAGCTGAGCCGCCGCCAGAGGGGCGTACAGTATTCCAAAAACACCCGCCGCCCCGGTTTGGGAGCCCGGGGCCGCATCAGATTGGCCGGGGTGTCCATGAGCGTGGCAAAACAGGCCCACAGGGACGCGCCGGTGGTACACACCACCGCCAGCAGCACCGACAGGGAATAGAGGACCGGCAGCGATTTGTATTGCAACTCCGGCATGGTATACATAATGGCAAAGGCGTTGGCGATGACCGCCGGAATCAACGTGGCCCCCAGGGCCAGCCCCGCCAGGCCGCCGGTACAGCTGGCCGCCGCCGCATAGCCCAAATACTTCCAGGAAATGGCCATGCGGGAAAAACCCAGCGCTTTCAGCGCGCCGATTTGGGCCCGCTGTTCCTCCACCATACGGGTCATGGTGGTGAGACAGGCCAGGGCCGCCACCACAAAGAAGATCACCGGGAACACCGCCGCCAGATTGGCCACTCGCTGGGCATCCTGGGAATAGCCCACAATGCCCGCGTTGGCGTCCCGGCCCAGGACGTACCATTCACACGGCTCCATCTCGTCTAACTCCTGTTGGCCGTCTTCTAACTCCTGCCGGGCGTCCTTTAGCTCCGGTTCCGCTTCGGCCACAGCGGCGGCATACTGCCCCAGGGACCGGGCATAGGCCGTTTCGCCCTCGTCCAGCTTTGCCAGGGAACCGGACAACTGGGCTTGTCCCGCCAACTGCTGCCGGTTCAGCGCCGCCAACGCTGCTTCATACTGGGACTGTCCCGCCGTCAGCTGGTCGTGGGTTTCCGCCAGGGTGGCGGCAGTCTCGTCCAGCTGGGCTTTGCCCGCGTCTAACTGCTGCCGGGCTTCCGCCAGGACGGCGGCCGTTTCCTCCAGCTGGGCCTTCTGGGGCGTTAACTGCTGTTCCACCAGAGCGTATTGGGGCGTTCCCGCATAGGGGGCCAGGGCCGCTTCATACTGGGCCTGTCCCTGTTCCAATTCCTGCTCCGCCGCCGCCAGCTGGGCGGCCTGGGCTTCATAGTCCGAAAGGGCCGCTTCATATTGGGCCTGACCGTCGTAATAGTCCTGCCACCCGTTTACCAGGGTGGCGGCGGTTTCCTCCAGCTGGGCCCGTCCGTCGGTGATGGACGTGGTCAGTTGGGATAGGCCGTCATAATACTGCTGCCAGCCTGCGTCCAGCTCCGCCCGGGCCTGTTCCAGCTTCTCCTTGGCATCGTCCAATTCCTCCTGGGCGTCGTCAAGGTCCCGCTGGGCGTCGTCCAGTTCCTCCTGTGCCTCCTGCCGCACCACATCGTCCCGCAGGGCCGCCCGTTCCTCGGAAAGGGGTTCCAGACTGTCCAGCAGCGCTTCCGCCCGGTTGTCATAATCGTCGGAATAGCTTTCCAATTCCGCAAGCCCCTGGCCGGTGAAATAGGCCACTGTATAGACATCCATCTGGAAATTATCCGCCGGAACGTATACAAAGCCGTCCACCGCGCCGTTGCCCAAACGGCTGGTACCACGGTCGGTGCCAACGTACAGGGGAGAGGTGACGGTTCCCACCACCGTATAGGTCCAGCAGGACAGGTCTTCCTCCTCGTCCTCGGCGGCGGTCAGTTCCAGGGTGTCGCCCACAGAAAGGCCCAGGCTTTCCAGCAGCAGCGTCTCTGTAACGCACTCGTCCTCGGACCGGGGCAGACGCCCCTCTTTCACCGTCAGCCGGTTCAGCTGTTCCGGCAGGGAACGGACCGTCACCACGCTGTCAATGGCGATGGCGTCCAGATTCCAGCCCCCCTCCACCTGCGCCACGCCGGGGGCGGCGGAAAGGGCCTCCAGGTCCTCGTCGGTCAGGCCCATGGTGGACAGCACATAGCCGTCCATCAGGTGGGTCTCGTCGTAATATTGGTCGGCGGTGTATTCCATATGGGGGGCCGCGGCCCGCAGACCCACCAGAAAGGCCACCGCCAGGGCCGACAGTATCATCAGCGACAGAAAGCGGGAGAAGGTATGGCGAATCTCCCGCCACGCGTCGGTGCGCAGCCGGTTGGGTCGTATCACCATTCAATCGCCTCCACAGGGGTGGGGTGGGGATTCTCCGTCACGTCGGACACCTTGCCGTTTTTAATGCGGATGACCCGGTCGGCCATGGGCGTCAAGGCCGAATTGTGGGTGATGACCACCACGGTCATCCCGCTTTTCCGGCAGGTGTCCTGCAAAAGCTGCAAAATGGCCTTGCCGGTCACATAGTCCAAAGCGCCCGTGGGTTCGTCGCACAGCAGCAGCTTGGGATTCTTGGCCAAGGCCCGCGCAATGGCGACCCGCTGCTGCTCGCCGCCGGACAGCTGGGCCGGGAAATTGCCCAGCCGGTGGCCCAGGCCCACATGCTCCAGCGTCTGGGCCGCGTCCAGAGGGTGGCGGCAAATCTGGGCCGCCAATTCCACATTCTCCAGGGCCGTCAGATTCTGCACCAGATTGTAAAACTGAAACACAAAGCCGATGTCATTGCGGCGGTAGGCCGTCAGTTGCCGGGTGGTCATGCCGCTGACCCGGACCCCGTCCACCTCCAGCACGCCGCCGCTGCACGTGTCCATGCCCCCCAGCATATTGAGCACCGTCGTTTTGCCCGCGCCGGAGGGACCCACAATGATGGCAAATTCCCCCTTTTCAATGAAAAAGGTCACACCGTCCACCGCCCGGATGACCACTTCTCCCATGCGGTACTCCTTCCACACGTTCTCAAAGGAAATGTAGTGCATATACGTCCCTCCCGTCGGCAATTCCTGATTCTAGTATACCCCTTTCGGCAGGATTCGCAATCCCCTTTGACACCGCAAGGGCAATTTCTTCTTTACGAACCGGGGGAAGCTGGGTATAATAAGAAAACGATTCCCTGTTGCAGGAAAGGAGTACCGGCTTTGAAGCGCGTTCTTCTCATCGCCACCGGCGGCACCATCGCCTCCACCCAAACGGAGCACGGTCTGGCCCCCGGCATCACCTCCCGGGAGCTGTACGAAAGCGTTCCGGAGGCACAGAGCTTCTGTACCATTGACACGGTGCAGCTGCTCAACATCGACAGCACCAACGTCCAGCCGGAACAATGGCTGCTCATGGCCGCCACCATCGAACAACACTACGACGACTACGACGGTTTTGTCATCACCCACGGCACCGACACCATGGCCTATACGTCGGCGGCGCTGTCGTATCTGATTCAGCAGTCCAACAAGCCCATTGTCCTCACCGGCGCCCAGAAGCCCCTTGTGGACCCCATCACCGACGCCAAGAAAAATCTGCTGGACAGTCTGTGCTTCGCCTGCCAGGAGCGGTGCGGCGGCGTGTTCGTCGTCTTCTCCGGCCGGGCCATCCTGGGTACCCGGGCCAAAAAGCTGAAAACCAAAAGCTATGCGGCCTTTTCCAGCATCAACTATCCGGAGGTGGCCCTCATCGACCAGGGCCGTATCTTCCAGTATGTGACCTTCCACCATACGGAACCGGTGCGGTTTTACCACAAGCTGCTGCCGGAGGTGTTTCTGCTCAAGCTGATTCCCGGCATGGACCCGGCCATCCTCGACTATATCGGGGACCACTACCGGGCCTTGGTCATTGAAAGCTACGGCGCGGGCGGGCTGCCCTTTGCCCATCAGCGGAACTTTCTGGACAAGCTCCAGACCCTCAAGGAGCGGGGCTGCCATGTGGTGGTTGCCACCCAGGCCATGCTGGAGGGCAGCGATCTGGAGGTCTACGAGGTGGGCCGCAAGGCCATGGCCGCCTATGACGTGCTCCAGGCCCACGATATGACCATCGAAGCGGCGGTGACCAAACTGATGTGGCTGCTGGGCCAGGACCTGCCCGATGAAGAACTGCGGCGGCAGTTCAACACGCCGGTGGCTCAGGATTTGCTGAATTGCATTGAGACTTGACAAACCGCGTCGGCTGCGGTACACTATCGAATGACAACGGGGAGCCCGCGAACGGGCTGAGAGACGGCTGAATCGCCGTGACCCATATACCTGATCCGGGTCATGCCGGCGTAGGAATCATAACGGCTTTTTTGGCTATTACTGCCCGCGCTGTACCCGGCGTGGGCAGTTTTTTTCGTTAATAGGAGGAACAGAAGTATGAAAGCAAGTGTCGCCATCCAAACGCTGCCGAAGGCGGAAAACGACGAAGAATTGGTGCGCATCGTCGACGAGGTCATCGACTACATCAAGGCCCAGGGCCTCAACTACTACGTCGGTCCCTTTGAAACCACCATCGAGGGCGATGACTATGACCAGCTCATGGACATCGTCAAGGAATGCCAGCATGTGGCAATCCGCGCCGGCGCCCCCAAGGTCTCGGCCTACATCAAGGTGGTCTACGAGCCGGAGGGGGAGATCCTCACCATCGAGAAAAAGGTCACCAAGCACCATGCGCAGTAAACTGCCCGCCGTGGTGGCCGTGGCCGTGCTGCTGGTTCTCTGGCAGCTGGCCTCCGTCAGCGGCCTGGTCCCGGCCTATCTGCTGCCGTCGCCGGTAAAGGTGTTCCAGGCGCTGTGGGGCGACCGGGCGCTGCTGGCCGAACACGCGTTGGTGACGTTGCAGGAAGCGCTGTATGGTCTGGTCCTGGGCGTGGCCATCGGCTTTTTCTTTGCCGTGCTGATGGACGCCTTCGAGGTCCTGTACCGGGCCGTCTATCCCATTTTGATTCTGTCCCAGACCATCCCCACGGTGGCCATCGCGCCGCTGCTGGTGCTGTGGTTTGGATATGAGATGCTGCCCAAGGTCATCCTCATCATTCTGGTGACCTTTTTCCCCGTCACCGTGGGACTGCTGGACGGCTTCCGGTCTGTGGACCGGGACGCCGTGGGGCTGCTGCGGTCCATGGGGGCCGGGCGGGTCCGGATTTTCCGCTATCTCAAATGCCCCTCGGCCATGCCCCAGTTCTTCTCGGGACTGCGCATTGCCGCCGCCTATTCGGTGGTGGGCGCAGTCATCAGTGAATGGCTGGGCGGCTTCGCCGGGCTGGGCGTCTATATGACCCGGGTCAAAAGCGCCTTTGCCTTTGACAAAATGTTTGCCGTGATCTTTCTCATTTCCGCCGTCTCCCTGGCCCTCATGGCCGCCGTGAGCCTGCTGGAGCGAAAGAGCATGCCCTATCGCTATCTGAAAGACAGAAAGGAAGAACCCAAATGAATCTGACCAAACGCCTGTGGGCGCTGCTGCTGGCCCTGACTTTGATGCTGGGCCTGGGGGCCTGCGGCCAGAAGGCCCAGGACACCGCCACGACCGACGAGCCTGCCACCACTCCGGAGACCACCGCCGACGATGCTGCTGCCACCGGCGAGCCGGAAGCCACGGAGGACCAGGACCCGGCGGAGCTGACGGAGATTACCTTCGTCCTGGACTGGACCCCCAACACCAACCACACCGGCGTGTATGTGGCCCAGAAGCTGGGCTATTTTGAAGAGGCTGGACTGACGGTCAACGTGGTGCAGCCCCCCGACGGCGGCGCGGAGATGCTGGTGGGCAGCGGCGGCGCACAGTTCGGCGTGTCCTTCCAGGACTACATCGCCCCGGCCCTCATCGGGGATGCCCAGCTGCCCATTACGGCGGTGGCGGCCATCATCCAGCACAACACCTCCGGCATCATCTCCCGCAAGGGCGAGGGCATGGACACCCCCAAGGGGCTTGAGGGCCACAAGTACGCCACCTGGGACCTGCCGGTGGAAAAGGCCACCATCCAGCAGGTCATGGAGGCCGATGGCGGCGATTTCTCCAAGGTGGAGCTGATTCCCTCCATGGTCACCGACGAGGTGACGGCGCTGGAGACCAAGTCCGTGGACGCCATCTGGGTCTATGAGGGCTGGGCCGGTGTGGCCTGCGACGTGGCCGGTCTGGAGACCGATTACTTCGCCTTTGCCGATATTGACCCGGTGTTCGACTTCTACACCCCCGTCATCATCGCCAACAACGACTATCTCACCGAGCATCCCGAGGAGTCCAAGGCATTCCTGGAGGCCGTGACCCGGGGCTATGAATACTGCATGGAGAACCCCAAGGAGGCCGCCGACATTCTGATGGAGGCCGTGCCGGAGCTGGCCGACAGCGCCGATCTGATCTATGCCAGCCAGGAGTTCCTGGCCGGGGAGTACCAGGCCGATGCCGCCCGCTGGGGCGAGTTTGACGCTGCCCGGTGGAGCGGATTCTTCCAGTGGCTCAACGACAACCAGCTCCTGGATGGAGAAGTGACCGTGGACGCCGGATTTACCAACGACTATCTGCCGGAAGCCTGAGATGGAAACGCTGGAAGTACGCAACGTCTCCGTGTCCTTTGACGGCCGGCAGGTGCTGGAGGATGTGTCCGTCACCCTGCGGAAAGGGGAGCTGGTGTGTCTGCTGGGCGTCAGCGGCGGCGGCAAGACGACGCTGTTCAACGTCATTTCGGGCCTGCTGCAGCCCGACGCCGGACAGGTACTTCTGGACGGGGTGGACATCACCGGCAAACCGGGCCATATCAGCTATATGCTGCAAAAGGATTTGCTGCTGCCGTACCGGACCATCGAGGACAATGTGGCGCTGCCCCTGCTGCTGCGGGGCGTAAAAAAGCGGGAGGCCCGGAAACAGGCGTCGGCGCTCTTTGAGGAGTTCGGCCTGGGAGGGACGGAAACCCTGTGGCCCTCCCAGCTGTCCGGCGGTATGCGCCAGCGGGCGGCACTGCTGCGGACGTACCTGTTTTCCCAGGATGTGGCGCTGCTGGACGAGCCCTTTTCGGCGCTGGATACCCTGACGAAAAGCGCCATCCACCGGTGGTATCTGGACGTCATGGAACGGATTCACCTTTCCACCCTGTTCATCACCCACGACATGGACGAGGCGGTGCTGCTGTCGGACCGGATCTATCTGCTGACGGGTCAGCCGGGCCGCATCACATCGGAGATCGTCGTGGAAGAGCCGCGGCCCCGGCGGCAGGATTTCAATTTGTCTCCGGAATTTTTGCAGTACAAGCGGCAGATTCAGGAGCGGTTGCAGAGACCATAGGAAAAACGCGGAGATCACGTTGATCTCCGCGTTTTTGTCACAGGGGGCGATTCAGTTTCAGGATGGTCACGTTGATCTCGCCGTCCCGGGCATCGGCGGAGCCGCTGTAATTAAAGGTCAGCACCGTGGACGACGGCGCCTGGATGATGAAAAAGCCGGAGCCGCAGGCGCTGGACCCGGCGGCGGTGGTGGCAAAATAGATGCCGTATTCCAGATGGGACGTGCCGTTGTACGACGGCGTCACCTGCAAGTAGTTGGGGGCCGAGAAAATGGCCGACACCTTGTAGGACACCAGATAATAGCCCGGCGCCAGGGCAATGCGCTGGGAATCGGTCTGAACGATGTGGCCCGTGGGGTCCGTGACATCGGGAAACAGGTCCAACAGGGTGCTGCGGATCAGAGGATACTGAAAATTGAAATAGGAGGCGAAGGCATCGTCCGGCGCTGCCCCGGTGGGTCCCGTCGGACCGGTTGGCCCGGCGACGCCCTGGGACCCGGTAGGGCCGGTGGCACCTTGGGGACCAGTCGGCCCCGTTGGTCCGGTAGGCCCGGGGACGCCTTGCGGTCCTGTGGGACCGGCGGCACCTTGGGGCCCGGTCGGCCCCGTTGGGCCGGTAGGGCCGGGGACGCCTTGCGGTCCTGCGGGACCGGTGGCACCTTGGGGACCAGTCGGCCCCGTTGGGCCGGTAGGTCCGGGGACGCCTTGCGGTCCCGTGGGACCGGTGGCACCTTGGGAACCGGTGGGTCCCGTCGGTCCGGTTGGGCCGGGAATTCCCTGGGGACCGGTCGGCCCAGTCGGCCCGGTGCCGCTGCCGCCTCCGGCGGGTCCGGTTGGACCCGTTGGCCCCATGGGTCCGGCAGGGCCTGTCGCGCCCGTAGCGCCGCTGGGGCCGGTAGGACCTGTCGCGCCCGTCGGCCCCGTTGTACCGGTTGTTCCAGTCGCCCCGGTGGCCCCCGTTGCCCCCGTTGGTCCCACGGGGCCCTGGGGACCGGTGGGGCCGGTCGGCCCGGTACCGCCGGGACAGCAGCGGCATGGACAGGGGCAGCGGCACCGGCTGCCATCCTCATACAACATCATACAAATCCCTGCTTTCTCAAAAATACGCTCCTTCCAGTATAGGCGGCGGCAGGGGAGATGGTGACAGGGATTCCACATTGCAGGGTGGAGAAAACCGTGGTATACTAAAAAAAAGGGATTGGGAGGTGGGACCATGTGGAAAGATTCACCGCGTGCCGTCCGGAAGGTCGTCGGATGGTTCATGCTGTCCGGGGCGGTATTGGCTCTGGTGGGCGCTATGATGGAAGTGACTGCATTGACCGTGATAGGGGTGCTGCTGCTGATCGTTGCGGTACTTATCCATTTCATGTACTACCGCTGCCCCCACTGCGGCAGATTTTTGGACCGCAGCACCGGCGCATACTGTCCCTATTGCGGCAAAAAAATGGAATAAACTGCTGTTTTAAATTGTGCCAGGAGGTGGGACCATGTGGAAAAATTCTCTGCACACCGTCCGAACCATTGTGATGCGATTGTATCTGTCCGGCGGCGGTGTGCTGCTGCTGGGGGTGTGCTTCACAAGCATGCTGCTCTGGGCCGTGGGCGTGGTGATTCTGCTGGTGGGTTTGGTCATTCATCTGCGGTACTACCGGTGTCCCGTTTGCGGGAAATTTCTGGACCGAAACACTGGTGCGTTTTGTTCCCACTGCGGTGCCAAAATTCAATGAATAACAATCTGGAACACGCCATGCGGGGTGTTGCTCCCGCTGTTTCAATTTGTGCCGGGAGGTGGGACCATGTGGTATGAATCGCCGCGCACGGTCCGAAAAGTGGTCGCTGGAATTGCCGTGACCGGCTGTATGATCCTGCTGTTGGGGATGTGGCGCAACCGTGCGCTGCTCATTGGACTGGGGTTTGTTGTGTTATGCGGGGGTTCCATATTCAATCTGCTGTTTTACCGCTGTCCTTACTGCGAAAGGCATCTGGGCCGCAGCAACGGGGAATACTGTCCCTATTGCGGCTCCAAAATGGAATAAACAACAAAAAAAGACACACCATATGGTGTGTCTTTTTTAAACTGGTGGAGACTAATGGACTCGAACCATCGACCTCCTGCGTGTGAAGCAGGCGCTCTAACCAGCTGAGCTAAGCCTCCGTCGCTTGACTGCTTTGATATTATAGCACGAATTTCAAAAAATGCAAGAGGTTTTTGAAAAAAATTTTTGGGGCTCCCAGGAGCCCCAAAAAAAGCGTCATTCCACTTCCATCATGGTAAAGGGGGTGTCGTAGACATTGTGGCCCGTTTCCAGCACGGCCCCGTCCACGGTCAGCGTCAGCGTCTGGGCGTTGTAATAGGTCAGCATGGTATTGACCAGACTGCCCAGGAGCATGGTCTCTCCGGCAGTGCCGGTGGTGGCTGCCGCGTCGCCAAAGGCCTGGGACACATCCAGGAAAATCTGGCTGTCGCCGGGCGTATAGCTGACAGTGGCCTCGTCGCCCTCGCCCGTGGTGGTCTCGGTGCCGTTGTTCTCCATGCGGAAGTCGTTGACCGTCACGCCCTCGGGCAGGGCCTTATGGGCAATCAGGGCGTCCACAATGCCCTGGGGATTGGCTTTCACTGTCTCGGTCACCGTATCAAAGCCATCGGCGTTGTCGTTGGGCAGATACAGGGTGACCTCCGTCTCGTCCACCACGGCAATGTCGGGAATCTCGTCCTCGGCCAGCTCCTGCTGCACGTCGTCGCTGTCCTCCGTGGACTCGGTGGGCACTTTCTCCGCCGCGCTGTCCTTGGTGGGCGCGTCGTCGGGTTCTGCGGTGGGTGAAGCGCCGCAGCCTGCCAGCAGGCCCAGGGCCAACACCAGCGCAACCAGGCGCAACCATATGGATTTCATGGAAATCCCTCCTTGTGTTTTGTCGAAAACTGGGAAAAAAGTTCCTGTTGCACCGTCAGTATACCATACTTTTGCAGATTTGCATAGTCCCACATCCCCAAAGCGCAATAGCCCCGGGCGATTGCCCGGGGCCGATCTATATGAAGACGAACCCAGTACCGATTGCAGCGACGTACCGCTGCGGGCGCGCTCGAGCCGGTCAAAACCGCGTTTTGACTAGCTCGAACTCTGCCAGTCGGCCGGGTAAGTCACATAGAGGAAGCGGGCGAAGTCCGGGGCGGCAAACTGAATCTTGCTCCCCTTGGGAATCAACAGGACTTCGCCGGGACCGGCCGTTTCCGTCCGGCCGTCACAGTGGATGGACAGCTGCCCCTCGATGACGTAGTCAATCTCGTCATAGGTCAGCGTCCAGTCAAAGGTGGTCTGTTTCATCTCCATCAGCCCGGCCCCCAGCCGGGGGCTCTGGTTCAGGGTGAACAGGTCCCGTGTATAGACGTGGTCCCCCGGCTTGCCCGTATCCAGCCGGTCCTCCGGCCGGACCGACAGGGTGGGCAGGGGAATGGACCGGACCCGCTGGGAATCGTCCTGCTCCCGCAGGACCTCCAGCACCAGATTGCGTATGGTTTCCTTATCCATGGGCCGCCTCCTTTTTCGTCAGAAACAGGGCTACGGCAATGGCCGTCACACCGCCCACCAGTTTGCCCACGATCATCGAGGTGAGCATCTCCGGGGCAAAGCCCGCCGTGAAGCCCAGATGGTCGCCAAAGACAAAGGACGCCGACACGGCAAAGGCAATATTTAAGATTTTGCCCCGGCGGTCCATCTTCTCCACCATGCCGAACATGGGAATGGAATTGGCAAGGCTGGCCACCAGTCCGGCGGCGGCCACATCGTTCATCCCCAGCAGGTTCCCCAGCTTCATCAGCGGTTTCCGGAATACCTTTGTGATGACGTACACCAGAGGGAACGCGCCAGCCAGGACAATGGCGATATCGCCCACCACCGTAATGCCCTCCTCAATGGGGGCCATGCCGGGAATGACCACCAGCCCCGTCAGCTTTTCGATGATGGCGGCGGCCAGGCCGATGGTGATAACCGCCAGGACAATGCGGCCGAAAATCGAAAAGCCTTTAATCATGGCCGATTCAAATTTCCAGAGGCCCAGAACGATGAGCAGGGCGAAAATCACAATGGGAATCAGATTGACGGCCACCATGCCCACGGGAAAACCCGCCGCCAGGCCGCCCACAAAGCTGCCCAGGGGAATGGTGATGATGCCCGCCAGCACGCCCTTGGCCAGATAGGTGGTATCCTCTTTTTTGAGGATGCCCAACGCCACGGGAATGGTAAAGACAATGGTAGGGCCCAGCATGGAGCCGACAATGATGCCGCTGAACAGGGCGGCATCCCGGTTTTCCGTCAGCTCCATGGCCAGGGGCGCGCCGCCCATGTCGCAGGCCAGCAGGGACCCGGCGAACATGGCCGGGTCCGCGCCGAAGACCCGAAACACGGGACCAAGCACCGGCCGCAGCAGATTTGCCAGCACCGGGGCCAGGGAGATAATGCCGATCATGGCCAGGGCCAGAGAGCCCATGGCCAGAATGCCTTCTTCAAACTGGGGTCCCAGGCCGAACCGATTGCCGAAAATCCGGTCCAGCGCGCCCAGCACCATGAAAATTACCATGAGGTAAACAATCAGTTCATTGATGGACATACGATTCCAACTCCTCCAACTGGTCGAGTATCCCCACAATGGCCGCGTCGGCGGGGGCGTGGGGATTTTCCATGCGGGCGGCGCTGCCGAAGCTCAGCAGCACCTTGTCCCCCACACCGGCCCCCACCAGGTCCACGGCCACCAGCTGTCCACTTTCGGTGGACACCAGCTGGAGCGGGTGGCCCAGCAGGCCGGGGGACTTTTTGGTGGCCCAGACGGAGCAGAGTACCGTGGCGATCTTCACGACAACCCGCCTCCCTCCAAAAGCTCCCGGGCCATGGGCGTCAGCACCGCCCCCGCCGGGGGCCGCTGCTTCTGGGCCAAAAGCTGCCGGGCCCGGGCGGCGGTGATGACCGTATGGCCGCCGCTGCCGCCGGTTCTCCCGCCGTAAAACCGAACGCCCCACTGGCGCAGCGTCCGCTCCGCCGCCATCAGCCGTCCCCACAGCGCCCGGTTGGCCGTGGCGCTGTGGCGGCGGTAGGTGAGACCGCCCTCGTAGAGATAGACCGGCATCCCCGTCAAGAGGGCGTCCAATACCCGGCTGTCGGAAAATTGCAGCAGCTGTTCCGCCGTCAGGGAACCGATGAGCACCGCGTCATAGGGGGCGTGGCCGGTGAACGCATAGCCCAGACTGTCGGCGGGCCGCCGCCCAATCAGCAGCGCACGGGGTCCGGCAACCTCCAGACGCCGCAGGACCTCTTCGATGATTTGTTCTTCAACCATGGACAATCATCCCCAGGTCCCCCTTTTTGTGGCCGCAGCCGTTGGCCTCGTCCAGATCGATGTGGGCAAAGGTGGCAAACTGGGGACTGACCCGCACCGACACCCCCTGCAAAATCACCGGCCGGGACGACAGGCACCGCAGAGAGACGGTATCGCCGTTTTTCAGGCCGTGCAGGGCCGCATCCTCCGGCGTCATATGGATGTGGCGCTGGGCCACCATGACGCCCTGGTTCAGCTGTACCTGTCCATGGTCGCCCACCAGGGTAATGCCCGGCGTGCCTTCCACATGGCCGCTGAGCCGCACGGGGGCGTCGATGCCCAGGGTATAGGCGTCGGTGCGGGAGATCTCCACCTGGGCCTCCTTCCGGGCCGGTCCCAGAACGGCCACCCGCTCCAGCTTGCCCTTGGGACCCACCAGCGTCACCCGCTCGGCGCAGACGTACTGGCCCGGCTGGGACAGGGGCCGCACATTGGTCAGGCCGTGGCCGAACAGCGTTTGCGCCTGGTCATCCGTCAGATGGACGTGACGGCCAGACGCCTCCACCTCCAGAAACAGACGGCGGCAGACCTCGTCCGTGACGCGCTCCACCAGATTCATGGCTCCACCTCCTTTTGTTCCGCTTTCAGTTGTATCTCCAAAATCCAGCACAGGCTGGAAAGCCGGTTCAGGGCCAGAATGATATCGTCCCGGCTTACCACCCCGTTTTCGTCCCGAAAGGCCCGGTAGGCCGCCCGCTCCGCCTGGCGGATGACGGTGCGGACCTTGTTGATGGCCAGCAGGGTGGGGGAATCGTGGCGGGAGGGCATAAAATGGCTTTGGCCGTAGTATTTTTGTGGTGCGTGGCTCCGCTCCCGCAATTCCTCCACCGTCAGGCCCAGCAGATGCAGAGGCTGCACCGGCTCGTCCAGCACGTCGGCCCGGATGAGACTGCGGACAAAATCGAGAATCTCCTGGAGATGGTCCGCCATGTCCTCCCGGCCATCGGCCATGGCCGTCCGCTGGGCCAGCAGCAGCTCCGCTTCCAAGAGGTCGATCTGGCCACGGAACTCAATGCGGGGATGGTCCTTGAATACCAGAAGGTTGCCCCGCAGATGGGTCATATGCTCGGGCTTTTCCGTCAATGTCCCGCCGAACAGAGTCTCATACGTTTTCGGCTTGAGCTGCTCCCCCTGGACGATCTCAATGCGCTCCTGCCGCAGCCACTCCCGGGCCGACGGGGTCAGGCGGTCGCCGGGGCCTAAATAGAACACCCGGCGGCCGTCCTTCACCCGAATACAGGCCCGGACGCTGCTCTCTGTAAAGAGCGCCACGGCTTACGCCTCGCCGGACCCGTCGCTGCCGGAGGGCAGAATGCCGTTGACCTCGGCATGGGGGCGGGGAATCACATGGACGGACACCACTTCGCCCACCTTTTCCGCGGCGGCGGCACCGGCCTCGGTGGCGGACTTCACCGCGCCCACGTCGCCCCGGACCATGACGGTGACCAGACCGCCGCCCACCTGGACGCGGCCCACCAGCTGGACGTTGGCGGACTTGACCATGGCGTCGGCGGCTTCAATGGCCCCGACGAGACCCTTCGTTTCGATCATACCCAGTGCATTTGTGTTAGCCATGTTGTAAACGCTCCTTTATCCGTTACTTATTGCAGTTTTGCCAGAATCTTGTTGACCAGTGCTTCCACCATGTCGTCGGAGACGACGGCGGAGGACACGGGGGCGGTGGTATTGCCGCTGCTGCGGGGGACACCGTCGGAGACGCCCCAGGCAATGCGGCGGATGTTGATGAGGTCCAGAGGACCGATGTTGTTGGAAGACGAGCTGCCGCCTACGGCGCCGCAGCCCAGAGTCAGGGCCGGGAACAGATTGGTGGACGCGCCGATGCCGCCGAAGGTGGCCGGGGTGTTGACCAGGAAGCGGGAGACGGGGATTTTCTCGCCAAACCGCCGCACCACCGATTCATCGTTGGTGTGCATGGAGAAGGTGTGGCCGCTGCCCTCGTTGCGGAGAATCTGACAGCATTTTTCCAGCACCGCATCCTCGTCCCGCTCCACGAAGAAGCCCAGAATGGGGCAGAGCTTCTCTCTCGAATAGGGCTGATCGTGGCCCGCTTCCCTGGCGTCGGCCACCAGAATTTTCGCCGTGGACGGCACGCCGCTGAGGCCTGCCAGCTGGGCGATCTCCGCCGCCGTCTTGCCCACCACCGCCGCGTTGATGGCCCCGTTGGGCCGGAACAGGAATCCGGCCAGACGGTCGGCCTGCTGTTTGTCCAGGAAGTGGCAGCCCTGCCGCCGCATCTCGGCCCGGACCGTCTGTTCCATGGACGCCTCCACGATGACGCTCTGTTCCGAGGCGCAGACGGTGCCGTTGTCAAAGGTTTTCGATTTGACAATGGCGGCCACGGCCTTTGGCACGTCGGCGGTCTTCTGGATATAGGCCGGGCCGTTGCCCGCGCCGACGCCGATGGCCGGACGGCCCGAGGAATAGGCGGCCTTGACCATGCCGGGGCCGCCGGTGGCCAAGATCAGTTTGACCAGATCGTGGCGCATCAATTCCTCCACCGCCGCCATGGTGGGGGTGGGCAGGGCGGAAATGGCCCCGTCGGGGCATCCGGCCTGCTTCGCCGCCTGGGCCACAATCTCCACGGCCCGCAGCGTACACTTGGCCGCGTTGGGGTGGGGGGAGAAGACAATGGCGTTGCCCGCCTTCAAGGCGATCATGGATTTGTAGATGACCGTGGAGGTGGGGTTGGTGGACGGGACGATGCCCGCGATGACGCCCACGGGGACGCCCACATCCAGCAGTTTTTTCTCCGGGTGCTCGGCGATGATGCCGATGGTCTTTTCGTCTTTGATGGCGTCATAGACCGTCTGGGCGGCAAATTGATTCTTAATGGTTTTGTCGGGGACGTTGCCGAAGCCCGTCTCCCGGCAGGCCAGCTCGGCCAGTTCCTGCGCGTGGGCCATACCGGCGTCACAGATGGCCTTGGCAATCCGGTCCACCTGGGACTGATTGAATCCGGCCAGCACGTCCGCAGCGGCCTTGGCCTTTTGAATCAGCTCCCGGGCTTCCTGCCGGGAGCGCAAATCCTTGTCCAGTTCCATACTCATCCTCCATAACTCTGCGGCGCGGCGGCCACGGCCCGGACGGCTTCTCCAAAGGCGTCACAGGCGGCGATACACGCGCTCTGGGTGCCGGTGAGCAGACCACCGGCGAAGTTGGTCTCGCTGGGCGGGGCGAAAAAGGCGGTCATGCGGACGTCCGACGCTTTCAGCGCCGCATCCAGCGCCACCATGGCCTCCACCGGCGGGGCGATCAGATAGGCAATGGCCTCGCCCTGGGGAATCTCGGCCAGCTTCGACAGATAGGACCCGGTCCGGGAGACACAGTGGGCCAGATACACCACGTCCCCCGCGTCGTTGGCCGTCCGGAAGCCTACGCCGGAGCGGAGAAAGTCGGCGGCGCTTTGCAGCCCTGCCGTCACCTCCGACGGGCTCGGCCCGGCCAGAATGCCGATGACCTCACCGGCCAGCCGGGTGGAGGCGTTGGCGGCGCCGGCGTAGAGACTGCGGGCGTAGACCACGTCCACGGCGGCCTTTTTCGTCGCTTCGTCCAGGGCCATATACGTCACATCGTCGCAGTCGGTGGACAGCAGGCCGATGGACTTGTGGCGGGCATCCAGACCCAGCTGCCGGGCCAGATCGGGGGAGACGTTGGCAATCAGTTGCAGCGTCAGAATCTCCACGGGCAGGGTATCGCCGGTCATTGGCCCACCCCCTGGCGAAAGGCCACGCCGGAGCATTTCTTCTCCAGCATTTGCCGAATCAGAGACGCGATGTGTGCGCCCGCTTCCACGGCGGGGGTACCCTGGCGGTGGATGTTGGAAACCACGGTCCGGGCCGACTCCGGCACGCCGATGCGGGGGTTATAGGTGAGATAGGCCGACATGGACTCGGCGGTGACCAGACCGGGCCGTTCGCCCACCAGCATACAGACCAGCTCCGCGTCGGTGAGAGAGCCGATGTGGTCCGACGCGCCCACGCGGCAGTACTGGACAAACAGCGTCTTGCCCAGCTCGATGCCGTAGGCGGATAGGCCCTGGCGGATGGCCCGGGCGCAGTCCATGGCGTTGGCCTCGATGGCGGCGGAGCTGAGGCCGTCGCCGATGACCAGCAGGACCTTCGGGTGCTGGCCGCAGGTTTCTTTGATGATGGCCTGGTTCTTTTCGTCAAAGCGGCGGCCCAGGTCGGGGCGGGTCAAGTATTCGTCCTTGTCCTCGCACCTGGTCTTGACGTAGACCAGATCGTTGCTTCTGTAAAAGGATTCCGGCACCTGCGAAAAGACACTGTCCTGGGCGGCGGCGTGGTCGGCCCGGAACCGCAGCAGCGTCACGGTTTTATAGCGGGCGCCGGCCCGGCCCACGCCGATGCGGGCGGGGGTCTTGGCCTTCAGGGCCAGAAAGACCGGACCGTTGGCCGGGTTCTCCACCAGATACTGCTTGCGCAGGTCGATTTTGGACAGGTCGTCCACGGCTCCGTCGCTGTGGGACGGGGCGGACGACGGGGCGGGCGCGGTGCTGCCGGTAGGTTGGCCCATGTCCCGCAGCATTTGGGCCACCATGGCTTTCAGTTCTTCCTTGTTCATCTCGTCCCCTCCTATGCCAAGAGAATGGAGCCGTCACCGGCCCGGGCCGTCAGCTTGCCGTTCTCCACAAAGCCCATGTCCTCCAGCCACTTCTGGAAGGGCGGAATGGCCGTCAGGCCGAAGATCTCCCGTAATGCCGCCGTCTCATGGAAGCCCGTGGTCTGGTAGTTGAGCATGATGTCGTCGCCGTGGGGGATGCCCATGAAGTAATTGCATCCGGCGGACGTCAGCAGCAGCGCCAGATTTTCAATGTCGTTCTGGTCGGCTTTCATATGGTTGGTGTAACAGGCGTCGCAGCCCATGGGCACGCCGGTCAGCTTGCCCATGAAGTGGTCTTCCAATCCGGCCCGGATGACCTGCCGGGCGTCGTACAGGTACTCGGGGCCGATGAAGCCCACCACCGTATTGACGAGAAACGGCTGGAAGGGCCGGGCAAAGCCGTAACACCGGGCCTCCATGGTCACCTGGTCCCAGCCGTAATGGGCCTCGGAGGACAGCTCCGAACCCTGGCCCGTCTCAAAGTACAGGACGTTGGGCCCCTCACAGGTACCCTCGGTCAGCATCAGCTGCCGGGCTTCCTCAATCTGTGCGGCGGCGAAGCCGAAGGCCTCGTTGCCCTTCTGGCTGCCCGCGATGGACTGGAAGATCAAATCCGACGGAGCGCCCTTGCGGACGGCCTCCATCTGGGTGGTCACATGGGCCAGCACACAGATCTGGGTGGGAATCTCCCAGCGGCAGCGGATTTCATCAAAGCGTTTCAAGACCCGCTCCACGCTCTCCACACTGTCATCCACCGGGTTCAGCCCCAGCACCGCATCGCCTGCGCCGTAAGTGAGACCCTCCAGCAGAGACGCCATGATGCCGTCGGGGTCGTCGGTGGTATGGTTGGGCTGGAGACGGCACGACAAGGTGCCGGGCAGGCCGATGGTGGTATTGCAGTGGGCCGTGACACGGATTTTGGCGGCGGCGTACACCAAATCCAGATTGCTCATGAGCTTGGCTACGGCGGCGATCATCTCGGCGGTCAGGCCCCGGGAAATCCGCCGGATTTTGTCGCCGGTGGTCCGTTCATCCAACAGCCATTCCCGCAGCTGAGACACGGTCCATCCGGCAATCTCCCGGTAAATGGTCTGGTTGACGCCGTCAAGAATGAGCCGCGTCACCTCGTCCTGCTCATAGGGAACGGCGGGGTTTTCGTACAGGTCCCGCAGGGTGATCTCCGCCAGCACCGCCTTGGCCGCCACCCGCTCCTGGGCGTCTTCGGCGGCGATGCCCGCCAGCTTGTCGCCGGATTTTTCCTCGTTGGCCTTGGCCATGACGTCCCGCAAATCGCGGAACTGGTATGTCTTGCCAAAGAGCGTCGTTTGCAGTTTCAATTCCTACACCTCACCGATCAAATAGTAATGTTTTCACCACCACGGGCAATGCGCTGCCCACGGGGGAGCCGATGTCGAGATACATACCCGTTTCCATGGTCAATCCGTCCATGCACAGAAGATGCCGGGGCTGGGCCATCCGGCACAGCATGGCCTGTCCCAATGCTTTCGCCATGTCCGCCGTCACCGCCACCAGCAGGGGCAAGCCCGCCTGCTGCAAGGGGGCAAGCCCAGATAGAAGTCCCTCGGCCAGCCGTTCAATGGTCTGGAAATCGGGGCTGTGCTGGCCCGGAAAGGCCAGGACCACCGGCGACGGTTCGCCATTGTCCCAGAACCAGCGGAGTTTTTTCTCCACAGTCTGTGCGAGTTCCTGTGGAGCGCCCGCCGTCTCCTCGGCGGTCAGCGACAGCACCGGCAGATTCTTTAAAGGAAAGTCCACGCCCTCATAGGCGATGGTACTGCCCGAAAGGGTGGTGGCGTGGCTGCCGGCCCCCACCACCGTGGCCCGGATGGTCTCGTTCGGCCGAATATGCGGCCCTTGCAGCAGGGGGGAGCGGGCAATGGTCCGGCCCAGAATCACGCCCATATCGCCAAAGGCGTCCCAGGGCGGCGGCGATTCCGTGTAGATCATATCGGCCACGCCGCCGGAGAAGGACAGCATGGGAGCGGTTTCCGGAACGGCGGGGAGACGGTTGGTGGTGAGCCGTTGGGACAGCTCCGTCCGGGGCCGCAGTCCGGCGGCCTCCTCCAATGCTTCCGTCAGCAGGTCCGCCACGGGCTGCAACTCCGCTTCCGTCACGGTCTGGCCGACAGAAAGGGTCGTGAGACCGTCCAGCACCGGGGAAATATAGGTGACGCGGTGGTTTTTATCGAATTTTATCAGCCGCCCGCCCACATTTAAACATCCCGTATCCACGCAGCGGCCCCGGTCAAAGAGACAGGCGTTGGCGGTGCCGCCGCCGATGTCAAAATTGAGCACCGCCGTGTCGTGCTCCCGGGAATACTCGTCGCATCCGGCCCCACGGGCCGCCAGAATGCCCTCCAGGTCCGGGCCGGCCGTGGCAACGACAAATTCCCCGGCGTAGCCCGACAGGGCCGCCAGCACCTGCTTGGCGTTGTCCTTGCGGGCCGTCTCGCCGGTGATGATGACGGCCCCCGTCTCAATGTCCGACTTGGAAATGCCCGCCTTGCGGTACTCCTCGTCCACAATGGCCTGGATGGCTTCGGCGTCGATGACCGTGTCCGACAACAGGGGCGTAAAGTGGATGGCGGAACGATAGATGATTTCCCGGTCTGTGATGGCCAAATCCGGCACCGCAAAGGCCGACGCCTTGTTTTCCACCGTCAGCCGGGACAGCACCATCTGGGTGGTGCTGGTGCCGATATCCAGCCCCACCGACAGCAGCGCCCGCTCCATCTAGCGCACCTGCCGCAGCAGGTCCGTCAGGTCCTGCCGGGTGGGGGTCCGGGGATTGGTCTTGCAGCAGGGGTCCGCCAGGGCCGCCGTCACCAGGGCGTCCAGGGCGCTGTCCAGGTCCGCCGGGGCGATGCCCGCCGCCGTCAGCGTCTCCGGCAGGTGCAGGCGGCGGCGCAGACGCTTGATTGCTGTGATGAGATTGCGCAGCAGGAGCCGCTCCGTGCCGCCCTCGATGCCCGCCACCCGGGCCAGCTCCGCATATTGGCCCAGGCAGGTGGAACCGTTGTACTCCAGAACGGCGGGCAGCAAAATCCCGTTGAGCCGTCCGTGGGCCACATGGAACCGGCCCCCCAATGCGTGGGCCAATGCGTGGCTGACGCCCAGACCCGCATGGTCAAAGGCCAGTCCCGCCATGGTGGCGGCGGCGTGGACCGCGCCGCGGACCGAAGCGTCCCCGTCGTAGGAGCGGGGGAGATTCTGATAGCACCAGCGGAAGGCCATGGAAGCGTAGCCGTCGGAGAAGGGGGAGGCGTTCTTCGATGCCACGGCTTCCAGACAGTGGGCCAGCACGTCCATACCCGCGTCGGCAATGAGGGGCTGGGGCAGCTGCTGCAACAGCGACGGGTCCAGAATGGCCCAGTCGGGCAAGAGGGCGTCGTCCACAATGGGGTGCTTGACGCCGTTGTGGGAGAGAATCGAAAAACTGGTCACCTCGCTGCCGGTGCCGGAGGTGGTGGGGATGGCGATAAACAGGGGCCGCTGCTCCTGTACATAGACGATGCCCTTGGCGCAGTCCATGGGACTGCCGCCGCCCAGGGCGATGAGCACGTCGTGGCCGTTGCGGGCGCAGAGGGCCGCGCCCCGGGCCGCCAGCTCCGCCGACGGGTCCGGCGTCACCTCAGAAAACACCGTCACCGACGCGCCCGGTACCCGGCTGCCCACGGCCTGGGCCAGCCCCGATTGGGCAAAATACCGGTCGGTGACCACCAGCACCGAACGGCCCTGACAGCGGCCCAGCTGCTCCAGCGCGCCGTCGCCGTAAAAAATCCGGGGTTTACAATGAAACGTTTGCAATACTTCACCGCCTTTCTGCCGGTAGTATTGCCAGCGGCGGAAAAAAACATGAGTCGTTACAGGGAGTTTTTTTCACGACACACCGCAAACATGGTGTCTGCGATGTGCCGTCAGAAGGCGCGGCGCACCACGCGGCGGCGCTGCATGGAAAGGATTGCAAAATTCGACAGGATATGATAAACTGGCATCGATACAACCGGCCGCACCACTGGGGCGGCGTTGTATGGACAAGAGGAAAGAATGATTTGAAACAAACGGAGGAGAGTACTATGGCATATTGCAGGAACTGCGGCACTCAGATCGACGACAAGGCAGTAATTTGTGTCCACTGTGGCGTGGCACAGCCCGGTTCCAGTGGTAGCTTGACGGATAGTGGCAGCTTGGGCTGGGGGGTGCTCTCGTTCTTTCTGCCTATTGTGGGCCTAGTTCTTTGCTTGGTTTGGTGGCAGACAAAGCCTAAGTCTGCCAAGGTTAGCGGTATCGGCGCACTCATTGGCGCCATTTTTTGGGTTTTTATAATTTAGATGCAATTTTTGCACTGGGTCTCGGAGCGGCTCTCACGGTCGGAACCTCCTATTGATGGAAACGCTTCCGGCGGCAACACAGCAACCATCCCAAAGGAGAGGTGAGGGTATGGCATATTGCAGAAACTGCGGCGCACCCATTGCCGACAAGGCGGGGCTGGCGCTGCGCGGCGTGGTCGGTGGCCCGGCCTGATATCCAATTTGATGCAAAAACGAGCTGTTGCCGCGGCAACAGCTCGTTTTCTCACGGTCCATTCCGGACTTGACGAAACCCTATCTGTATAATATGATAAAGAAAATCTGTTGCATTCGGAAAGGACGCGCCTATGAACCTATTGCTCACCGACCGCCCGCTGGCCGTCTCCCTGCCGGAGGGCTGGGAGATGGCGGACCTGTCCCAAAAGACCATTGCCCCCTGTCTCGGCTGCTTCGGCTGCTGGACCAAGACGCCGGGAAGATGTGTGCTGCGGGACGACGCGGTGGACATCTATCCCCGCATCGCCAAAAGCAGCCGGGTCCTCTACGTCAGCGCCGTGGTCTACGGCGGCTACGACGTGCCCATGAAAACCATGCTGGAACGGGCCATTCCCGTCCAGAAGCCCTTTATCCGCCTGCTGGACGGGGAGACCCACCACGTCCAGCGGGCCGTGACCAGGAAACAGGCCGATATTGTGGCCTACGGCGCCGACACCGAGGAGGAACGGGACCTGTTCCGCCGTCTGGTGCAGCGCAACGCCAAGAACATGAGCTTTGCCGACGTGCGCATTCACTTCACCACCCCAGACGGCGTGGAGAAGACCGTGGAGGAGGTGCTGTCCAAATGAATCTGCTGCTTCTCAACGGCAGCCCCCGGGCGCCCCGTTCCAACTCCAAACGGTATGCGGAGCTGTTCTGCAAACACTGGAAGGGAGCGGTCGAGACGGCCAATCTGCTCAAGGGCGACACAGACGGACTGTGCGCCAAGGCCGGGGCCGCAGACCACGTCCTATTGGTGTTCCCCCTGTACGCCGACGGACTGCCCACGGTGCTGCTGTCCTTCCTGAAGGCCTGGGAGCGGTCCATGGGTCAAAAAAAGCCCACGGTGTCGGTGCTCATCAACTGCGGCTTTTATGAGCCGGAGCAGAACCGGGTAGCCGTGGACATGGTACGGCTGTTCTGCAAAAAAACCGGCTGCCCCTTCGGCAGCGTCCTGGCCATCGGCAGCGGCGAGGCCATCCTGGATACGCCGTTCCGCTTCCTGGTGGGGCGGAAGCTGCGGCAGCTGGCCGGGGCCATGGCCCGGGGACAGGCCGTGTCGCTCCAATGTACCATGCCCATTTCCAAGGGAATGTTTTTACGGGCCTCCACCACCTACTGGACCCGCTATGGCCGCCGGTTCGGCCGGACGGCGGCGGAGCTGGACACCATGGACATCGAGGGGGGAACATAAATGGATCAGGAACCCAACCGGGACCCCTGGGAAGACGACGAAAGCGACGACCAGTGGATGGAAAAGATGGTACGCGCCACAAAAATCGGTAACCGACTGGTCTTTCTGCTGGTGCTGCTGCTCCTGGCGGCCATGGCCGTCATGGTCTATCTGTACCGGAACCCGTGACCGGAGGGGCCATGTCCGCCGTACCCATTCCGGTTCCCGCCCGCAGGCGACACAAAACGCCCAACTTCCTCGGGGGAAGTTGGGCGTTTTTTTCAGGGGGTGCTGCAATTTGCAGCATCCCCTGATTCCATTGTCTTCTTGTCTGTGGTATGATACAATAGGAATGGAAAACGTTCCCAGACGGGGGACGTCCCGGGGCCTACGCGGGGAAGACCGTGCGGATGAGAACCATATAGAGAACGGTCCCCACCAGAATGGACAGATAGATGTTTTTCCGGAACCACTGGAGCAGGGCCACCGCCGCACAGGAGAGCAGCTCCGCCAGTCCGAAGGGAAAGGCGGTAAAGTTCAGATTCCGCAGACAGTAGCACACCAGAATCACCATGATGGCCGGGGGCAGCACGTTGCCCAGATACCGCATCATCCCCGGCAGGGGCCGTTTGCCGAAGAGCAGAAAGGGCAGAGCCCGGGTCAGCAGCGTCACCAGGGCGCAGACGGCAATGACGGCGGCGGCATAGGTATTACTTCCCATAGTACGCCTCCAGTTTGGCCTGGACGGAGCGGCGGCGGACCATCAGTACCACCAAACTCACCGACAGGGCCGGAATGAGAAAATAGTCGGGACCCAGCAGCAGGTAGAACACCACCGCACTGCAAAGACCCGACAGGGCCGGCAGCTTGGTGGGGTATTGCCGCCACTGGTTGACGGCCACCACCACAAAAAAGGCCGTGGCGGAAAAGTCAATGCCCGTCAAATCCACCGGCAGCAGCGCACCGGCCCAGCCCCCCAGAAAACAACCGGCCATCCAATAGCAATGGTCGCAGAGGGCAATGAAAAAGTCTGCCCGCTGCCGGTCCAGCCCCTTGGGGTGCTGGATGGAACAGAGCACCGAATACGTCTCATCGGTGAGGGAGAAGACCATATAGGGAAACCGCCAGCCCATGGTGCGGAACCGGTCGATCATGCCCACGCCGTAAAAAATATGGCGGGCATTGATGAAAAAGGCCATGACCGCCATGGTCAGCAGAGGCGTATGGGCCTGCAACAGCGGCACCATGACGAATTGCAGGGACCCGGCGTACACCAGCACGGCGCTGGCCAGGGACCACAGAGGCCCATATCCGGCCTTGGCCATCATGACGCCGAAGGCCACGCCCATAAACAGATAGGTGAAAAAGATGGGGAAGGTCTGCTTCAGCCCATAGCGTAACTCCCGCATGACGGAACCTCCTGAGGGGATTTCTCCAATTATAACACTGCATCAATAAATTCTCAATAGCCTCTTGACGCCGCGCCGCACCCATCGGGCGGAATGGACCCTTGATTTCCAGCCTGTGGCTGCGGTATAATGAGACATACGCATACGAAGAGAGAAGGAGCGGATACGGTATGCCTGAAAAGTGGAATTTTTTTGAAAATCTGGATGAGATGGTCTACGTTACCGACGTGGAGACCAACGAACTGGTCTATATGAACCGCCATCTGCGCAATGCGCTGGAATACCGCTCCCATGCGGAATACCGTGGCCGCAAGTGCTATCAGGTGCTGCAAGGCTGCGACGAACCCTGCTCCTTCTGTACCAACGATCAGCTGCGTCTCGGCGAGTTCCTCTCCTGGACCCACATAAACCCCGTCCTCAATCAGCGCTTTCTCATCAAGGACAGCCTGCTGGAGGCGGGCGGGCGTCGCTACCGCATGGAAATCGCCATCAATCTGGATTCGGAGGCCGCCAGCGGCACGCCCTATTATTACGCGCGCAGTGAGACCATCCTCAACGAGTGTCTCCAGCAGATCTTCGCGTCCACAGACCCGAACGAATCGATACAGCGGCTCCTGGCCTACATCGGCACAACCTTCTCCTGCGACCGGACGTACGTCTTTGAGCTTCACGGGGAGACCACCGACAATACCTATGAGTGGTGCGCCCCGGGTGTGGCGCCCCAGAAGGAAGTGCTGCAAAATGTCCCGGCCCCGGCACTGGACTGGTGGTATAAATCCTTTGACAAGAGCCAGATCATTGAGATTTCCGATCTGGAACAGATTCGGCAGGAGTATCCCGAGACCTACGCCATTCTCAAGCCCCAGAACATCCGCTCTCTGACCGCCGGTCCCATCCGGGAGGACGGCAAGCTCATCGGCTTCCTCGGCGTGGACAATCCCGATCCGGAGATGGTGCGTCTCATCACCCCCCTGTTGAAGGTGGTGGGCTACTTCGCCTCTACGCTGCTCAAGCGGCGGGAGCTGCTCAAACGGCTCCACGAGCTCAGCTACCACGACCAGCTCACCGGCGCCCTCAACCGCAACGCCCTGGCCGAATACTACGGCCGGCTGTCCATGGAGTCCGCCGGCGTCCTCTACTGCGATATCACCGGCCTCAAGCGCATCAACGACACCCAGGGCCATAAGGCCGGAGACCGGATGATCCGCCACTGTTACGACCTGATCCGCAAGTCCGTGGACACGCAGCTCATCTACCGCTCCGGCGGCGACGAGTTCATCGCATTGTGTCCCAATGTGGAGGAAGCTGCGTTCGAGCGGTGCCTGCGGCGGCTGCGCCACGCCATCCGGCAGGACGAATACCACATGGCCATAGGCTGTACCTGGTCCAAGGACCAGCCGCTGATTCTGGAGGACCTGATCACCCAGGCCGATCAGGTCATGTACCAGGACAAACGGGATTATTACCGGCGGAACAGCCGTCTGCCCGGCGTGGAGCGCCGGAAGGTCCGGGAGGCGGACTTTGCCGACGCCGCGCCGGAAAAGCCCGCGCCGGAGACGCCGCTCCAATGCTTTATGGCCACGGCGGCCTATGACGTGGAGGCCATGGTTCAGTCGGTGGCCCAGGAAAACAGCTCCAGCTACTTCTACATGGGCGACATGCAGAAAGGGCTGTTCTACATCTCCGACAACATGCGCGACGACTTCGGCTTCCAGAGCAATTTGGTCCAGGACCTGCTGACGGTGTGGGCCAAGCGCATCAGCACGCCGGAATTTCAGGACCTCTACTGGCAGGACCTGTCCAGTATGATGCGGGAAAAGCGCTCGGTCCACGACCTGCGCTATCGGGTCCGGGATGCCCACGGCAACAGCAAATGGATTCGCTGCTACGGCATTCTCACCTGGAACGCCGACAGGACGAAACCGGTGTTCTTCTCCGGCCGCGTGACCCATCAGGACAACGACTTTGTGGTGGACCCGGTCACCGGCTTTCCCCGGGAGCATGCCGCCCTCCAGCAGCTGGAGGAGCTGCGCAAGGACGGGTCCCGGACGCTGGTCATCGGCTTTTCCCTCAACGGCATGACGGAGATCAACAGCACCAAGGGCCGGGCCTACGGCGACCGGCTCCTCAAGCGGTTTACCGACTCCCTGATGGAGGGGCTGTGCTGGAAGATGTCCTTCTACCGGCTGGAGGGCATGCGGTTTCTGTCCATCGTCAATCCCCTGTGCATGGGGGAGGGGGCGGCGGCCCTGGTGGAACAGATTCGTACCGTCGCCGTGGACTGCTACGAGGCCATGGGCGTCGCCGGACAGAAGGTCTGCTCCTTCGGCGTCATAGAGTACCCCAGCGCCGGCTGGAAGCCCGAGGACCTGCTGGAAAACATGATCTCCCTGATTCGCGTGGCCAAGCAGGAATCCAATCTGTGTTACGTGGACTACTCGGAGGAGAGCATCCGCCGCATCCGGCAGATGTCCAACATGACCATGGCGCTGCGGCAGGATGTGGAACACCAGATGGAGCACTTCCGCATTGTGGTGCAGCCGGTGGTGTGCGCCGAGACCGGAAGAGCCAAGGGCGGCGAGGTCCTGCTCCGGTGGCGGTTCGAAGATCGGGACGTGTCGCCCGCCGTCTTTATCCCCATCCTTGAAAAGGAAAAAATGATTCATGAGGTGGGCCGCTGGGTCTTTGAACAGGCCGTCTGCACCTGCGTGCGGCTGCGGTCCTATGACCCCAACTTCTATTTGACCTTCAACGTCAGCTTGGAGCAGCTGTCGGACCCGCTGCTGCTGCCGGAAATGGCCAAAATCCTCGAAAAATACGGCCTGTGCGGCAGCGGCCTGGTGGCCGAGCTGACAGAGAGCTGCCTGGACGAGGAGCCGGAAAAGCTCCTGGACTTCGTGGGCGCCTGCCAGAATCTCGGCATGCGCATCGCGCTGGACGACTTCGGCAGCGGCTACTCGTCTTTGCGGATGCTGCTGCAATATCCGTCCAGCATCATCAAGCTGGACCGGTCCCTGGTGATGGAGGTCACCGAATCGGAAGCCAAGATGAATTTTATCCGCAGTATCGTCTTCGCCTGCCACCAGTTCGGCAAAACCGTCTGTATGGAAGGCGTGGAACGGGCCGATGAAAACGAGATCATTCGCAATACGGGCTGCGACCTGATCCAGGGCTATTACTACTACCGCCCCATGGAGCTCAGCGACGTGTACCGGCTCATCAGCCGCAGCGGCGAGCAGACCGAAGAAGGGGGCGACGCCCATGGCGCAGGAATCTGAGGAACGGTCCGCCGGAACCGAACCGGTACGGGCCCTGCTGGAGGAGTTTTTCCGCCGCTATCTGACGCGGCGTGATCTGGCGGGTACCCTGGAGCTGGTGGACGAGGGGATTATCAGCATCGGTTCCGGCGAAGGGGAGGTGGCCCTGGACAAAACCGCCTTCCGGCAGCTGCTGGAAGAGGAATTTTCCACCCTGGAACAGCCCATCCGCTTTTCCCTCACCAATTTTACCCAACGGCAGCGGGTGGAGGGCGTCTGGGACTGCTTCTGCAACATGGAAACCATCGTGACCCTGCCCGACGGCCAGCAGGCCCGGTATCCCATGCGGGTCACCGCCGCCGTCTACCGTCAGACCGGCGGCCTGCGGATTCAGACGCTCCACGCCTCCGAAGCCAGCCTCTATATGGAGGATGGAGAGTTCATCCCCCTGAAATTCCTCTCCCGGGGCGTGGAATCCCTGAGCCGGGAGACGCGGCTGGACCTGCTGGAAATCATCGGGCAGATCATGCCCGGCGGCATCCTCGGCGGATACATGGAGGAGGGCTTTCCCCTGTATGTGGCCAACGAGCGGATGCTGCGCATGATGGGATACGACAGCTGCGAGGAATTTGAGCAGGGGATCAACGGCTGCATCCTCAACAGCATCCATCCCGACGACCGGGAATACGTCAACCGGGAGATGGCGACCATCCCCAATCTGGGCGATCAGTATGAGATTCAGTACCGGATGCAGAAAAAGGACGGTTCCTACCTGTGGATTCACGACATCGGACGGCGGACCCTGTCCGCCGATGGCCGGGACGCCGTCATCAGCGTGATCATCGATATCACCCGGCAGATGCAGGCCCAGGCCACGCTGGAGACCGAGGCTGTGACGGACCCCCTCACCGGCATCTACAACCGCAAGGGCGGCCGGCTCCGCATGGAGCAGCAGATGCAGCAGGCGGAGCGGTACCTGTTTCTGATGCTGGATTTGGATAACTTCAAGCAGGTCAACGACCTGTACGGCCATGAGGAGGGCGACCGGGCCCTCTGCACCGTGGCCCGACTGCTGCAGGAGCGGTTCCGCAAAAGTGATGTGGTCTGCCGGGTGGGCGGTGATGAATTCGCCGTCTTTGCCCCGGGCTGCGGCGACGAGGAACCCATGCGGCATAAGCTGGACGCGCTCATCGAGGAGTACCGTCAGACCATGCTGCGCCACTGGCCGGCGGCCCGGTCCACCCTGTCGGTGGGCGGCGTCTGCGGCAGCCGCCGCCGGACCTTTGCCGAGCTGTACCAGATGGCCGACGAGGTCCTCTACGAGGTGAAACGCAGCCAAAAGGGCCGCCATATCCTCCGCTGCCTGGATTGACCGTCCGCTGCGCCGCCCGTGCCGTTTCCACGGTCCGGTGCGGCGCGGTTTTTTCGGGGAACGGACCGTCGGAACAATGTATCCGGGTTTGCTTTTTTCCGCGCTGTCGTTTATAATGAAATAAAGATTCCGCGGCGTTGCCGCGGTGGGGGAACGGAAGACCGAACGGTCTTACGGAATGTCAGGGGGCGTATCATGGAATCGCAACTGGAAGGGATGAAGAGGTTTTTTGAACCTCTCCATGAGATTGTCTATATGGCCGATATGGACACATACGAGCTGTGTTATATGAATCAGCAGGGCCGCCGCTGCTTCGGCCTGGAGCCGGACGAGCCGCTGGAAGGGGAGAAGTGCTACGCACTGCTCCAGGGCCGCGATACGCCCTGTCCCTTCTGCACCAACGACAAGCTCCAATGCGGGGCGTTTTATGAGTGGGTCTACTATAATCCCGGCTTGCAGCGCCATTTTGCCGTCAAGGATACCATGGTGCGCCAGGGGGACCGGCGGGTTCGGGTGGAGCTGTCCTTCGACATGAGCACCGAGGCCCAGCAGAAGAACACCATCCGGTCCTATGAAAGCAACGAGCAGTTGCTCAACGAGGCGCTGCGGGTGGCGTTGAGCTGCTACGACGAGGAGGAGGAACCGGTCCAGGCGTTCCTCAGCTATATGGGCGGCAAGCTGGGCGGCGACCGCATGTACATCTTTGAGGGGACCGAAGGCGGCAGCGTGAAAAACACCTATGAATGGTGCAGGCCGGGCGTGAAATCCCAGCTGGCCGACCTCCAGGCGGTGCCCTGGGAGGTGGTGGAGCGCTGGTACCAGGCGTTTCACCGGGGCGAGCATGTGGTTCTCTACGATGTGGAGGACATCCGGGAGCGGGAACCGGCGTTGTACCATATGCTGCACCCCAAGGGCGTCCGCAGCCTGATCGCCTGTCCCATCGTGAGCCATGAGCGGATTCTGGGCTTCTTCGGCATGGACAATCCGCCCATCAACAACCTGTATCACATCTCCACCATTCTGGATATCATGAGCAATTTTATCCTGTGCATGTTCCACCGGCGGGACCTGCTGGGACGGCTGGAGCGCATGAGCTATTACGATCAGCTCACCGGCGCGCGGAACCGCCACGGTCTGGCCCGGACCCTGGAGCAGATGGACCCGGAGGAGAGCGTGGGCATTCTCTACTGTGACGTTATGGGTCTGAAACACATCAATGACACCCTGGGCCATGAGCACGGCGACGCCCTGCTGTGCCGGGCCTTCCAATTCCTGACCGAGCGGTGCCAGGGACGGCCGGTGTACCGGCTGGGCGGCGACGAGTTCATGGTCCTCTGTGAGGACGTGGACCAGTTGACCTTCAATGCCATTGTCCAGGCCGTAGGCGATCAGGAGGGCCGCGTGGACATGGCCATGGGCTACGTCTGGAAGGAACGGGTGGGCGACAGTTTTTACGCCCTGCTGTCCCAGGCCGACCAGGCCATGTACGACGACAAGCATTACCGGCGGCTGAAAGGCCAGATCTGCCGGGAATGACCGGTTCCCCATGGGACAGGGCAGCACCCAAATTGCAAAAAAGAAAACGTATGACTGGAGAGTGTCAAACTCCAGTCATACGTTTGTTTTTGGGGCTTTGCTGCCGCTTCGTTGGCGCTGCTGGGCCATTCACCGGCGGGAGCGGCGGTCGTACAGCTTGGCAAGGCCGCCTTCCGCCGTTTCCCGGTACTGCTGGGACAGGTGGATGCCCGTCTCATACATGGTCTTAACCACCATGTCAAAGGTGATCCGCTGGGAATCCGACAGGAAAAAGGCCAGATTGAGACAGTTCAACGCCCGGGACGCCGCCACGGCGTTGCGTTCGATGCAGGGAATCTGCACCAGGCCGCAGATGGGGTCACAGGTCAATCCCAGATGGTGCTCCAACGCGATTTCCGCCGCGTACTGGGTCTGGGCCGTGTTGAGATCGCACAGGACACAGGCCGCCGCCGCCGCCATGGCGCAGGCCGAACCGATTTCCGCCTGACAGCCGCACTCCGCTCCGGAAATGGACGCGTTGCGTTTGATGAGAGAGCCGAACAGGCCCGCCACCGCCAACGCCTGCAACACCTTTTCATCGGTGAGCCGCCGCCGCTCCTTCAGATACCGCAGCACTGCCGGCAGTACGCCGCAGGCGCCGCAGGTGGGCGCCGTGACGATGGTGCCGCAGTCGGCGTTCTGCTCGCTGACGGCGTAGGCGTAAGCGCTGACAATGCGGCATTCCCGCAGGGCCGTGAATTCGTTTTCAATGACCTTTTCATAGAGGGTTTTCGCTTTCCGCTCCACCCCCAGGCCGCCGGGCAGCACGCCTTCGGTGGCAATGCCTGCGTCGATGGCCTTCTGCATGGTCTGCCAGATGACGGCCAGAAAATCCCAGATTTCCGGTCCCTCGTTGATCTCCACATATTCCCACAGCGTCAGATTCCGCAGACGGCAGAAGTCCGCAATCTCCGCAAAGGAATTTTCCGGGTACACCTCCGGCGGCTCCATGTCCGCGCAGCCCTCCACCCGGATATCGCCGCCGCCGATGCTCTCCACCCGCAGACGGGGAGAACGTTCCTCGCCGTGCCAGGCGTACAGGTCCATGGTGTTGGGATGGGTATAGGTCTGCCCCAGAGGCTCATCGGAAAAGACAATCTCCGTGGGCGTGGGGGACAGGACCGTATGGAGCACCCGGTCGGTGCCGTGGCCCTGGCCCGTCTTGGACAGAGAACCGTACAGCACCACCGTGTATCGGTCGGCGTCGGGATATCGCTCTTTCAACAGGTGGGCCGCCCGCTCCGGTCCAATGGTATGGGAGCTGGACGGGCCTTTACCGATCTTATAGAGATCGCGGATGGACTTCATATCGCTCGTTCCCTTCGTATAAGGCTATACCGTATAGTATACCAAATTCCGCGGGGGAACTCAACGGCCCGGCGTATTTTTCCGGTGCAGCGCCTCCAGAGACAGTTCTCCGGCCAGCTTGAACAGCGCGTCGGCCAGGACCTGCTCCACGCTGCGGCCCGTCCAGACAGCCACCTGTTCATAAAAGGCCGCCGCCGTCGGGTCCAGAACAATGGTATATGGCTCCATAGCATCCTCCCTTCAAAGGGACAGGTCCACGGTGCGGACCGGGGCGCTGCCGTCGTGGACACACAGTTCATAGAGGGCAGGGGACAGAGGCCCCAGAACATACCGCCCATCCCAGCCGGTGACACAGTGGCAGCGGGGCTCTCCCGTCTCCCCATCCAACGCCAGAACCACCGCGTCGGCGGCCGGCCGTCCGTCGGCCCGCCTCACCACACCGGTGAGTATGGCGCCGCTGTCCGGCGGCAGGGTCAGATCGGTCTCCACCCGCTCTCCGGGCTTCATGTGAATGTAAAAATGCAGCTCGCTTCCCATGGCGCTACCTCCTGCGAAAATGGTAGTTTATCCTATGCAGGGATTGACAGACGTGTTATAATAGTAGACACTGATTTGAAAAATACCGGGGGTCTTTCCCCCGAAAGGATGGAATTATCACCATGGCCAAAGAGAAAAAAGTCGAACAGATCACCGATATGGAGGTGGACTTTGCCCAGTGGTACACCGACGTGTGCAAGAAGGCAGAGCTGATTGATTATTCCTCCATCAAGGGTATGTTCATCTACCGCCCCTATGGCTACGCCATCTGGGAGAATATCCAGAACGGTCTCGATGCCCGCTTCAAGGAGACGGGCCACGAAAACGTCTATCTGCCCATGCTGATCCCGGAATCCCTGCTCCAGCGGGAGAAGGACCACGTGGAGGGCTTCGCCCCTGAATGCGCCTGGGTCACCTACGGCGGCAGCGACAAGCTGGAGGAGCGGTACTGCATCCGTCCCACCTCCGAAACGCTGTTCTGTGAGCACTATGCCAACGTCATCCACTCCTGGAGAGACCTGCCCAAGCTGTACAACCAGTGGTGCAGCGTGCTCCGCTGGGAGAAGACTAGCCGCCCCTTCCTGCGGCACCGGGAGTTCCTGTGGCAGGAGGGCCACACCATGCACGCCACCGCCGAGGAGGCCATCGCCGAGACAGAGCAGATGCTGAACATCTACGCCGATTTCATGGAGAATGTGCTGGCTATGCCCGTGGTCAAGGGTAAGAAGACCGACAAGGAAAAATTCTCCGGCGCCGAAGCCACCTACACCGTGGAGTGCATGATGCACGACCGCAAAGCCTTGCAGGGCGGCACCAGCCATTTCTTCGGCGACGGCTTCGCCAAGGCCTTCGATATCACCTTCACCGGTAAGGACAACAAGCTCCACAACCCCTTCCAGACGTCCTGGGGCGTATCCACCCGTCTGATTGGCGGCATCATCATGACCCATGGCGACAACAACGGCCTGGTTCTGCCGCCCCGTATCGCCCCCATTCAGGCCATTGTCATTCCCGTGGCCCAGCACAAGGAGGGCGTCCTCGATGCCGCCACAGACCTGCTGAATCGTCTGAAAACTGCCGGTGTCCGGGCCAAGATGGACGATTCCGAGCAGTCCATGGGCTGGAAGGCTGCCGAATATGAGATGAAGGGCGTGCCGCTGCGCGTGGAGATCGGTCCCAAGGATATGGAAAAGGGCCAGTGCTGCATCTGCCGCCGCGACAGCGGTGAGAAGGTCTTTGTGCCCCTGACGGAGCTGGAGGACCAGGTTCAGAAGCTGCTGGACGCCGTCCACGACGGCATGTATGCCCGTGCCAAGAAGAATCTGGAGGAGCACACCAAGACGTGCCAGACCATGGACGAGGTCAAGGTGTTCATGCAGAACGAGGGCGGCTTCGCCCGGACCATGTGGTGCGGTGATCTGGAGTGCGAGCTGAAAATGAAGGAAGAAGTGGGTGTCACGTCCCGCTGCATGCCGCTCCATCAGGAAAAGGTGGGCGAGACCTGCGTTTGCTGCGGCAAAAAAGCCGATAAGATGATTTATTGGGGCGTCGCTTACTAATCGCCACCGCACCCAAAGATAAAAGTTTTACTCGATTTTTTTCAAAAAATCGCGGAGTCCAGAGGCAGGGCCTCTGGTCGCGCCGCGCACGGGGCGAAACACCCGCGCCGCGCACGGGGCGAAACACCCGCGCCGCGCACGGGGCGAAACACCCGCGCCGCGCACGGGGCGAAACACCCGCGCCGCGCACGGCGCGAAATACCCGCCCCGCGCACGGGGCGAAACACCCCATCGTCCCAAACCGCGCCGCGCACGGCGCGGAACCCCTGCGGCAATGCCGCAATCTCCCCGCCGCTGCCCCACGGGGCGGCAGGCGGGGAGATTCTTCTCTGCCTTTCTACATTATAATATAGGATGCAAACCGGCAGGGGAGCGGTGCAACGCGGTAAACTGCCAAATCAACGAAAATACAGAAAAAATTTTGTAAGTTTTTTATGAAAAACTCTTGACATTGTTGGTGATACCGTGTATTATGAGTGGGCACGCGGTCGAAAGGCCGGTGCAGTATGCGATGAAGTGGGAGATTGCGTCCTGGACGGTAACTTCCGCGGAGTATGTCCGGTCATCGGGCGGCTGAGATTCTCATGATACAGCGTATATCGCCGATCATGGGCAGCCGGCGTTCGTCGGCTTTTTTCATGCGCTCGGAATGATACGCACGGCTTAGCGTATAAGAGATTCTCGTCCGTACCCAGGCTCAACGAACACTGAGTACGTTTCAAGGAGGAAACAAGTAATTATGGCAAACCAGAAAATGATCCGCATTCGCCTCAAGGCTTACGATCATCAGCTCATCGACTCCAGTGCAGAGAAGATTGTCGAGACCGCCAAGCGCAACGGCGCCGCTGTCTCCGGCCCCATCCCCCTGCCCACCAAGAAGGAAGTTGTCACCATCCTGCGCGCTGTGCATAAGTACAAGGACAGCCGTGAGCAGTTCGAGCGCAGAACCCACAAGCGTCTGATCGATATCCTCGATCCCAGCCAGAAGACCGTTGAGGCCCTCATGAGCCTGGATCTGCCGGCCGGTGTCGAGATTGAGATAAAGCTGTAATATACATTATATATTATAGCTGCCCGCCACGGTCCGTCAAAATGGACGGACGGGTCATGTTGGTTCCAAGGCAGTCCAATGGCTTTGAAATCAACCAATAACCTTAAATAGGAGGAAACACTAATGCAGAAAGCAATCATCGGCAAAAAAGTGGGCATGACCCAGATCTTCGATGAGAGCGGCAAGGCCATCCCGGTTACCGTTATCGCTGCCGGCCCCTGCGTCGTCGCTCAGAAGAAGACTGAGGAGAAAGACGGCTACGTCGCTGTCCAGCTGGGCTACGAAGAAGTCAAGGAGTCCAAGCTGTCCAAGCCCGAAATCGGCCACCTGAAAAAGGGTGAGCTGGCCATGATGAAGCACCTGAAGGAGTTCAAGCTGAACAACGCTGCCGAACTGAACGTCGGCGACGTCATCAAGGCTGACACCTTCGCCACCGGCGACAAGGTCGACGTGACCGGCGTTTCCAAGGGCCACGGCTACCAGGGCGCCATCAAGCGCCACGGCGCACAGCGCACTCCCACCACCCACGGCGGCGGCCCTGTTCACCGTCACGCCGGTTCCATGGGTTCCACCTCTACTCCTTCCCGCATCTTCAAGGGCCACATCGGCGCCGGTCAGATGGGTGTCGAGCAGGTCACCGTCCAGAACCTGGACGTGGTCAAGGTGGACGCTGAACTGGGCATGATCGTTGTCCGCGGCGCCATCCCCGGCCCCAAGGGCGGTCTTGTCTATGTGAAGAGCACGGTCAAGAACAACAAGGTCAAGCAGGCCGGCTCCGACATCAGCAAGAACCCGCAGAAGGCTTCCGGTCGTAACCCGCAGAAGGCTTCCGCCAGAGGCTAAGGAAAGGAGAGTGCTTTTAAATGCCTAACGTTAAAGTTTTGAACATGGCCGGCAACCAGGTCGGCGAAGTCACTCTGAGTGACGCCATCTTCGGCATCGAGCCCAACGAGTCCGTTGTGCACGACGTTGTGAAGAATCACCTGGCCAACTGCCGTCAGGGCACCCAGAGCGCCCTCACCCGCGCCGAGGTTTCCGGCGGCGGCATCAAGCCCTGGAGACAGAAAGGCACCGGCCGCGCCCGTCAGGGCAGCACCCGTGCTCCCCAGTGGACCCACGGCGGCGTCGTGTTCGCCCCCAAGCCCCGCGATTACAGCTACACCCTGAACAAGAAGGTCAAGAGACTGGCTATGAAGTCCGTCCTCAGCGCCAAGGCCGCCGAGGGCAACATCGTGGTCATCGACTCCATCAAGATGGACGCTCCCAAGACCGCCGCGTTCCAGAAGTTCCTGAAGGCCGTCGACGCCGACTGCAAGGCTCTCGTCGTCACCGCCGAGGCCGACGAGCTGGTGATCAAGAGCGCCCGCAACATTCCCGGCGTCTCCACCACCTTCGCCTCTTGCATCAACGTTTACGACATCCTGAACGCCAAGAAGTTCGTGGTCGATCAGGCTGCCCTCGCCAAGATTGAGGAGGTGTTCGCATAATGAAGACCGCTTACGATATCGTGATCAAGCCCATCATCACCGAACAGTCCATGGAGGACACTGCTTTTAAGAAGTACGTTTTCCAGGTCGCCCCCGATGCCAACAAGATCGAGATCGCCAAGGCTGTCGAAGAGATCTTCGGCGTCAAGGTTGAGAAGGTCAACACCATCAACATGGACGGCAAGAAGAAGCGCACCGGCGCCTACCCTGTGGGCCGCCGCGCCAGCTGGAAGAAGGCTATGGTCAAGCTGACCGCCGATTCCAAGACCATCGAGTTCTTCGAAGGCATGGTCTAAGAGATTTCTCAAAAGGAGTGTAACGCAAAATGGCGATTAAATCTTTTAAGCCGTATACGCCGTCCAGAAGAAACATGACCGTTTCCGCTTTCGATGGCGTTGACAAGAAGGCGAAGCCCGAGCGCAGCCTGGTCGAGACCCTGAAAAAGCATTCCGGCCGCAACAGCTACGGCAGAATCACCGTCCGCCATCGCGGCGGCGGCAACAAGCGCAAGTACCGCATCATCGACTTCAAGCGCGACAAGGTGGATATGCCCGCCACTGTCCAGCGCCTGGAGTACGATCCCAACCGCAGCGCCTTCATCGCACTGGTCAAGTACGAGGACGGCACCCTGCGCTATATCCTGGCCCCCGTTGGCCTGAAGGCCGGCGACAAGGTCCTGGCTTCCACCGGCGCTGACATCAAGCCCGGCAACTGCCTGCCCATCGCCAACATCCCCGTCGGTACCGTCATCCACAACATCGAGCTGAACCCCGGCCGCGGCGCCCAGCTGGTTCGTGCCGCCGGCACCGCTGCTCAGCTGATGGCCAAGGACGGCGAGCTGGCTCAGGTCAGAATGCCCTCCGGTGAGGTTCGCTACATTCGCATGAACTGCACCGCCTGCATCGGCCAGGTCGGCAACATCGACCACGAGAACATCCACCTCGGTAAGGCCGGCCGTACCCGCCACATGGGTATCCGTCCCACCGTTCGCGGCTCTGTCATGAACCCCTGCGATCACCCCCACGGTGGTGGTGAGGGCAAGAGCCCTGTCGGTCGTCCCGGTCCTGTCACTCCTTGGGGCAAGCCCGCCATGGGCCTGAAGACCCGCAAGAAGAAGAACCGCACCGACAAGTTCATTGTCAAGCGCAGAAACGCGAAGTAAGGAGGAACAGTAATGAGCAGAAGCATCAAAAAGGGCCCCTTCGTTGCGCCTGAGCTCTTCAAGCGCGTCGAGGAGCTGAACAAGGCCGGCGACAAGAAGGTTCTCAAGACCTGGTCCCGCGCCTCCACGATTTTCCCCTCCTTTGTCGGTCACACCATCGCTGTCCACGACGGCCGCAAGCATGTTCCCGTCTATATCACCGAGGATATGGTCGGCCACAAGCTGGGCGAGTTCGTGCCCACCAGAACCTTCAAGGGTCACGCCGGCAGCAAGACCACTAACAAGTAAGGAGGAACGCTAGAATGGAAGCGAAAGCACATCTGAAGTATCTTCGCATGTCCCCCCGTAAGGTCAAGATCGTTTGCGACATGATCCGCGGCAAGGACGTTGCGACCGCCACTGCATACATGATGCAGACTCCCAAGGCTGCCTGTGAGCCCGTTCTGAAGCTCCTCAAGAGTGCCGTTGCCAACGCGGAGAACAACAATGGTATGGATGCCTCCAACCTGTATATCTCCACCGCCGTTGCCAACCCCGGCCCCACGCTCAAGCGCGGTATGCCCAGAGCACAGGGTAGATTCAATCGCATTCTGAAGAGAACCACTCACATCACCATCGGTGTGAGCGAGAAGAACTGAGCAGGAGGTAGCTATGGGACAGAAAGTTAATCCCCACGGATTGCGCGTCGGCGTAATCAAGGATTGGGACTCTCGTTGGTACGCCCGTGACGATAAAGTCGGCGACCTGATCGTTGAAGATTACAACATCCGCAAGTATTTGAAGAAGACCCTGTACGCTGCCGGTATCGCCAAGATCGAGATCGAGCGCAACCAGCAGAAGGTCAAGATCAACATCCACTGCTCCCGTCCCGGCGTCGTCATCGGCAAGGGCGGCACCGAGATCGAGCGCCTGCGCCTGCTGGTCGAAGGCATGATCGGTAAGAGCGTGGCTCTGAACATCGTCGAGGTCCGCAGCCCCGACCTGAACGCGCAGCTGGTGGCCGAGAACATCGCCGCTCAGCTGGAGAAGCGTATCAGCTTCCGCCGCGCCATGAAGCAGGCCATGCAGCGCGCCACCCGTCTGGGCGCCAAGGGCATCAAGGTTGCCTGCTCCGGCCGTCTGGGCGGCGCCGAAATCGCCCGCAGCGAGTCCTACCACGAGGGCACCATCCCCCTGCAGACCCTGCGCGCCGACATCGACTACGGCTTCGCTGAGGCCGCTACCACCTATGGCCGCATCGGCGTCAAGGTGTGGATCTACAAGGGCGAGGTCCTGAACTCCACCCTGCGCACCGAGAACCCCGAGCCCGCCCGCCGCGAGCGCCGCGACGGCGACCGCCGCAGAGGGGACCGCAACGGCCGCAGACCCTACAATGGCAACAATCACAACGGCGAGCGCCGCAACGCTGGTCGCCGCGAAGGAGGTAACCGCTGATGCTGATGCCCAAGAGAGTGAAATACCGCAGAGTCCACAGAGGCCGCATGACCGGCGTGGCTACCCGCGGTAATAAGGTCGCCTACGGCGACTTCGCCATCCAGGCCCTGGAGCCCGGCTGGATCACCGGCAACCAGATCGAGGCTGCCCGTATCGCCATGACCCGTTACACCAAGCGTGGTGGTAAGGTCTGGATCAAAATCTTCCCCGACAAGCCCGTGACCAGCAAGGCACTGGGTACTCGTATGGGTTCCGGTAAGGGCGCCCCCGAGTACTGGGTCGCCGTCGTCAAGGCCCAGAAGGTCATGTTTGAAATCGGCGGCGTGTCCGAGGAAGTGGCCCGTGAGGCCCTCCGTCTGGCTATGCACAAACTTCCCATCAAGTGCAGAATCATCGCACGGGAAGACACTGTTTCCGGAAATGGTGGTGAATAATGATGAAGGCAAATGAGATCCGCAATATGTCCACCGCCGAGCTGGAGGCGAAGCTCACCGAGCTGAAAAAGGACCTGTTTTTCCTGCGTATGCAGCATGCTACCAACCAGCTGGACAATCCCGTGAAGATCGCCGGCGTCAAGAAAGACATTGCCCGCATCAAAACTATTCTGCGCGAAAAGGCGCTTCGGCCCGAGGCCTAAGGAGGTAAGCGAACATGGAAGAAATCAGAGCTTTCCGCAAGACCAGGGTCGGTACTGTTGTCTCTGACAAGATGAACAAGACCATCGTGGTCGCCATTGAGGACAGCGTGCAGCACAAGCTGTACAAGAAGATCATGAAGAGAACGTATAAGCTGAAGGCCCACGACGAGAACAACGAGTGCGGCATCGGCGATACCGTCAAGGTGATGGAGTGCCGTCCCCTGTCCAAGGACAAGAGATGGAGACTCGTGGAAATCATCGAGAAGGCGAAGTAAGGAGGTCGACAATCCATGATTCAGCAGGAGAGCTATTTGAAGGTTGCCGACAACACCGGCGCCAAGGAAATCAAGTGCATCCGCGTTCTGGGCGGCTCCAAGCGGAAGTTCGGCAACATCGGTGATGTGATCGTTGCTTCCGTCCGCAAGGCCCAGCCCGGCGGCACTGTCAAGAAGGGCGAGGTCGTCAAGGCCGTTATCGTCCGCACCCAGAAGGGCGTTCGCCGCGCCGACGGCTCCTATGTCCGGTTCGACGAGAACGCTGCCGTTCTGATCAAGGAAGACAAGAACCCCAGAGGCACCCGTATCTTTGGGCCCGTGGCCAGAGAGCTGCGCGATAAGGATTACATGAAGATCCTGTCTCTGGCTCCCGAAGTCATTTAAGGGGGTACCGACTGATGAACATTAAGAAGAATGATACCGTCGTCGTCCTGTCCGGCAAGGACAAGGGCAAGCAGGGCAAGGTCCTGGAGACCATGCCCAAGAGCGGCAAGGTGATCGTGGAAGGCATCAACGTCGCCACCGTTCACAACAAGGCCAGAAGACCCGGCGAGCAGGGCGGCATCGTCCGCAAGGAGATCCCCATGTACGCCTGCAAGGTGATGCGCGTTTGCCCCAAGTGCGGCAAGCCCACCCGCCCCGCTTACAAGCTGGCTGCCGATGGCGCCAAGAACCGCGTCTGCAAGAAGTGCGGCGAGACCATTTAAGGGGAGGAGCACAACATTGGCTAGACTGAAAGTGAAATACAATGAGGAGATCGCCCCTGCGCTCCTCAAGAAGTTCGGCTACAAGAGCGTCATGCAGATTCCGAAGCTGGACAAGGTGATTGTCAACGTCGGCTGCGGCGAGGCCAAGGACAACGCCAAGATCGTTGACAACGTCATCCGCGACATCGCCACCATCACCGGCCAGAAGCCTGTGGCCACCAAGGCCCGCAAGTCCGTGGCAAACTTCAAGCTGCGTGAAGGCCAGGTCGTCGGCGTGAAGGTCACCCTCCGCGGCGACCGTATGTGGGAGTTCCTGGACCGCCTGTTCAACGTGGCCCTGCCCCGTGTCCGCGACTTCCGCGGCATCAACCCCAACTCCTTCGACGGCCGCGGCAACTACGCCATGGGCCTCAAGGAGCAGCTGATCTTCCCCGAGATCGAGTACGACAAGGTCGACGCGATCCGTGGTATGGATATCTGCATCTGCACCACCGCCAAGACCGACGAAGAAGCAAAAGAGCTGCTGACCCTGGTGGGCGCTCCCTTCTACGCTTGATTGGAGGATAGACAATGGCTAAGAAATCTATGATTCTCAAGCAGCAGGCTGAGCCCAAGTTCTCTACCCGCCGCTACAACCGCTGCAAGATCTGCGGCAGACCCCACGCTTACCTTCGCAACTACGGCATCTGCCGTATCTGCTTCCGTGAGCTGGCCTACAAGGGCCAGATTCCCGGCGTCAAGAAGGCCAGCTGGTAACATTCGTCAACAGGCTTCAGAAGTCAGGGGAAGATGGAATCGGGGCGGCTGCCCGCTTTCGATTCACATTCCTCTGATACCCTGGAGTCTTCACAGACCCTACGGTCTGTAACTTCTAACAGGAGGTATACACATGCAAATCACTGATCCCGTAGCCGATATGCTGACCAGAATCCGGAATGCGAACTCGGCCAAGCACGAAACCGTCGATGTGCCCGCTTCCAACCTGAAGAAGGCCATCGCCCAGATCCTGCTGGATGAGGGCTATATCAAGTCCATCCAGATCGTCGAGGACGGCACCCAGGGCGTTATCCGCATCGCTCTGAAGTACCTACCCGGCAAGGAGAAGGTTATCACCGGCCTGCGCCGCGTGTCCAAGCCCGGCCTGCGTGTCTACGCCGGCGCCGATGAGCTGCCCCGCGTCCTCAAGGGCCTGGGTATCGCCATCATTTCCACATCCAAGGGCGTCATGACCGACAAGAAGGCAAGAGCCAACCACGTCGGCGGCGAAGTCCTCGCATTTGTCTGGTAAGAAGGAGGAACAACATTATGTCAAGAATTGGCAAAATGCCTATCACCGTACCGGCTGGCGTGGAAGTGACCGTTCAGGCTGACAACGTTGTCACGGTCAAGGGCCCCAAGGGTACTCTGACGAAAGCATTTCATCCCGATATGATCATCACTGTCGCCGACGGCGTCCTCACCGTGGCCCGTCCCGACGACGAGAAGCAGCACCGCAGCCTCCATGGCCTGACCCGCACCCTGATCCACAACATGGTGGAGGGCGTTACCAAGGGCTACTCCAAGGAGCTGGACGTCAACGGCGTCGGCTACCGTGTGGCCAAGCAGGGCAAGCAGCTGGTCATGAACCTGGGCTATTCCCATCAGGTCTTTGTGGACGAGATCGACGGCATCACCATCGAAGCTCCCACCCCCAACAAGATCGTCATCAGCGGCATCGACAAGCAGGTTGTCGGCCAGTTCGCTGCTGAGGTCCGTGGTAAGAGACCCCCCGAGCCTTATAAGGGCAAGGGCATCAAGTATACTACCGAGGTCATTCGCCGCAAGGAAGGCAAGACCGGCGGTAAGAAATAATTAGGAGGTGTGCCACAATGGTAAGAAAACCCAACACGAATGCACAGCGCCTGGTGCGCCATAAGAGAGTGCGCGGCAAGATCTCCGGCACACCCGAGAGACCCCGCCTGAATGTGTTCCGCAGCAATGCGAACATCTACGCACAGGTCATTGATGACGTCAACGGCGTCACCCTGGCCGCCGCATCCACCCTGGAGAAAGCTTTTGAAGGTACCGGCTCCAACGCCGAGGCCGCCAAGAAGGTCGGTCAGATGATCGCCGAGCGCGCCAAGGCCAAGGGCATCGACACCGTCGTGTTCGACCGCGGCGGCTATGTGTACCACGGCCGCGTCGCCGCCCTGGCTGAGGGCGCTCGCGAGGGCGGACTGAACTTTTAACGGGGGGAGGAAGAAACAAAATGGCTTATAATCGTAATGATCGCAACAACGGCGAGACTTCCGCTCCTGAGTTTATCGAGAAGGTTGTCTACCTGAACCGTGTCTCCAAGACCGTCAAGGGCGGCCGTATCTTCAAGTTCGCCGCTCTGGTCGTCGTCGGCGACGGCAAGGGCACCGTGGGCTACGGCCTGGGCAAGGCTTCCGAAGTCTCTGAGGCCATCCTCAAGGGCATCGCCGATGCCAAGAAGAACATGACCAAGATCGTGCTGGACGGCACCACCATCCCCCACGAGGTCATCGGTGTGTTCGGCGCCGGCGAGGTGCTGCTCAAGCCCGCTCCTCTCGGTACCGGTATCATCGCCGGCGGCACCGTCCGTGCCGTCATGGAGGCCGTCGGCGTCTCCAACATCCGTGCAAAGTGCCTGCGCTCCAACAACCCCCAGAACGTGGTCAAGGCCACCATGGCGGGTCTGAAGTCCCTGCGCGGCCCCGCTGAGGTGGCCCGCGTCCGCGGCAAGAGCGTGGAAGAAATCGTCGGCTAAAGGAGGGCTTGAAGAATGGCAAATCTGAAGATTAAGCTGGTCAAGAGCCTGAGCGGCCGACTGGAAAAGCACATTGCAACCGCGAACTCCCTGGGCCTGCGCCGCATCGGTCACGAGACCGTGCAGCCCGACAACGAGCAGACCCGCGGCAAGATCGCTAAGATCGGTTATCTCCTGCAGGTCACCGAAGAGAAGTAAGGAGGCGCAACCTATGAATCTGCACGAACTCGCACCTGTTGCCGGCTCCACCCATGTGGGCAAGCGCAAGGGTCGCGGCACCGGCACCGGTAACGGTAAGACCGCCGGCCGCGGCCACAAGGGCCAGAAGGCCCGCAGCGGCGGCAAGGTCCGCGTTGGCTTCGAGGGCGGCCAGATGCCTCTGGTCCGCCGGATCCCCAAGCGCGGCTTCAACAACATCTTTGCCAAACCCCTGACCGCTATCAATGTCGGTTCCCTGAACGCTTTCGAGGACGGCGCTGTGGTCGATGCGGCTGCTCTGATCGAAAAGGGCATCCTCCACGAGTGCAAGTACGGCCTGAAGGTCCTGGCCAACGGCAAGCTGACCAAGAAGGTCACTGTCAAGGCCGCCGCCTTCTCCGAGTCCGCCAAGGCGAAGATTGAAGAGGCAGGTGGAAAGGCAGAGGTGGTGTAAGGTGTTTACGACTCTGCGCAACGCCTGGAAAATTCCGGAGCTCCGCAAGAAGATCCTCTTTACACTCTTCATCCTGCTGATTTTCCGCCTGGGCAACGCCGTTCCCGTTCCCTACGTCAACGTCACCGCCCTGGCCTCCTATTTTAACTCCCAGCTCTCCGACACCATTCTGGGCCTGTACAACGCCATGTCCGGTTCGGCCTTCTCGCAGGCTACGGTCTTCGCGCTGTCCATCCAGCCCTATATCAACGCTTCCATCATTATTCAGCTGCTGACCATCGCCATCCCGGCTCTGGAACGGCTGAGTAAAGAAGGCGGCGAGGAGGGCAAGCGGCAAATCCAACGGATTACCCGCTACACCACCGTGGGCCTGGGCCTTCTCATGGGCCTTGCCTACTACGTCATGCTGAACAATGCCGGCCTGCTGACCCACACGGGTTTCCTCTATGGCCTGGTCATCGTCCTCAGCTTCACCGCCGGCTCCTGCTTCGTCATGTGGCTCGGTGAGCAGATCACGGAATTTGGTATCGGCAACGGTATTTCCATCATCCTCTTTGCCAACATCATTTCCCGCCTGCCTGCCGGCATCAGCCACATCTTCACCGGTGTTGCCCGCGGTACCCTGGCCTGGTATCTGGCCCTGCTGATCGTCATCGGCGTCCTGCTGCTGGTCCTCTTCGTGGTGTTCATCACCAACGCCGAGCGCCGCATCCCCGTGCAGTACGCCAAGCGCGTGGTAGGCCGCAAGATGTACGGCGGCCAGAGCACCCATCTGCCCATCAAGGTCAACATGAGCGGTGTTCTGCCCATCATCTTCGCTCAGTCCATCGCCTCTCTGCCCGCCACCATCGCGGCCTTCACCGGCCACACCAGCGGCTGGCTGTATGAGAACCTGTTCAGCAACCGGAGCTTCCTCTATGGCCTGGTTTATTTCCTGCTGATCATCGCGTTCAGCTTCTTCTACGCGACTGTGCAGTACAACCCCGTGGAGATCGCCAACAACCTGAAGAAGAACGGCGGCTTTATCCCCGGCTTCCGGCCCGGCCGCCCCACGGCGGAGTTCATCTCCAAAGTGATCAACAAGATCACCTTCTTCGGCGCCCTGTATCTGGCCGTCATCGCCCTGGTGCCCATTATCCTGGGCGCCCTGGTGGACAATATGCTGTCCATCGGCGGTACTTCCGTCATCATCGTCGTGGGCGTTGCCCGTGAGACCGTGAGCGCACTGGAAGCCCAGATGATGATGCGTCACTACAAGGGCTTCCTGGAGTAATCGAAAGAGGGATTCTCAATGAAACTGATTCTTTTGGGTGCTCCCGGCGCCGGTAAGGGTACCCAGGCCGAGCGCATTGCCGCTCAGCTGGGCATTCCCACCATCTCCACCGGTAACATCCTGCGCGAAGCAATCAAAAACGGCACCGAGGTCGGTCTCAAGGCCAAGAGCTTCATGGACCAGGGCAAACTGGTCCCCGACGAAGTCATCATCGGCATCGTCCAGGAGCGCGTGGCCCAGCCGGACTGCCAGAAGGGCTATATCCTCGATGGTATGCCCCGCACCATCCCCCAGGCTCAGGCCCTGGAGGACGCGGGCATCCACTTCGACAGTGTGGTGTCCATCGAGATCGAGGACGCGGTCATCGAACAGCGGATGACGGGCCGCCGGGTCTGCTCGGCCTGCGGCGCCAGCTTCCACGTGACCGCCAATCCTCCGAAGGTCGAAGGCATCTGCGACCACTGTGGCCAGGCCCTTTCCATCCGCAAGGATGACGCGCCCGAGACGGTCCGCAACCGCCTGAGCGTGTTCCATCAGGAAACCGAACCCCTCAAGGGCTTCTATGAGAAGCTGGGCGTTCTCAAACTGGTGGAGGGCAATCAGCCCATCGCAGACATCACTGCTGCGATCCTTCAAGCGATAGGTGTCTGATCTATGATATCTGTCAAAACTGAGCGTGAGCTCGAGGTGATGCGCCGGGCCGGCAGAATTGCTGCCGGAGCCCGTGCTCTGGCCGGAAGTATGGTCCGGCCCGGCGTCACTACCATGGAGATCGACAAGGCTGTTCACGATTATATCGTGTCGCAGGGCGCGAAGCCGTCTTTCCTGAACTACTCAGGATACCCCGCTAGCGCTTGCATCTCTGTAAACGATGTGGTGATCCACGGAATTCCCGACGGACGGGTCCTTCGTGAGGGCGACATTGTCAGCGTGGATGTAGGTGCCTATTGGGGCGGTTTTCACGGTGATTGCGCCGCTACCTTCGCCTGCGGCAGCATCTCTGCCGAGGCGGAAAAGCTCATCGCTGTCACAAAGCAGAGCTTCTTTGAGGGTATGAAGTTTGCGCGCCAGGGATATCGGGTGTCCGATATCTCCCACGCGGTTCAGTCCTATGTGGAGGCCAACGGATTCTCCGTTGTCCGCAGCTTCGTCGGCCACGGCGTCGGCGAAAAGCTGCATGAATCGCCGGAGGTGCCCAACTTCGGCGCCCCAGGTAGAGGCCCGCGGCTGGTCCGCGGTATGACAATCGCTGTTGAACCCATGGTAAACCAGGGCACATACGATGTGCGCGTCCTGAAAGATCAATGGACCACGGTGACGACAGACGGCAAGCTGTCGGCTCACTACGAAAACACTGTGGCTATCACAGACGGTGAGCCGGAGATCCTCACAGTCACCGAGGAGCTTTAGTATGGAAATTTCCAAGGGAGACCTGGTGGAATCCCTGGCCGGTCACGACCGGGGAGACTGGTTCTTCGTCGTGGACTGCGACGGAACCTACGCCGCCGTGGCCGACGGAAAGTGCAGAAAACTCTTTCATCCCAAACGGAAAAAGCTGAAGCATGTCCGACTGATCGCACGGACCGACTGCCTCTCCGCCCAGCGCTTGCGCACCGGGGGAGAGGTGCTCGACAGCGAATTACGCAGGGATTTGGCGAGACTTCGCCATCAAAACCAAAGTCATAACCAAGGAGGGTAAAGAACTTGGCAAAAGACGACGTAATCGAGCTTGAGGGCATCGTAACGGATGCGCTGCCAAATGCGATGTTCTCCGTTGACATCGGCAACGGACACACGATATTGGCTCATATCTCCGGCAAGCTCCGGATGAACTTTATCAAGATTCTCCCCGGCGACAAGGTCACGGTACAGATGTCTCCGTACGACCTGACAAGGGGCAGAATCACCTGGAGAAGTAAATAAGACGTATTTCTCATATGGAGGTTACAGTATGAAGGTAAGACCGTCCGTCAAGCCCATGTGCGAAAAGTGCAAAGTCATTAAGCGCAAGGGCCGTGTTATGGTTATTTGCGAAAACCCCAAACACAAACAAAGACAAGGCTAAGGAGGTGCACGAAGTAATATGGCACGTATTTCCGGTATTGACCTGCCCAGAGATAAGAGAATCGAGATCGGACTCACTTATATCTTCGGCATTGGCAGAAAGAGCGCAAACGATATCCTGAAGGCCACCGGTATCAACCCCGATACCCGCGTGAAGGATCTGACCGACGAGCAGGAGGCTCAGCTCCGCGAAGAGATCGCCAAGAACTACACCATCGAGGGCGACCTGCGCCGTGAGACCGCGCTGAACATCAAGAGACTGACCGAGATCGGCTGCTATCGTGGCACCCGTCACAGAAGAGGCCTGCCTGTCCGTGGTCAGCGTACCAAGACCAACGCTCGTACCCGCAAGGGTCCCAAGAAGACCATCGCCAATAAGAAGAAGTAAAGGAGGGATATGTAATGGCTAAGGCTACTGCTAACAAGAAGGTCGTCAAGAGACGCCGTGAGCGCAAGAACGTAGAGAAGGGTGCCGCGCATATCCGCTCCACCTTCAACAACACCATGGTTACCATCACCGATCTCCAGGGCAATGCTCTGTCCTGGGCTTCCTCCGGTGGTCTGGGCTTCCGCGGTTCCAGAAAGTCCACTCCCTTCGCTGCCCAGATGGCTGCCGAGACGGCTGCCAAGGCTGCGATGGAGCATGGCCTGAAGACCGTCGAAGTGTACGTCAAGGGCCCCGGCCAGGGCCGTGAAGCCGCTATCCGCGCTTTGCAGTCCGCTGGTCTCGAGGTCAACATGATCAAGGACGTCACCCCCATTCCTCACAATGGCTGCCGTCCTCCCAAGAGACGCCGCGTTTAATCGCTAAAAGGAGGATCACGTAACTATGGCTAAAAATACGCAACCCATTCTGAAGCGTTGCAGAACGCTGGGCGTTTCTCCTGCCGCCATGGGCTATTCCAAGAGCTCCAACAAGAACCCCGGCGGCCAGAGAAGAACCAAGAAGTCCGAGTACGGCCTGCAGCTGCAGGAGAAGCAGAAGGTCCGTTTCGTGTACGGCATCCTGGAGAAGCAGTTCCGGATGTACTACGAGAAGGCCGAGCGCATGGGCGGCAACACCGGCAGCAACCTGCTGCAGCTGGTGGAGCGCCGTCTGGACAATGTGGTGTACCGTCTGGGCTTTGCCGCGACCCGCCGCGAGGCTCGCCAGCTGGTGAACCACGGCCACTTCACCGTCAACGGCAAGCGCGTCGATATCCCCTCCTACCTGGTGGGCCTGAACGACGTCATCGCCGTCTGCGAGAAGAGCGCTTCCAACAACCGCTTCAAGAAGATGAAGGAGGACGACGCTTTCGTCGCCGCTCCCAAGTGGCTGGATAGAGATAAGAACAACCTCTCCGGCAAGGTCATTGCCATGCCCACCAAGGATGACATTGACTTCGAGATCGCTGAGCACCTGATCGTCGAGTTGTACTCCAAGTAACGCATCGCCCTCAACAATTGGTAAGCTGAAGAATGGCAACGAAACTTTTGGTTTCGGAGTTACAAGGAGGGTATCTTAAATTATGGTAGAAATTGAAAAGCCCCGCATCGAGTGTATCGATTCTCTCGAGGACAGCTCCTACGGCAAGTACGTCGTGGACCCCCTGGAGAGAGGCTACGGCATCACGTTGGGTAATTCTCTCCGTCGGATCCTTCTTTCCTCGCTGCCGGGTACCGCTGCGACCTCCATCAAGATCGCCGGTATCCAGCACGAGTTCTCCACGATTCCCGGCGTCAAGGAAGACGTCACCGAAATCGTGCTGAACGTCAAGAAGATCATCGCCAAGCTGCACTGCCAGGGCACCAAGACCGTCTACATCGACGCCTCCGGCGAGTGTGAGGTCTGTGCCGGCGATATCAAGGTGGACGGCGATGTGGAAATCCTCAATCCGGACCTCCACATCTGCACCCTTGGCCCCGACGCCACCTTTAACATGGAGATTACCCTGAGCCATGGCCGCGGTTACGTTCCTGCCGACCGCAACAAGCCCGCACAGAGCGTCATTGGCGTGATCCCCATCGATTCCATCTATACCCCCGTGTATAAGGTGAACTATACGGTGGAGAACACCCGTGTGGGCAACATGACCGACTATGACAAGCTGACACTGGAAGTCTGGACCGACAGCACCATTTCGGCCCGTGACGCCGTGTCCCTTGGCGCCAAGATTCTGTCCGATCACCTGAGCCTGTTCACGGACCTCTCCGAGGCCGTGGCCAGCAAGACAACGGTGGTCGAAAAGGCCGAATCCCACCGCGACAAGGTGCTTGAAATGACCATCGAAGAGCTGGACCTGTCCGTCCGCAGCTTCAACTGCCTCAAGCGCGCCAACATCAACAACGTCGAGGACCTGATTTCCAGAACCGGCGAGGATATGATGAAGGTGCGTAACATGGGCCGCAAGTCGCTGGAGGAAGTGCAGAACAAGCTGGCAATGATGGGTCTTAGTCTGGCCAGCGACGACAACAGCAACTCTAACAACTAAGTGACCTTGTAAAGGGAGGGAATATCAATGTTCGGAACTCGTAAGCTCGGCAGAACCACCGATCAGCGGAAGGCCATGCTGAGAGCTATGACCACCTATCTGTTTGAAAACGGCAAGCTGGAGACCACGTTCTACAGAGCAAAGGAGATTCAGCCCATCGCCGAGAAGATGATCACCCTGGGTAAGAAGAAGGACCTGGCTGCCTACCGTAAGGCCCTGGCCTGGATCACCAAGGAAGACGTCGCCAAGAAGCTGTTCGACGAGATCGCCCCCGCTTACGCCAAGCGGAACGGCGGTTACACTCGTGTGACCCGCCTCGGCCCCCGTCGCGGTGACGCCGCCGAAATGGCCATCATCGAGCTGGTGGAGAAGGACTAATCCTTCGATACAGAAATCCGCAGGAATACTCCTGCGGATTTTTTTGCGTGTAGATGGTTTAATAGCACCAAACGATAAAAGTTTTACTCGATTTTTTTCAAAAAATCGCGGAGTCCAGAGGCAGCGCCTCTGGTCGCGCCTCGCAAGGCGCGAAATTCCCGCCCCGCGCACGGGGCGAAATCCCCAGTCGTCCAAAGCGCCATCCGCAGATGGCGCAACTCCCGGCAAAGCCGAAGGCCGCCGTCCCCACCCCGTCAGCGGGTGGTGGACGGCGGCCTTATGTCGTACCGCGTTCGATGACGTACCCGCCCTTAACGAAGTGGGGCAGCTGGCCTACGTTCATGGGACGGCAGTTTGTTCGGAGGTTCGGAGCGAAACGGGAAAGCCGCCATCCACCACCCCGCGAGGGGTGGGGACGGCGGCTTTGGGGCTGACGCCCCGGGGATTCCGCCATCTGCGGATGGCGGTTTGGGACGATGGGGTATTTCGCCCGCTGCGGCGGGCGAGTGTTTCGCTGGCTGCGGCCAGCGGGAATTTCGCCCCGTGCGCGGGGCGGGGGTTTCGCGCCGTGCGCGGCGCGGGTATTTCGCCCGTTGCGACGGGCGACCGGGGGCGCTGCCCCCTGGACCCCTGCGATTTTTTGAAAAAAATCGAGTAAAACTTTTAATTTACTGGGGAATACTAGGGGTATCGGAGGTGTTTTCATGCAGCAAATGTCCCCAAAGGAATACAATCAATACGTTTCCCGTCTCTCCCCATCGTCCCCCAGCTACAAAAACATTTTCTTTGCCTATGTCATCGGCGGCGCCATCTGCGCCCTGGCCCAGCTCATCCGCACCGGCTGGATGGCCGCAGGCTTCGATGAGGAACTGGCCGGTACCCTCACATCCATCACCGTCATCTTTCTCGGCGCACTCCTGACGGGTTTGAGCGTTTTTGACGATATCGCCAAGGTGGCCGGGGCCGGTACCCTGGTCCCAATCACCGGCTTCTCCAACGCCATGGTGTCCCCAGCCATGGAATACCGCTCCGAGGGCTTCGTCATGGGCGTCGCTGCCAAGATGTTCACCATCGCCGGACCAGTTCTCGTTTTCGGTATCTCTGCCAGTGTGATCTATGGAATTATCCTGGTAATTCTCCAACATATCGGATAATTCCACCCCCAATTCCCCCAAACACCGCCCAGGGCGGGACCCGGTTTTTCCGTGTCCTGCCCTGCTTTTTTTCTGCCGGAATACCAGGGTGGGGGAGGGGAAAATTTTTTGTCGGAAAATGATTGAAAAAGATTGACTATGATTGAATTTAGTGCTATCATGAGGTTCGATAAAAAACGATCAAAACCGACCAACCGGAAAGGAGGGGAGACCATGCTGGCTGAGAAGCGCTTTGAGCTGATTCTCCAGGAGCTGAGCGACGCCCGGACTGCCAGCGTCATGCGTCTCTGCGAACTGACGGGGGCCTCAGAGGCCACCATCCGCCGGGACCTGACGGCCCTGGCCAAGCAGGGACGGCTCAACAAGGTCCACGGCGGCGCCGTGCTGGCCGCCAGTGAGTTCCAGGGCGAAGAACCCGACGTACCCACCAAGACCCAGCTGTTCCAGGACGAAAAGGCCGCCATTGCCAAATATGCCGCCGGCCTCATCAGTCATGATGACGTCATCTATTTGGATGCCGGTACCACCACCATGCGGATGATCGATTATCTGGGCGGCTGCAAAGCCACCTTCGTCACCAACGGCATTGCCTGCGCCCACCGGATGCTGGAAATGGGCGTGCGGGCCTACATCATCGGCGGCTATTTGAAGCCCGGCACCTGGGCCGTCGTCGGTCCCACGGCGCTGGCAGAACTGGGGAAGTACAACTTCACCAAGGCGTTTTTGGGCATCAACGGCATCACCATCCGCCAGGGCTACACCACCCCGGACCCGGAGGAAGCTGCCATCAAGGCCAAGGCCGCCGAGCAGTCCTACCTGACCTACGTTCTGGCCGACAGCTCCAAGTTTGAAAAGGTGTCGGCGGTGACGGTGCTGCCCCTGGAAAAGGCCACCATCATCACCGAACGGCTGCCCGACCCCGACTATCTGGAACAGACGGTCATCAAGGAGGTTTCCCATTGATCTACACAGTCACATTCAACCCGGCCCTGGACTATGTGGTCTGGTTGGAACGGCTGACAGCCGGTTCCATCAACCGCTCGGCCCGGGAGGTCATCCAGTGGGGCGGCAAGGGCATCAACGTCTCCACCATCCTCCACAACCTGGGGGTGGAGACCGTGGCCACGGGCTTTCTGGCCGGATTCACCGGCAAGGCCCTGGAGGAAGGGCTCCAGGCCCAGGGCATCCGCACCGACTTCGTCTGGCTCGACGAGGGCATGACCCGCATCAACGTCAAGCTGAAGGCAGGGGAGGAGACGGAGGTCAACGGCCGCGGCCCCGACATCGATTCCAAGGCATTGGCCCAGCTCCAGCAGAAGCTGGACGGCCTCACCGAAGGCGATTTTCTCGTCATTTCCGGTTCCGTACCCGCCGCACTGTCCCACGATGTGTACAAAAACCTGCTGGCCCGGCTCAGTGACCGGAACATTGCCTTTGTGGTGGATTCCACCCGGGAACTGCTGCTGAGCGCCCTGCCGTACCGGCCCTTCCTCATCAAGCCCAACAATCTGGAACTGGGCGAGATCTTTGGAGAAACGCCGGTGACCGACGACGCCATCGCCGCCTGTGCCGCCAAGCTCCAGGAGCAGGGCGCCCGGAACGTGCTGGTGTCCATGGCCGGAGACGGCTCCCTGTTGCTGGATGAGCACGGCAATCGCCATCGCCTGGGCGTCCCCAAGGGTACGGTCTGTAACTCCGTGGGCGCGGGCGATTCCATGGTGGCCGGTTTCCTGGCCGGTTGGCTGGAACGGCTCGACTACGGTTACGCCCAGCGGATGGGCGCTGCCGCCGGTTCTGCCACGGCCTTTACCGAGGGCCTGGCGACGCAAACGGAAATCCTGGCGTTGTTGGACGCCTTTTAAAGAGAGGAAAGTATCCCATGCGCATTGTTGACTTGCTGAGCGCTGAGAAAATCGCGCTCCACGCTCCCGCGGTGGCCGATAAGGCCGCCATGATCGATTTCCTGGTGGACCTCCAGGACAAGGGCGGCTGCCTGACCGATAAGGCCGGGTACAAAAAAGCCATTCTGGCCAGAGAGGCCCAGACCTCCACGGCCATTGAGATGGGCATCGCCGTGCCCCACGCCAAAAGCGACTGTGTCAAGGCTCCCAGCCTGGCCGCCTGCACCCTGACCCAGGGTGTGGACTACGGCGCCATGGACGGCCAGCCGTCGGACCTGTTCTTTATGATTGCCGCCCCCATGGACGGCGACCTGCATCTGGAGATTCTCTCCCATCTGATGGTGCTGCTGATGGACCCCAATTTCACTGCGGAACTGCGCGGCGCCGATGACGCCGCAGCCTTTATGGCCGTCATCGACCGCTATGAGACCGCCAAGTTCGGCGCGCCCGAGGAGACGGCGACGGCCCAGGAGACTGCGCCCGCTGCCGAAGTCCAGAGCGGTCCCCGCATCGTAGCCATCACCGCCTGCCCCACGGGCATCGCCCACACCTACATGGCCGCCGAGGCGCTGGAAAAGAAGGGCAAGGAGCTGGGCATCCCCGTGAAGGTGGAGACCCAGGGCTCCGGCGGCGCGAAAAACGTGCTGACCGCCCAGGAGATCGCAAACTGCGACGGCGTCATCATTGCCGCCGACAAGGAAGTGGAACTGAGCCGCTTCGACGGCAAGCCGGTCCTGCGGGTCCCTGTTTCCGAGGGCATCCACAAGCCCGAGGAGCTGATCCATCAGGCCCCCAACGCCCCCATCTACCACCACACCGGCGAGAAGAGCGAGAGCGTTTCCAACGAATCCTTCGGCCGCAAGCTCTATAAGCAGCTGATGAACGGCGTCAGCCACATGCTGCCCTTCGTCATCGGCGGCGGTATCCTCATGGCCCTGGCCTTCCTGCTGGACGACCCCTCCATCGACTACGCCAACTTCGGTATGAACACCCCCGTGGCCGCCTGGCTCAAGAGCATGGGCAATGTGGCATTCAACTTCATGCTGCCCATCCTGGCCGGTTTCATCGCCATGTCCATCGCCGACCGGCCCGGCCTGATGGTGGGCTTCGCCGGCGGCGCCATCGCCGTGTCCGGCGCGACCTTCTCTTCGCCCACCGGCACCGCCGTTTCCGCCGGTTTCCTCGGCGCGCTGATTGCCGGTTTTGCCGCCGGTTACCTGATGCTGGGCCTTAGAAAAGTCTGCGACAAGCTGCCCCGCGCCCTGGAGGGCATCAAGCCCATCCTCATTTACCCCGTGGTGGGCCTGGCCCTCATCGGTCTCTTTATGTGCCTCATCAACCCCATTGTGGGCCTGATCAACACCGCCATTTACTCGGGTCTGGAGACCATGGGCGAGGGCAGTAAGATCGTTCTGGGCATCGTCCTGGCCGGTATGATGGCCATTGACATGGGCGGTCCCTTCAACAAGGCCGCGTACGTCTTCGGCACCTCCACCCTGGCCGCCGTGTCCGCCTCCGAAGGCTCCGACGTCATGGCCGCCGTCATGATGGGCGGCATGGTGCCCCCCCTGGCCATCGCCTGCGCCACCTTCTTCTTCCGCAACCGCTTCACCCAGGAGGAGCGCAAATCCGGTATCGTCAGCTTCATCATGGGACTGTGCTTCATCACCGAGGGCGCCATTCCCTTTGCCGCTGCGGACCCCCTCCGCGTTCTGCCCGCCTGCATTGTAGGCTCCGGCGTGGCCGGTGCGCTGTCCATGGCTTTCGGCTGCGCACTGCCCGCGCCCCACGGCGGTATTTTCGTGTTCCCCGTCATGACCAATGTGGTGGGTTACCTCATCGCCCTGGCGGTGGGCACCGCCGTCGGCACCGTCCTGCTGGGCCTGCTCAAGAAAAAGAAATCCTGACAACCGGTTTTTTAAAGTCTGAACAAGTGTTTTTCAGGTGGCGCCGCTCCAGTGTGCGGTGCTGCCGCAACAAAAGAAAGGTAGGAATATTACTATGGTTTCCGCTCAGGTCAAGATCACCAATCCCCAGGGGATGCATATGCGTCCCGCTCAGCTGTTCGTCACCAAAATGAGCGCGTTCCCCTGCGATGTGACCATCGTGTTCAAGGGTACTTCCATCAACGCCAAAAGCATTATGCACCTGATGGCCGCCTGCATGAAGCAGGGCAGCGAGATCGAGGTCCAGTGCAGCGGTGAGCAGGAGGAGGCCGCTCTGGCCGCCGCCGTGGAGCTCATCGAATCCGGCCTTGGCGACTGCTGAGCGCCCACAGGAGGAACACCCTATGACCTTGCAGGGCATCGGGGCGTCGGACGGCATCGGACTGGGTAAAGTCCTGCCGGTCCGTCCGGCTTCCCTGGACTATTCCGCCGTCGTCAGCGGCGGACCGGAGATCGAGCGGGGCCGCCTGACGGCGGCCATCGCCCGGTTTACCGAGACCACCACGGCCATGGCCGAATCCCTCCGCGCCGACGTGGGCGAAAAGGAATCGGAAATCCTCACGGGCCAGGTGGTCATGCTCAGCGACCCCTTTATGCAGTCCCAGATGACCGACTGCATCGACGGCGGCCAATGTGCCGAAGCCGCTGTGGATCAGGTCTGCTCGTCCTTTATGGCCATGTTCGCCGGGGTGGACGATGAGATGATGCGGCAGCGGGCCACCGACATCGGCGACATCCGCAGCCGGATGCTGTCCATCCTCCTGGGCCGGGAGGCCACCGATCTGAGCCGCCTGCCGGAGAATACGGTGCTGGTGGTCCACGATCTGACGCCTTCCATGACCGTTGGTATGGACCGCAAGCACGTGGCGGCCATCGTCACGGAGGTGGGCGGCCGCACCAGCCATCCGGCCATTCTGGCCCGTGCCATGGAGGTTCCCGCCGTCCTGAGCGTCGCCAATGTGGTGGACACCCTGGCCGAGGGCCAGGACATCATTGTGGACGGCGCCGCCGGTGTGGTGCTCACCGCATTCGACGAGACCACCCGGCAGCAGTATGAGGCCAAGCGGGCCGAGTATCTGCACCAGCGGGAGCTGCTGAACGTCTACCGTGACCGGCCCACTGTGGACGCCGACGGCAACCACTACGGCCTGTACGCCAACATCGGCTCCGCCGCCGAGGCCCAGGCCGCCGCCGACGCAGGCGCGGAGGGCATCGGTCTGTTCCGGACCGAGTTCCTGTTCATGGACCGCACCGCCGCCCCTACGGAAGAGGAACAATACGAGGCCTACGCCGCCGTGGCGAAGATCATGGCAGGGAAGGAGGTCATCATCCGGACCCTGGACGTGGGCGGCGACAAGGCCGTGGACTATCTCCAGATGGAGCCGGAAGAAAACCCCTTCCTGGGCCACCGGGCCATCCGCTATTGTCTGGACCGGCCGGACCTGTTCCGGGTCCAGCTGCGGGCGCTGCTGCGGGCCGGCGCTGTGGGCAAGAACATTAAAATCATGCTGCCCCTGGTGACCTCTGTGGAGGAAATCCGCAAGGCCAAGGCGCTGCTGGAGGAATGCAAGGCGGAGCTGAAGGCCGAGGGCAAGGACTTTGACGGTGACATTGCCGTGGGTATTATGATCGAGACCCCGGCGGCGGCGTGGATTGCCGATTTGCTGGCGCTGGAATGCGACTTCTTCTCCATCGGCACCAACGACCTGACCCAGTACACCATGGCGGTGGATCGGGGCAACGCCAAGGTGGCGGGGCTGTACGATACGCTGCATCCGGCGGTGCTGCGGTCCATTCGCAGCGTCATTGCCGCCGCCAAGGCCGCGCACATCCCCGTGGGTATGTGCGGCGAGGCGGCTGCCGATCCGCGGCTGACGCCGCTGCTGCTGCGCTGGGGTCTGGACGAATTTTCCGTCAGCACGTCGTCCGTTCTGTCCACTCGCGCCCAAATCCATCGTTGGCATCGGGAGGATGCGGAGATGGTGACGGAGCACGCCATGGACTGCGCCACGGCTGCCGCCGTCGCGGAGCGTCTCTCCCAGTAACCACCGCACCCAGATTAAAAAGCTTTTACTGAATTTTTTCTCGAAAAAATTCTGGGGTCCAGGGGCAAAGCCCCGGTCGCCCGCCGCAGCGGGCGAAATCCCCGCACCGCGCACGGGGCGAACGCCGCCCGCCGCAGCGGGCGAAATCCCCGCACCGCGCACGGGGCGAACGCCGCCCGCCGCAGCGGGCGAAATCCCCGCGCTGCGCACGGCGCGAAACGCCCGCCCCGCGCACGGGGCGAAATCCCCCAGTGTCCCAAAGCGCCATCCGCAGATGGCGCAATCTCCCGGCGTATGCCGAAGGCCGCCGTCCCCACCCCTCAGCGGGTGGTGGACGGCGGCCTTTTCCTGTGGGCGGCGGTCCCGATGCCCCGCGCAATCCCACGGTTTCCCTCGACTTCATAAATTCTTCATCATTTCGATACTGGTTTGTTCATCGGAAATTTTTTATACTATACCCGTAAGGAGGGGTTCCCCAATGCATCACATTCTGATCTGCGATGACGAGCAGGACATCGTCAACGCCTTGAAAATCTACCTGTCCAGTCCCGATCTGGTGTTGCACGAGGCCAACAACGGCCAGCAGGCGCTGGAGGTACTGGAAAAAAACGATATTCAGCTGGTGCTGCTGGACATTATGATGCCGGTGCTGGACGGGATTTCGGCCATGGTGCGCATCCGCCAGCACAGCAATGTCCCCATCATTCTGCTGACGGCCAAAAGCGAGGACACGGACAAAATCCTGGGTCTGAACACCGGCGCCGACGATTACATCACCAAGCCGTTCAATCCGGTGGAGGTGTTGGCGCGGGTCCGGTCCCAGCTGCGCCGGTACACCCAGCTGGGGGGCCGGACGGAACCGGCCGCGCCGGAACCGGATGTCTTTCAACTGGGCGGCGTCTGCCTGGACGACCGGGCCAAGGCGGTGACGCTGGACGGGGAACCGGTGTCGCTGACACCGACGGAATTTGAGATTTTAAAGCTGTTGATCTCCAATCCCGGCCGGGTCTACGCCCCCGACGACATCTACCGGCAGGTGTGGAAAAAGGAACCCTTCGACATCGATAACACCGTGGCGGTCCATATCCGCCACCTCCGCGAGAAAGTGGAGATCACCCCGTCGGAGCCGCGCCATCTGAAAGTGGTATGGGGCCGGGGCTACAAAATGGAATGAGGAGGCATCCATCATGAACTGGTTTTCCAAATCGGAACCGGCGGCGGAAGCAGCCGCCGCCCATACAAAAATCCCCCTGACCCATCGGCTGTGGGCGAAAGTCGTATCATTTTTGCTGGTGATTCTGATGATTCCCACGTTTTTGGGCACCTGTCTGGGCATTTTTGCCATGTGGACAACGGGCGTCTATACCATGACGGAATCGGCCATGCTGGACACCATGCTGGAAAATGTGGCGTCCGGCGTTGCCTATGACGCCGCCAACGCTCTGGTTTACGAAACAACCGATCACTTTCAAAACCGCTGGATCAACGGCAATATTGCCAGCCTGGAAGCCAACATGACCGGCGAACGGACCGGAAATTTCGGTATCGTCAACGGCGGCGCCCCGTCCGACCACACCTATTCCTATGAATGGATCTATGTGGAAGACGACGACACCGGCGAAAAATTTATCACCGATGCGGATGCTCTGACCGACCAGGGATACGCGTCCGATTCCATCAAAGTGTCCCATCTTTCTGTGACGATCACTCTGCCCAATACGTTTACGTTTGGCGATGAATTTTACCTGGTGTCGCGGGTGGTCCGGGTCCTGTATACCCTCCGGGTCTGGGCCTATCCCCTGGCTGCCGTGTCCCTGATGCTGTCCATTGCGTCCCTGGTCTTTCTGCTGTGCGCCACAGGCAAGCGCAGGGGAGTGGCGGAGATTCAGCCCGGTTGGGGTACCTTTGTCCCCGCCGATGTGCTGACGGCTGCCACGCTCTTCGCCGGATTCCTGGGCGCGCAAATCATGGTGGAAGCCACGTATGGCTTCTGGAACGTGCCGATGATGTTCCTGTTTACGCTGGGCTTCCTCTTCCTGGAAGTGATTTCTCTGGGCTGGCTTATGAGCATCACGCTGCGGCTGAAACTGCACACCCTGTGGGCCAATACGATCATTTACCGGGTGCTGCGGCTGGGTTATCGTCTGCTGCGGAAACTGCTCCACGGCGGTTCCCTGATTCTGCGCGGCACCCCCACCATGAAAAAGACCGTGGCAATCGCGGTGGGTGTGGTGCTGGTGGACGGGTTTTTCACCGCCGCCACCGCCTGGGGCGGCGAGGCTGGTTGGTGGTTCTTCCGTTCTGTGATCTTCCTGGCGGTGGTGGTGCTGCTGACCCTGAGCTGCCGGAGACTGTATGACGGCGGCAAGGCGTTGGCCGAAGGGGATTTGAACCATCAGATCAGCCTGACGCATCTGTACGGCCCATTGAAGGACCACGCCGAACACCTGAACGCCATTGGCGAGGGCATGACGGCGGCGGTGGAACAGCGGATGCGCAGCGAACGGATGAAAACAGAACTGATTACCAACGTGTCCCACGACATCAAAACGCCCCTGACGTCCATCATCAACTATACGGATTTGATCGAAAAAGAGCCGTGTGATAACGCCAAAATCACCGAATACGCCGAGGTGCTGCACCGGCAGTCGGACCGGTTAAAGCGGCTGATTGAGGATTTGGTGGAGGCGTCCAAGGCGTCCACGGGCAATCTGGAGGTGCAGATGGCCCCGTGTACGGTGAATATCCTGCTGGGGCAGGCGCTGGCCGAGTATGAGGAAAAGCTGTCGTCGTCCCAGTTGGAGCTGATGACGGGCATTGAAAAGAATCTGGAGATTCTGGCCGATGGACGGCGGCTGTGGCGGGTGTTTGACAATCTGATGAACAACATCTGCAAATACGCCCAGCCCCATACGCGGGTGTATGTGACGGCCCGGCCGGTGGCGGGCCGAGTGGAGATCGCCTTTAAAAACATTTCCAATGTGCCGCTGAATCTGACGGCGGAAGAGCTGATGGAACGGTTTGTCCGGGGCGATGAATCGCGCCATAGCGAGGGCAACGGTTTGGGATTGTCCATCGCCCGGAGTCTGACGGAGCTGCAAAACGGCAGAATGGAGCTGTCGGTGGACGGCGACTTGTTTAAAGTGGTGCTGACCTTTCCGCTGCTGTCCAAACAATAACGGCTTGCCGCACGTTCTTAAAATACAAGGGTCCGGGAGGCGAAGCCCCCCGGACCCTTCCGATGTTTCATCCATTTGCGGAACGCAGTTCCTTAAAACGTTTAATACAGGCCCTCCAGCAGCATGGCGTTGGCCACCTTCTTGAAGCCCGCCACATTGGCGCCCACCACCAGATTACCGGGGGCGTTGCACTCGGCGGCGGCCTCCTCCGCCTGATGGAAGATATTCACCATAATACTCTGGAGCTTCTGGTCCACCTCGTCAAAGGTCCAGTTGGTCCGCATGGAATTCTGGGTCATCTCCAGACCGCTGGTGGCAACGCCGCCGGCGTTGGCCGCCTTGGCCGGACCAAACAGAATGTTGTTGTCCAGGAAATAGTTGATGGCTTCCGTGGTGCTGGGCATATTGGCGCCCTCGGCCACGGCCTGGACGCCGTTGGCAACCAGCGCCTTGGCGCTGTCCAGGTCCAGCTCGTTCTGGGTGGCGCAGGGCAGGGCAATATCACACGGAATGGTCCAGATGCCGCGGCAGCCCTCATGGTACTCCGCGCCGGGAACCCGCTGGGCGTATTCCTTGATGCGGCCCCGCTCCACTTCCTTAATCTGCTTGACCACGTCCAGCTTGATGCCGTCCCGGTCGATGATGTACCCGGCGGAATCGGACATGGCAATGGGTTTGCCGCCCAGCTGCTGGGCCTTCTGCACGGCGTAAATCGCCACGTTGCCGGAACCGGACACCACAATGGTTTTGCCCTCGATGGAATCGTTCTTGAGACACCGGAGCATTTCCTGGGTAAAGTACAGCAGGCCGTAGCCGGTGGCCTCGGTCCGGGCCAGGGAGCCGCCAAACCGCAGGCTCTTACCGGTGAGGACGCCGGCGGTGAACTGGTTTCTCAGCCGCTTGTACTGGCCGAACAGGAAGCCGATTTCCCGGCCGCCCACGCCGATATCACCGGCAGGCACGTCCATCTGGGAACCGATATGGCGGTACAGCTCCGTCATAAAGGACTGGCAGAACCGCATGATCTCATTGTCGCTCTTGCCCTTGGGGTCGAAGTTGGAGCCGCCCTTGCCGCCGCCCAGGGGCAGGGAAGTCAGGCTGTTCTTGAACACCTGCTCAAAGCCCAGAAATTTGATGATGGAGGCGTTGACGGAAGGATGGAACCGCAGACCGCCCTTATAGGGGCCGATGGCGGAGTTGAACTGAACGCGGAAACCGCGGTTGACATGGACCTTGCCCTGGTCGTCCTCCCAGGTCACGCGGAAGGTCACCATGCGGTCCGGCTCCACCAGACGCTCGACGATGCCATGGGTCTCCAGTTCGGGATGCATTTCCACATAGGGCTCCAGGGATTCAAACACCTCGCCCACCGCCTGCAAAAACTCCGGCTGACCGGGGTTGCAGCGGACGGTATCTTCATAGACGCGCTTCAAATAGGCATTCTGCAACATAGGCTACTCCATTTCTCTGCGGACCGCAGACCGCAGGTTTTTTTCGGCAGCGGACCCCCAACCGGGGGAACGCCGTTTGATTGTACGATCCTATTATAACGGGTCGTGGTCCGTTCCACAATAGAAAACACTCCAAATTTTAGGCTTTTTTTCTGGTGTTTTCCACTCTGCAAGTCCGTTCCATACTGTAGTCTGTTAGTTGTTCACTGTAGCAGGACTGCGGAGCAGTTCTGTCCATATGCCGGCGACAATCGCGTTTTGGTGAACGAGTTGCGCAAAATTTTTTTAGAATTTACAGAATTTTTATTGCAATTTCCCAAGGATGGGAGTACAATAAAGCTACAATCTAAGACTGGTAGCTGTAACGAAGTGCTGCGCGCACGGGCTGCAACTATCACTCGGCTTTTGCAGAGTGTTTCAAACCATAGGCGGTTTGAAACATTTTTTGTTATCCGAGACGTGTTGTTCTCAGTCATTAAGGAGGAACCATCATGTACTTATTGACAAACGGCAGACTCATCACCCGGGACCCGGAGCATCCCTACTATGAAAAGGGCGCGGTGGTCTTTGACGGCCCCTCCATTGTGGCCGTCGGCGAAGAAGCCGCCCTGCAGAAGAACTATCCGCAGGCAGAGGTCATCGACGCCAAAGGCGGCGTCATCATGCCGGCATTCATCAACGCCCATACCCATATCTATTCGGCGTTGGCCCGGGGCCTGTCCATCAACGGGTACAACCCCACCAACTTCTATGAGGTACTCGACGGCATGTGGTGGAACATCGACCGCCATCTCACGCTGGACGGTACCAAGGCATCGGCCGACGCCCTCTATCTGGACTGCATCAAGCAGGGCGTCACCACCATTTTTGACCATCATGCCTCGTTCTGTGAGATTCCCGGCTCGTTGCAGCGCATCGCGGAATCGGCCAGGGAGTTTGGAATCCGTTCCTGCCTGTGCTATGAGGTCTCCGACCGCGACGGCGAGGAAAAGGCCTTGCAGGCCATCCAGGAAAACGCCGATTTCATCACCTGGTGTGAGCAGGAAAAAGACCCCATGCTGGCGGCCATGTTCGGCGGCCACGCCTTGTTCACCATTTCCGACAAGACCTTCGAGCGGATGGTGGCGGCCAACAATGGCCGGACCGGCTACCATATCCATGTGTCCGAGGGCATGAACGACGTCTATGACAGCCTGCAAAACTATGGCCGCCGTCCGGTGCAGCGGCTCCAGGACCACGGCATCCTCGGCCCCAAGACCATCCTGGGCCACTGTATCCATGTGAATACCGCCGAAATGGAGATCATCCAGGAGACGGGTACCATGTGCGTCAACAACCCGGAATCCAACATGGGCAACGCCGTGGGCTGCTCTCCCATCTTGCAGCTGATGGCCCGGAATATCCTGGTGGGCCTGGGTACCGACGCCTATACCAACGATATGCTGGAATCCCTCAAGGTGGCGCTGACCATCCAGCGGCATAACGCCTGTATGCCCAATGTGGGCTGGTGCGAGGTCACCAAAATGCTGTTTGAAAACAACGCCAAGATCGGTGAGAAGTACTTCCATACCACCCTGGGCGTCCTGAAGCCCGGCGCAGCCGCCGACATCATCGTGATGGACTACAAGCCCTTCACGCCGTTCTCCGGCGATAACATCGACGGCCATATGATCTTCGGCATGACGGGCCGCCAGTGCCAGACCACCATTGGTAACGGTAAGATTCTGATGAAGGACCGGGAGCTGGTCGGCGTGGACGAGGAAGCCGTCAACGCCCATATCCTGGAGGAGTCCAAGAAGCTGTGGGGCGAATTGAACCACACCACCTACTAAACGTAAACCCCACAATGCACTTCCGGCGGGGCTGAGGGGCCGAAGGCCCTCTCACCGCAACAATGCGAAGCATGGATTGAGCGCGCTGCCGTACCTCTTGCGTACTACCGCACCAAACCACTAAAATAACACCCCCCAAAAATTAAAAAGTTTTACTCGATTTTTTTCAAAAAATCGCAGGGGTCCAGGGGGCGGCGCCCCCGGTCGCCCCGCGCACGGGGCGAAATCCCCGTCAGCCGCACGGGGCGAAATCCCCGCTACCCTATACTATCTATAAGGAGGACCATCCTATGTCCGAACTGATGACTCCCATTCCGTTCCGCCGCCTGATGCAGTGGATTACCACCGAATACCAGCGCGATGGCTCCGTGTTTGGCGTTCACCGTCCCTATATCGCCGGTCATAAGACGCTGCCCATCTTCGGTGAGACCATCGAAACGCCCTTCGGCCCCGCTGCCGGTCCCGCTACCCAGCTGGCTCAGAACATCATCGCCGGATACTTTGGCGGCGCACGGTTCTTTGAATTGAAGACCGTCCAGCAGATGGACGGCGCCGACCTGGCCGCCTGCGTCAACAAGCCCTGCATTCTGGCAGAGGACGAGTGCTACAACTGCGAATGGTCCACGGAACTGTATGTCCACGAGGCCTTTGACGAGTATGTAAAAGCCTGGTGCGCCATCAAAATGATCTCCCACCTGTACGGCCTGGGCCACGACGACGGCTTTGTGTTCAATATGTCCGTGGGCTACGATCTGGCGGGCATCCAGGGCGAGAAAATCGACACATACCTCAACAATATGATGGACGCGTCCCAGACGCCCATCTTCCAGGAGTGCATCGCCGTTCTGAAGGCCATGTTCCCCAACGAGGAAGACTTCATCGACACCATTTCTCCCAAGGTCTCCCGCAGCGTCACTGTGTCCACCCTCCACGGCTGCCCCCCCGACGAAATCGAACGCATCGCCTCGTACCTGATTACGGAAAAGGGCCTGCACACCTTCGTCAAGTGCAACCCCACCATCCTCGGCTACGAATCCGCCCGGGATATCCTGGACTGCATGGGCTTCGATTACATCGCCTTTGACGATCACCACTTCAACGAGGACCTCCAGTACAGCGACGCCATCCCCATGTTCCGCCGCCTGCTGGCCCTGGCCACGTCCAAGGGCCTGGAATTCGGCCTGAAGCTGTCCAACACCTTCCCCGTGGACGTGAAGCAGAACGAGCTGCCCTCGGAAGAAATGTACATGGCCGGCAAGTCCCTGTTCCCCCTGACCATCGAAATGGCTCGCCGGATTTCCAAGGAGTTCGATGGCCGCCTGCGCCTGAGCTACTCCGGCGGCGCGGACTTCTTCAACATCGACCGGCTGTTTGCCTGCGGCATCTGGCCCATCACGATGGCTACCACCGAATTGAAGCCCGGCGGCTATCAGCGGTTCCGTCAGATCGGTGAGAAGCTGGAGCGCATGGTGTACCAGCCCTTCTCCCGCGTGGACTGCGAGGGCGTGGAGCGTCTGGGCGCCGATATGCGCCAGGACCGCCACCACAAAAAGGCCGTCAAGCCCCTGCCCAACCGGAAACTGGCCGAAAAAGTCCCGCTGCTCAACTGCTATACGGCCCCCTGTAAGGGCGGCTGCCCCATCGGCCAGGACATCCCCGAATATGTGGAGCTGTGCCGCCTGGGCTGCTATGAGGAAGCGCTGGAAGTCATTCTGGAGAAGAACCCCCTGCCCTTTATCACCGGCACCATCTGCGCCCATCACTGCATGGACAAATGTACCCGGAACTTCTACGACCTGCCGGTGGACATCCGCGGTACCAAGCTGATCGCCGCCGAGCACGGTTACGACGCGGTATTTGCCAAGCTGCAAGCCCCTGCCGTCCGGTTCCCCGACCGGAAAGCCGCCATCGTCGGCGGCGGCCCCACCGGTATGGCCGCGGCCCACTTCCTGGCCCGTGCCGGCGTCCCCGTGACGCTGTTTGAGCGGGAGAATCAGCTGGGCGGCATCGTCCGCCACGTCATCCCCGGCTTCCGCATCTCCGACGAGGCCATGGACAAGGACGCCGCCATGCTGACCAAGCTGGGCGTGGACATCCGTCTGGGCGCACCGGCTCCCACGGTGGAGGAATTGAAGGCCCAGGGCTATACCCACATCCTGCTGGCCGTGGGCGCGTGGAAGCCCGGCAAGCTGGATATCCCCGGCAACGTCCGGCCCGTCATCGCCTGGATGCAGGCCATCAAGGCCGGTCAGGAGACCGTCAGCGGCCATGTGGCCGTCATCGGCGGCGGCAATACGGCCATGGACGCGGCCCGTCTGGCCCTCCGGGCTGGTGCAGCGTCCTCGACGCTGGTCTATCGCCGGACCCGGAAATACATGCCCGCCGACGCCGAAGAGCTGGAGCTGGCCATGGCCGACGGCGTGCGGTTCCTGGAACTGGTGTCCCCCATGTCCCAGGAGAACGGCAAGCTGCGCTGCCGCAAGATGATTCTGGGCGACCCCGACGCCTCCGGCCGCCGCAGTCCGGTGGAAACCGACGAGTTTGTGGAAATCCCCTGCGATCTGGTGGTGTCCGCCGTGGGTGAAAAGGTGGACGATGCGTTCCTGGCCGCCAACGGCGTGGCTGTCAACGACCGGGGCCGTCCGGCCTTTGAAAACGGCTGTGTCTACACGGCAGGCGACACCCTGCGGGGTCCTGCCACGGTGGTGGAAGGCATTGCTGACGCCGCCCGGTTCTGCGAAGCCGTCACCGGTGAGAAGAGCGGATATGTGGCGCCCAACTACGCCGAGCGGGGCGACGCCATCGCCAAAAAGGGCATTCTGTGCGATTCCGCCAAGTGCGAGGGTGACCGCTGCCTCAGCTGCAATACGGTCTGTGAGTGCTGCGCCGATGTTTGCCCCAACCGGGCCAATGTGGTCATTACCATGCCCGACGGCAGCCATCAGATTCTGCATATCGATCAGATGTGCAACGAGTGCGGCAACTGCGCCGTGTTCTGCCCCTACAGCAGCGCGCCGTATAAGGAGAAGTTCACGCTGTTCTGCTCCAGAGAGGGTATGGCCGAGAGCAAGGAAAATTCCGGCTTCCTGTACCTGGGCAATCGGAAGGTCCTGGTCCGGCTGTTCGGCAACGAGGCCGAGTACGATCTGGATGATCCCAAGAACGGCCTGCCCACCTCCATCGAGGTCCTGATTCTGACCGTCCTGAACAATTACGGCTATATGGTCCAGTAAGCACCAAAAGACTGCGCCCCAGATAAAAGTTTTACTCGATTTTTTTCAAAAAATCGCGGAGTCCAGAGGCAGAGCCTCTGGTCGCCCCGCGCACGGGGCGAAATCCCCGCCCGCCGCAGCGGGCGAAACACCCGCGCCGCGCACGGCGCGAACCCCCTGTCGTCCCAAACCGCCATCCGCAGATGGCGGAACTTCCGGGGCGTCAGCCCCAAAGCCGCCGTCCCCACCCCTTACAGGGTGGTGGACGGCGGCTTTTCCGGTTTCCCCCGCATCTCTGCCCCACGCAAACACGGACCAACTGCCCCCCGTGGTTCGGGGGGCGGGTACACCGGAGAATGCTTCCAATTTCCTCCACATTGATAAGAAAAATATGGAATTTTGGAATTGTTTATGATATACTGCTGAATAGAAAGGACATCGGCAATTCTTTACATTTGTGCGCATTCCATACGGAACTGCCGATAGCTCCCAAAACCGTCAATCACACCGGAAATCGACGTACTATCAGAAGGAGGTATCACAAAATGAAAAGATGGATCGGTTTTCTGGTCGTTCCCACTCTGGTGTTCAGCCTCACCGTTCCAACGCTTGCTGTGGGGCCGGGACAGAAGAAGCCGGGAAAAGGACCGGAAACCACAACAGTGAAAGCCCTGGGCGCTTCCGCCGCGCTGCCGGCAGGGGTTACAGCCGGATCTGCGGCAGTGGGGCTGTCGGACTTCACGGTTGATACCAGCTATGCGGAGATGAGCGCCGACGAGGCCTGGGAGCAGTTCGCCCAGGCCGAAGCGTACAAAAAACTGTATGAGATGCAAGCGCGCCCACTGCGTGAGCAACTGCGGCTGCTGGAGGGACCCGGCGCGTACTACTATTACTACAACGGCGACGGCGCGGCAGCCTATAGCCAGCTGATGGAACTGAAAAATCAGGAATATGAGCTGAAACTGCTGAAAGAACAGTATGAATGGCAGAAGAAACAGGCAGAGTCCTATCTGAAACTGATCGGTGAAAAACCGGACCGGGCGCAGTTGGAATACGCTTTTTATACCAACGCGGCCACCGTCTCCGGGCTGAGCTATGAGGAACTGTACACGCAGCGGCTCGAGCTACAGGGAGAGGAACAACAGCTCAAATGGCAGCTGGAAAGTCTGGAGTACCAGTATCAGCTTGAGCAAATCAGTGACAGCGACTTTGTCGCACAGTTTGCCGCACTGTTCCGGCAAAAAGAAGCGGTCAAGGTACAGCGGGAGCAAGTGGACCTTGAAATACAGCTTCTGCTTGGTCAGATGGGGCCGGGTATGGCCATGGGACCGGGCGCAGGGCTGCTTCCGTAACAAACCACCCGGCAGGGAAAAACAAAAAGGGGGGGCGTTTTGCGCCCCCTTCGTGGTCCATCGCCCGCAGGCGACAAAACAGGCCCAGCTCCAGCGCGGAGTTGGGCCTTTTACAAGGGGTGCTGCGGTGAGCGGCACCCCATTGATATGCGTTGCAGCATCGGTTGCGACACCACATGGGAAAACGCCGGTAAAAACGGTTAAGTCGTGGTACACTCCCGGAGGATTTTGGGGAACGCCCGGAGGAAGAGCACCGTGGTCATGGTGGCGGCGATGATATCGGCCAGGGGTTCCGAGAGGAATGTGGCCTCCGCCGACACCAGCACCGGCAGCGCCACCAACGCCATCAGATAGACCGTTTTCCGGAACAGCGAGCAGAACAGCGCCAATTTCACATGGCCCAATGCCGTCGTTTCGTCCACCAGGGCGTACTGGACCGCCAACGGCAGAATCATGGCTGTAAAAATCTTGATATACCGGACGCTCCGCGCCAAAATATCACCGTCCGACGTAAAGAGCTGGACAAAATACTGGGAAACCGTATGGGTGGCAACCATCATAATGGCGCAGAACAGCAGGCACAGCCCCACAATGGCTTTCATGGCCTTGCGGATGCGCTCGGGATTGCCCGCGCCGTAGTTGAAGCTGATGACCGGCTGCGTCCCCAGCGTCATGCCGCCCATGGGCATGGAAATAATCAACAGATAACTCTGCACAATGGTGGCGCAGGTCACCAGCGTGTCGCCCAGCTCCGGGCCGCCGTAGCGCTGGAGCATGGTGTTGAGCACGATGAGCAGCACACTGTCGGTGGCAATGATGAGAAACGGCGACAGGCCGAAGGCCACCACCTGCCGGACGATGTTCCAGGAAAACCCCCGCAGCCCCAGGGGAACCGGCATGGTTTTCCGCCGCAGCGTCAGCAGCACAAAGGCACAGGAGCCCATCTGGGACAGCACCGTTGCCAGCGCCGCGCCGGCCACGCCCATGTCACAGAGGAAAATAAAGATGGGGTCCAGTACAATGTTCATCACCGCGCCCAGCAGCACCGTGAACATACCCAGGCCGGAAAAGCCCTGGCAGATGAGAAAACTGTTCATCCCCGCCGCCATGAGGGCGAACAGGGTACCGGCGGTATAGATGGTCAAATAGGTGTTGCCATAGGCAAACGTGCTGGGACTGGTGCCGAACCACTGGAGCAGATGGTTTTTCATCAGCAGGAACCCCACCGTCAGCGCCGCCGAAAGGCCCAGCAGCAGCAGAAAACAGGTGTTGAGAATGCGGCCCGCTTCCTCCTTGCGGCCCGCGCCCATGCGCATGGCCATAATGGGGGACCCGCCCAGGCCCACCAACGTGGCAAAGGACGACAGCAGGGTGACAATGGGACCGCAGACGCCGACACCGGCCAGGGCCAGCTCGCCCACCTGGGGAATATTGCTGATGTAAATGCGGTCCACAATGCTGTACAGCACATTGACCAGCTGGGCCAGCATGGTGGGCAACGCCAGCCGCAGGACCAGACGGCCCACGGGATCGTTGCCCAGGTCATTGGTACGCCGCATGGCGGTTCTCTCCTCTCTCGTTCAAGCCGTGTTGACAGTAAGTATAGCGGGTTCCGGACGGCTTGTAAACAACAAACGGTTACACCGCTGGAAAAAGGTTCGGCACACGCAAACCGCCCCGGTTTGGGCGGGGCATGGGTCCCCGCTTGGGGGCGTGCAGATACGGGAAACACCCCCGCACGGCGGTGCGGGGGTGTTGCTGCGGATGGATTACAAACTGAAATCGATGGCCTCCTCCTTGATGTGGTGCTTCTTGGCGTAGCCGGTGAGCATCAGCGTCAGCGCGCCGTCGCCGGTGACGTTGCAGGCGGTGCCGAAGGAATCCTGCAACGCGAAGATGGTCAGCATCAGGCCGGTGCCGGTGCCGTCAAAGCCCACCACCGAAATAATCAGGCCCAGAGAGGCCATGACCGTACCGCCGGGAACGCCGGGGGCGCCCACAGCGAAAATGCCCAGCAGCACGCAGAAGAGAATCATGGTGCCGACACTGGGAATCGAGCCGTACAGAATCTTGCTGACGGTCATCACGAAGAACACCTCCGTCAGCACCGAGCCGCACAGGTGGATATTGGCGAACAGGGGAACGCCGAAAGACACCATATCGGGCCGCAGGGTCTTGGCCTTGCGGGCGCAGTCCAGGGCCACGGACAACGTGGCGGCGGAGGACATGGTACCAACCGCCGTGATGTAGGCGGGGCCGTAGTGGCGCAGGACCTCCCAGGGGTTGGTTTTGGAATAGGCGCCGCCCAGACCATAGAGCAGGGCCAGCCAGATGTAGTGGCCGATCATGACGATGACAATGACAATGAGGAAGATGGGCAGCTGCTTGGTGATGGTGCCCTCATAGGCCAGGGTGCAGAAGGTGGTGGCAATGAACAGGGGCAGAATGGGGATGACCACCCGGGTGACGATCTTCAGCACGATCTCCTGGAACTCCTGGAGCACCGCCGCAATGGTGCGGGCCTTGGTCCAGGTGACGGCCAGACCCACCAGCACCGAGAACACCAGTGCGCTCATGACCGACATGATGGCCGGGATATCCAGTTGGAAAATGGCCTCGGGGACCTCCTTGAGGCCGTCCACCTGGGAGACGATGTTGAGACTGGGAATGATGGCGTAGCCGGCAATCATGGAGAACAGCGCCGCGCCCACAGAGGATACATAGGCGATGACCAGGGCCACGCCCAGCATCCGCGAGGCGTTGGACCCCAGCTTGACGATGGACGGGGCGATAAAACCGATGATAATCAGCGGCACGCAGAAGGAAATCAGCTGGTTCAGAATGTACTTGATGGTGACGATGACTTGCAGCACATTGTGCAGCGGTCCCTGCTCGGGGATGACCAGGCCCAGGACAATGCCCAGGACCACGCCCACCAGCAGCTTGAAGGGCAGGCTCTTGACAAATTTCATACAATAGACCTCCTCTTTCCGTGGGGCCGCGCCGTGCGGCCCCAACGACTTGATTCTGTTATAGCATAGTTTTCTCCGCGGCACAAGGGGGGACCGTGGATTCTTGCCGGAGCGGTTTCCAATGGGAATGGTAATTTTTTGTTAAATATTGCAGAATTTTTTGGTGAAAAATTGAAACATGCGTAAAATCTTGTAAGGCTCTCGTGAAATCCATTGCAAGGGGCGTCGGAACCTGATACCATAATATAGAGAATGTCCGCAGAACAGGGCATTTGTGATTACGAAAGGTGGAATTCCCCATGAGAGCGAAAAAACTGGTGGCTCTGGGCCTGTCGCTGGCGACGGTATCGGCCATGGCGCTGCCCGTCAGCGCCGCCGACGGGCAGGACATCGTGGTACTCTACACCAACGACGTCCACTGCACCAACGACGACGGTATGGCCTACGCCGCCATCGCGGGCTACAAGGCCCAGATGCAGCAGCAGTACGGCGACGGGTATGTGACCCTGGTGGACAACGGCGACGCCATTCAGGGCGGTATCCTGGGTTCCATGTCCCAGGGCAGCTGGATCGTCGAGATCATGAACAAGGCCGGTTACGACATGGCCGTTCCCGGCAACCATGAGTTTGACTTCCAGATGACGACCTTCCTGGACATCGTCAACAATCAGGCCAACTACCCCTACCTGAGCTGCAACTTTGTGGACAAGGACGGCAATCCGGTCCTGGACAGCTACAAGATGGTCACCTATGGCGATGTGGACGTGGCCTATGTGGGCATCTCCACCCCCGAGACCATGACCAAGGCGGCCCCGGCCTACTTCCAGAACGAACAGGGTGAGTATATCTACGGCTTCTGCCAGGGCGACAACGGCCAGGAACTGTACGATCAGGTCCAGAAGACCGTGGACGAGGCCATTGCCGCCGGCGCCGATTACGTGGTGGCCCTGGCCCACCTGGGCGAAGACACCGAAAGCTCCCCCTGGATGTCCACGGAAGTCATCGCCAACACCTCCGGCATCGACGTGGTCCTCGACGGCCACTCCCACAGCACCGTCCCCAGCCAGACCGTCAAGAACGAGAAGGGCGAGGATGTGCTCCTGAGCCAGACCGGCACCAAGGCCGAATCCATCGGTAAGCTGACCATTTCCGCCGACGGCAAGCTGTCCACGGAGCTGGTGGCCCTGGCCGATGTGGACACCACCTCCGAGGCCTACACCCAGATGAAGACCACGGTGGAGTCCATCCAGAAGCAGTATCAGGACAAGGCCAACGAAGTGGTTGCCACCTCCAAGGTCGACCTGACCACCCTGGACCCCGCCACCGGTGAGCGGGCCGTCCGTTCCGCTGAGACCAACCTGGGCGACCTCTGCGCCGATGCCTACCGGTCTCTGCTCGATGCCGATGTGGCCTTTGTCAACGGCGGCGGCGTCCGCGCCGATCTGGCTGCCGGCGACATCACCTACGGCGATATCATCGCGGTCCATCCCTTCGGCAATCTGGCCTGCCTGGTGGAGGTCAGCGGCCAGCAGATCCTCGACGCCCTGGAGCACGGCTCCGCTTACGCGGGCGAGTCTGAGAACGGCGGCTTCCTGCAGGTCTCCGGCCTCAAGTACACCATCAACACCGGTGTGAAGAGCTCCGTCGTCCTGGACGAGGCCGGGAACTTCGTCAAGGTCGAGGGCGCCCGCCGCGTGGAGAACGTGCAGATTCTCGACAAGGCCACCGGCGAGTACAAGGCCATCGATCCTCAGGGCACCTACACCCTGGCTTCCCACAACTATATGCTCAAGCAGGGCGGCGACGGCTACGCCATGTTTGGCAAGAACAACGTGACCATCCTCAAGGACGAGGTCATGGTGGACAATGAAGTCCTCATCAACTACATCAAGAACACCCTGGGCGGTGTCGTGGGCGACGAGTACGCCAACCCTTACGGCCAGGGCCGCATCACCATCTACGCGGCTTCTGAGACGCCGGTGGAAGAGCCCTGGTACGCCGAGGCGGTGGAGTATGTGACCACCAACGGCATCATGGGTGAGACCGGCGTGGACTTCCAGCCCGACAGCGCTGCCACCCGCGGCGTCCTGATTCAGGCCCTGTACAACCTGTCCGGCAAGCCCGCTGTGGAAGCCGCCACCTTTAGCGATGTGGCCGGTACCACCTACGCCGATGCGGCGGCCTGGGCCGAGGACAACGGCATTGCCGGCGGCGTCGGCAACGGCCTGTTTGACGGCGACGGCGTCGTGACCCGTCAGCAGCTGGCCAAGATCATGGTGTCCTATGCTGCCTACGAGCAGAAGAACACCCAGCAGACGGCAGACCTGAGCGGCTACACCGATGTGGCCCAGGTGGCCGGTTGGGCCGAGAGCTACATGGAGACGGCTGTGGGCATGGGCCTGATCAGCGGTTCCAACAACGCTCTGAACCCCACCGGTACGGCTACCCGTGCCCAGGTTGCCCAGCTGCTGCTGGACTACTTCAAGATGCAGTAACAGGTACGAACAAGGACGCGCTGCTTCGGCAGCGCGTCCAATGTTTGCCCGGCGGCGGCCAGCGGAAAAGCCTCCGGACGCCCGTCGCAGCGGGGAGGGGATGGCGGCCTCCAAAAATATTTTAAAATTTCTCAAAAAAATGCTTGCATTTTGGGAAGACCTGTGCTAATATAAATGAGCGCTGAGGCGAGCGGTTAAAAAACGAAGCGCCGATGTGTATGCGGTAGTAGCTCAGTTGGATAGAGTGACTGACTACGAATCAGTAGGTCGGGGGTTCGAGTCCCTCCTACCGTACCATAGTGTAAACCACCGAAAACCCTGAGAAATCAACGGTTTTCGGTGGTTTTTTATTTTATGTGATGATTTTATGTAAATCATATTTTGCACTATTTCGAACAATTACAGACAATAAAATACACACCAATCTACACACCAAATTTCAGACGTTCGATGGCTGTAATGATATTCAAATTTATATTTAAATTATCCCAAAATTATGATATAATTGCAGAAAAGGAGGCGCAACAATGGAAGAAAAACGGGAGTTGACGGTTGAAGAAAAGCTTGATCTTTTAATTTCTGCGATTGAGAGTGACAGGGAAGACCGCCGGAAAGAAAAGTCCGAGCGCAGAGGCTTAACCCGGCTTTGCGTTATTTGCGCTACTATTGTTGTCGTTGCGACGTTATGCGTTGGAGGATTGATTTTTGCTCTGGCAAACGGCCTTACGATTGAGACTACTCACCAAACCGTTGAGGGCGATACAGCAGAGATCAACAACAACAATGACGGCGGGAAGAGAAACTTTTCCATGTCAAAACAAAAATGGCTCAGGCATGAAAGTAACCGCAACAAAGTCATATTTTACGCATAAACCCCCGCCGGATTCCGTTCCGGTCGGGGGGTTCGCTTTTCAATTTTTCAACGCTCCCACTTTCCTTTTGCAATGTCCTTGACGGCCTCAATGCCTGGGCGCTGTTTCTTCATCCGTTCAAACTCTGCTATGGCCTTGTGGCGCTCTGTGCCTGGGTATTTGGTTTCTTGCTCATGCTCCACATGTCCATCGGCGTATACACGGTTTAGGCGCAGCCAGTATGTTACAGGGCCTTGATACTGCTTGTGCCGGGTCAATTCTAACTGCATCCGATAGGGCATAGAGACCAGTTCTGCATATCTGGCGGCTAGTGCTGCCCGATACTCCTGCACTCTGGCCAGTGTGGCGGCGTACTGCTCAATATACGCCGCCGCCTGCTTATCCAACCACTGGATTGTCTTCAAATCGTTCTGCTTATCCGGGTCGGCCACATAACAGCGGCTGTCCAGGTAGTTGTCGGACTTGTACCAGCTTCCATGGTCAAACCATTGCCGATAGCTCATGTACGCTCACCTCCAAAGTAGTATCCAGAGAAAGCCGCAAAAGGAACCAATCCAGATGGATTCCCGTTGTGCATTTCCACCACATAAGGAACCCTGTCAACGGTGATATAGTGGACGATACCTCCCGAAGAAAAGCAAAACTTCTTTATGGTGCGCTCAAGCACCCGGCCACCAATACAGACTTTGATTTTCATGTGTGATTACCTCCATTTTATTTTCTGGCGCTCTCTGCTGCCCACCGGTGGACGATGGACAGGGACAACGTCAGCACCCGGCGGCCTCGGCAACTTCCTGACACCAGGAAAGGCACGGGCCAAATCCGGCAATATAACCAGTGACGCGGGCGCCGTCTACATAGCCGACGTGATAGCCACGGCCCTGAAAAATGCGGATCATGTGGCCGGAAATCGTCCGGCTGAAAACCTGAGAAAAGCTCGTGATACTCATAGTCTGCAACCTCTAATCAAAGGCGGCCGGTCAAACCGGCGCGCCAATCGGCGTAAAGTTGGTGGATTCTGCGCCGCCCCGGAAAACCTGGGAGCCGTACTTGCTGCGGATTTGGCTGATACTCTTCTTGCCCCGGCTCCAGTGGGCGCCGTCCTCGGCATGGTGCCAATACCACAGCTGCTTGTTCTTGCTCCAGCGGCACCCAGCGGCCTTCAATTCCTCTTTGTTCTCGCGGGTATTGCCTCCAATCCACAGCCAGGAGCCGCACAGCTCCACCTCCAGGCCCTTTAACTTCAACAGGGCGGTGATGATAGCAATAAATTCTTCGGGGGCCTCCGTGACCTTGTGGGCCTCGTCTGCGGATGCGTTGTGGTCCGCTTTCAGCTTTTCCATCATAACCGCGTAATCGGCGTTGATGCGCTGCATGGTAGCCGTGTCGCCGCCACAGTCGGGGTGGAAGAGCTGGGCCAGACGGCGATATTCCTTTTTCAGTTCGTCGAGATTGGAGCAGGTGGTAAAGTATTTCATGGTGTTTCCTCCTTGATTTATGTGAGTTCTGGTATTCACTCCAGCCCATCGGCGGGCGGTGAGCTGGGTCAGCATCAGAAACCCATATACGCACACTCGATAATTGCCCAGGTCTCAATGTATTCGTCGGACGGCTCCTCACCCTGATAGTAGTGAGAGGCAGGAACGTGGGAAACATTCCCATTTGCTTCTCGGTCCGCGTCGATGATCGAATGGAACAATTCCATCTTTGTTCCGGTGATGATGTTCCCACTGATTTCCTCACGGACGGTGTAAACCAATTCCGGGCTGATATTCTCGAAAATATCAAGAGCCTCGCGGCGAGTGCTGAACATGTTCATAACGTTGCTCCTTTCTGTGTTACATACATCGATGTATGTAATTTAAGTTTTGGGGGCTATCTAGCCCCCGTTTTTGATATAGTTTTGAAGTGCTGCACGGATAATTTCCGTTGTTCCTTTCCCGTCGGGCGTCTTGTGCTTCTCCAGATATTCGATAATTTCGCCGTCGGTATCATATCGAAGACTTACGCCGTATCGTTTGTAGTTTGCTGCAATCCAACGCGATTTGACCTCGCTGCTGGTTTCCGTTTTCCGCTTTGCTATTGACTTCACCCCCAGTTTGCTCTATAATCGAGAGCAAGAGGGGCGGTCCGCTGCAACGGACCCCGGTCAACCTCCTACAAGTTTATAGCTTGAGAAATTGCCGGTTTCCTATGCGGGGGGCCGGTTATTTCTTTTTCGTTATGTTGATAACTCCAAAGATAACAACGGCTAACAGATTAAGTAACATCAAGGTTTCTTGCACTGTCACGCTGTCACCTCCTTTCAGGAGGTCGAGCCGTTCCCCTCTTGCTGGCCTTATCGTACAACATACATCGACGTATGTCAAGCCCCTTTTGAAATTATTTTTTCCCGGCGCTGTTTTATCTGTTTTTACAAGTGACAAGACAGGCATTATACAGTGGTTATCACTCTTTGGCGCTCTTTTGCGGTGCGCTCTTTGGCCCGCTCCGCCGCCTTATTATGTGGGGGCTATCTATACCATTTGGGGGCTGCTCTTAGACCCTCTCAGACAGTACATTTGTACTGTTTTTATTTTATCAACTCTTGGCGGTCTCACACCCACCAGGAAGCCCCATTTTACCGGCGTTCTGCCGGTCTCCCAGTGGTTTCTCAGCTGGGAAAGGTGGGAGCAGTAAGCACTATCTTATCTTGTGTAAGTGTTATTATTATATAAAAAATATAAATACAAGATACTCTTGTACAAGATAAGGAGGTGAAGAGGAATGCCGAAAGACCCGCTATGCTCCGTCTCTGCGGACAAAATCAGACAGAAGGTGGACGCATACTTTGACGCCCTGGCAGCCGACCCAACCAAGAGGGGAGGCCCTGCCGATCTGCTTGTGGCGATAGGGATTACCTGGGATGAAGCGGTAGCCGTATGTAATACGGACATTGATGCCTATAAAAAGCACCGGCGGGAGCTGGTCCGGGCGGCGGGACTGATCCGCGCCCATCTGGAGACGGCACCGGCCTGGGCCAATGGCAGCAGCAGCAAGGCCATTTTCCTGTCAAAACAGCAGTTGTGGGACAACCGGGCCTATGTGGACAAACAGGAGACAAAATCCAGCGTTTCCGCAGAGGTTCGCGTGTTTTTTGGGGATGGAAAGGGCATAAATGGGGCCTTTGATTAGCCAAGGACACAAAATCATAATTTTGTTGCGTTCATCGGTTGTATTTACAACGAAATGGGGCGATTCTGGAGAATATTCCGTCATATTGCCCAATGCAATCGGCAAAACGGCCTGTTTTACCGGCCATGTCTTATCCAAAAACACAAAGGCCCATCACCCGGCGGCGGCTGCGGCGGCAATGACCAGGGCGGCGGCTGGTGGCCTGCTGTGCGGCCAGTCACAAGACAGGGGGGAGGGGGTGGGGGCTCCTGCCCGGTCGGTCCGATGGGGCTGGGGGTACCCCCTACCCGGTAGGCATGGCCCCAGGCTATGGGGGTACCCAAAAACCGGGCGTCTCTTTCTAAGAACCCTATACTCTCCCCTGAATACACTCTCTGCGTGTTATCGGCACATTGTACCCATCAACAGTGCCAGCTTGCCGCCGCCGCCAGAGAAGAGTAATTATTTTCTGGGCAGTGATACAGGGGAAGAGACTGCCGTACCAGTAAAGGGCTTTCTCCCACTCTACACCCTATCCCCCTTAAACCCCCTATAATCCCCCTTGATGGTCCCTTTCCCTCTTCCCTCCCACGGGCGGCGGCTGCGGCGGCTTTTGCGGGGCAGCGTTTGAAGATCGGCCGAAAAACTGTGATATACTTTCCTCGGGCCAAGGGGGGCAGGGAAAAACGGCGTAGGGGTTGCCAGAGAACGGGACGCAGAAAAATCAAACACCTTGCCGAAAGGGTCTGCACCATACCCCTTTGGAGCGGGTCCTTCCGGCAGGGCGTTTCCCGTATTTCGTCCTGCACATGGGTCATCCTTTCTTTCTCCTCTCATCTCTGTTGCCGGGGGCGGTTGCTCCATGCCGCCCCCAATATGGGAGCTGACGGTTCACCCCTGGGGCGTCCAGGTAGGCGGTTCGACCCCGCTTTCTCCCAGTAACCTCCTGATAGGCGGTCTCAATTAGCCCTGACGTGGGCAGGGCGACCCGGTGCGACAGCGGGCGAATCTGTCGCCCCCATTGGGGGACTTTCTGACCGGTGGTGATGGAGTTGGGAAAACAGAACATGGCGCGAGAGCGCTGGGAGAACACACCCAAGGTGGAACTGGGGCGGCCCAACTCGGAACCCCAGTGGAAATTTTTCAAGAGCCGCAAACTGTACACCTGCTACGGCGGCGCCAGAGGCGGCGGCAAGTCCTGGGCAGTCCGGACAAAGGCCGTGGGCGGTGCGCTGCGGTGGGCCGGAATTAAAATCCTGATCATCCGCCGGACATACCGCGACATGGAAAACTCCCTGATCACGCCGCTGGTAAAGCTGATTCCACAAGAGGTGGGCCGCTACAACAGCACAATGAACATGGTGTTTTTCGCAAATGGCAGCACCATCAAGTTTGGACACTTGCCCAACGACCGGGCCACGGTGGAGGGCGAGTACCAGGGACAGGAATTTGACTGGATTTTCATGGACGAGGCCACGCAGTTTACCGAAAGCGAGTTCCGCGGTATTGGCGGCTGCTTGCGTGGCGTCAACAAGATTCCCAAGCGAATGTACCTGACCTGTAACCCCGGCGGCGTAGGCCACCAGTGGGTGAAGCGACTGTTCATCGACAAGAAATACCGGGAGGGTGAGAACCCGGACGACTACTGCTTTATTCCTGCTAAGTGGTCCGACAATAAGGACTTGATGGAAAGTTCCCCGGCGTATCGCAACATGCTGGACAATCTGCCGGAGAACGTCAGAGCTGCCCACCGTGACGGCAACTGGGACGCTTTGGCCGGTCAGTATTTCGCGGAGTTCCGTGAGGAAATCCACACCATTGAGCCTTTCGTGATTCCGCAGGAGTGGCGGCGCTACCGGGCGTTTGACTATGGCCTTGACTGCTTTGCCTGCCTGTGGATTGCCGTTGACTTTGTGGGCCGGTCCTATGTTTACCGGGAAGTCGCGGAAAGCCGTCTGATCGTCTCCCAGGCGGCGGAACTGGCTTTAGGCGTCACACCAGAGTATGAGCGTATTGAGTACACCATAGCCCCGCCGGATATGTGGTCCACTCAGAAGGACACCGGCAGGACCATGGCAGAAATCTTTACAGAGTGCGGCCTGGGACTGGTAAAGGGTAATAATTCCCGCGTCCAGGGCTGGCTCAACGTCAAGGAAATGCTGAAAATCATGGGAGACGGGAAACCGGGCTTGCTGATTTTTAAGGACTGCCGGGGATTGATCGACAACCTTCAAGCGGTGCAATCCGATGAAAAGAATCCGTCGGACGTTGCAAAGGAGCCGCACGAGATCACCCACCGGCCCGACGCCCTTCGATATTACTGCCAGTCCCGCTTTATGGCGCCGGAGCTGGCCAGCCAATACGATTACGACGAGGACGACGAGGACACCGGCATGGACTATCAGACGGCCATGTGCGGCGGTCCTATGAGTTCGTCGTATCTAGCATACTAGGAGGTAAAAACGATGAAAGCAATGCTGTCTCAGCCGATGGCTGGAAAGACCGAAGAAGAAATCATTGCAACCCGCGAGAAGGCAATCTCCGCCCTGAAAGAAAATGGCTATGAAATCGTGAACACCCTGTTCACTGATGAGTGGTACAGCCGTGAGAAGATGGAGGAGCGCGGCGTAGTTCAGATTCCGCTTTGTTTCCTGGCAAAGTCGCTTGAAAGCATGAGCCTGTGCCACGCTGCCTACTTCTGCAAGGGCTGGGAAAACGCCCGCGGATGCAAAATTGAGCATGACGCGGCTGTAGCCTATGGCCTGACCATCATTTACGAAGAATAACACGCGGCCTACTGGCAGCATATGCCGCCGTAGCTCAGTTGGATAGAGCAGCAGACTTCTAATCTGCAGGTCGGAGGTTCAAGTCCTCCAGACGGCTCCATAAATCACACCCGCCAACCATAGTGGGTGAAATCGGGCCAACCATAGCCCGGATAGGAGGTAGACATGGAAAACAACGGCGTTGACACCACGACGGTGGAGGAAACCAGCGGAACCATTGACGCCATGGGCGTTGACGTTTCCGAGTACATGACCGGCGGCGGGGAAGACCAGCCCGAACAGCCGGAGACTGTAGCCGACACGCCTGCCGATACCCCGGACCCGGAGACACCGGCAGAGGAAACGCCTGCCGAGGAACAGCAGGCCACGGGCGGTGATGGCGCTTCTGACAGCGTCAAGATTCCCGTGAAGTGGATGGACCAGGAGCGGGAACTCACCGTGGCGGAGGCCAAGGAATACGCCCAGAAGGGCATGGACTATGACCGAGTAAAGGAACAGCTGCACAGCGCCAATACGGAGTTGGAGCAGCTGCGTAAGTTCCAGGCCGATCATGCCGAGGATATCGAGTTTTTACAGAAACTGGCTGACGAGAGCCACATGAGTTTGAGCGCCATGATCGACGAGGTCAGGGCCAGCCAGCTCATGAAGCGGGAAAATATCAGCCGCGATCTGGCTTTGGAGCGCATTAAGCGGGAAAAGGCGGAACGGCAGCTGGATAGCCGCAACAGAGAGCGGCAGCAGCAGGACACGGATGCCGCCAAACGACAGGCCGACATTGCCGCATTCCTGAAAAAATTTCCCGGCGTCAGCAGCAGCGACATTCCCAGGGAGGTTTGGGAACAGGTGCGGGGCGGTGAAACGCTGGTCCATGCCTACGAGGCCCACACGGCGGCCAAGGCGGCACAGGAAAAAGACCAGCGGATTGCGGAGCTGGAGCGGCAGTTGGCCGCTGAAAAGCAGAACAGCGCCAACCGGCAGCGCAGCACCGGCAGCCAGCGCACCGGCGGGCAGGAAACCCCGAAAGACCAGTTCCTGGAACACTTCCTGTCTGACGATTAAGGAGGAACATTGCAATGGGCAACACCATCAATCTGGCGACGAAATACGCCAGCGCCGCACAGGAGCGGTTTTATAAGGATTCCGTCACCCAGGATTCCTTTTCCAAGGACCTTGACATGGAGTTTACCGGCGTGCGCACCGTCAAGGTCTACGAGGTGGACACTGCGCCCCTCAACGACTACACCCGCAGCGGCGCCAATCGCTACGGCGAACCTCAGGAGCTGACCGACAATCTCCAGGAGTTCATTATGACCCAGGATAAGTCGTTTACCTACACCATCGACAAGGGCAACGCCAAGGAGCAGTTCAACGTGAAGCAGGCCGGCACATCCTTGAAACGGCAGATGCGCGAAGTGGTCACCCCCTACATCGACCGGTACAGACTAAAGAAGTGGGCCGAGGGCGCCGGCATCGTCGTCGGCCTGGGGACTGCTCCCGCCAAGGACACCATTGGTGGCCTGATCATGGACGGTACGGTGGCCATGGACGATGCGTTTGCTCCTTCCGAGGGCCGTACCCTGTATGTTACCTCGGCCATGTACAAGCTGCTGAAGCTGTGTGACGAGTTCACCAACTCCGACGGTCTGACTACCAAAGCGGTTGGCAAGGGCGTGGTTGGCGAGTTTGACGGCATGGTGGTCAAGAAAGTGCCGTCCAGCTATATGCCCTATGGAGCATACTTCATGATCATCGTGAAGGGCGCTGCCATTTCTCCCATGAAGCTCAACGACTACAAGATTCACACCGACCCGCAGGGCATTTCCGGCGATCTGGTGGAAGGCCGCATTATGTTTGATGCCTTTGTGAAAGGCACCAAGGCCAACGGAATTTATGTGGCTGTTCCCAATGACCAAACCTCTGCGGCGGTGACCGTATCCATTGCCAGCCACGAGGCCACCATCACCGGCAGCGGCACCATCAAGTATACGACGGACGGCAGCGACCCCCGCTACAGCGCGTCGGCCATGGTGTATGACAGCATGAGCAAGCCGCGCACCGTCAAGGGCGACAAGGTCCGCGCCTATCAGGTGGAACCCAACAAACTCGCGTCCCCCGTCGCAGAGGACGTGGACGACGAAGAGTAACCGCATAGGGCCGCACACAGCGGCCCTTTTTCGTAGGAGGATGACCCATGCTGGATATGATGCTGAATCTTTTGCAAACGGTGGGGTTGCTGCTCCTGGCCGCAAAGCTCTATCGGGAGGAACACACGCTCCGAATTGTGTCCCGTATGGCCGCCGGAACGGCGCAGCAGCCGTCGCAACCGCCGGAAATACCCATTGACCAGGAGAAAGCCAAACAGGCCGCAGAAGCGATCAACCGGTTTAATGACGGCGTCGCCAATATCCTCGGGTACACTGGGGAGGCCAAGCAATGAGAGAGACGCCGAAACCCACCGTCCAGTCCGTGAAGCAGAAGTATGAGCGGTCTGTTCAGTTTAATACGGAACTGGGCCTGTATGATACGGTCCGAAAAAACGAAAATTTTTTCATCGGCAATCAGTGGGAGGGCGTGGAGGCCAACGGATTGCCCACGCCGGTATTCAACTTTCTCAAGCGGATTGTACTCTTCCAGGTTGCAACCATCACGTCTGACAATATCGCCATGCAGGCGTCGCCGCTGGCTTCCACATCCCGCTATGAGTTATGGGACATTGACCAGATTACCGACGTCATCAACAAGCAGTTCGCGTCCATCTTTGAACAGAACCAGCTTGTGGGCCAGATTCGGGAGTTTATGCGGAATGCCGCCGTCGACGGAGACGGCTGTATCTACACCTGGTTTGACCCGTCCATTGAAAACGGCCAGGACGTCAAGGGCGAGATTGTGACGGAGATCATCGAAAACACCCGCGTTCACTTTGGCAATCCCAATAACCGGGCGGTCCAGGAACAGCCATGGATCATTCTCAGCCGCCGCATGATGGTGGATGAGGCAAAGGATATGGCCGAGGGAAACGGCGTACCCAAGGAGACCTGGGAGAAAATTGCACCGGATCAGGAGACATACGACAACAAGTTCGATGCCATGACCGATGATAAGGTCACGGTCTTAACGTATCTTTACCGGGATAAAAAAACCAAAACCATCTGGAAGTACGTTTGCACGTCCACGGTGGAAATGCAAGAACCGACGGACACGGAATTGAAGCTGTATCCCATTGTCTGGCTGAACTGGGACTATGTACAGGATAACTACCACGGGCAGAGTATGATTACCGGTCTGCTGCCCAACCAAATTTTCATCAACAAACTGTTTGCCATATCGATGATCTCCCTCATGACTACGGCTTACCCCAAAATCGTCTACGACAAGACGAGAATCAAAAGCTGGGACAGCCGGGTGGGCGCGGCCATCGGTGTCAATGGCGGCGACATGAACGCCGTCGCAAGAATTATCGACCCGGCGCAGATTTCCCCACAGATTGCACAGTTTATTCAACTGGCCCAGCAAATGACCCAGGAGAATATGGGCGCGTCCGATGTAGCCCTGGGCAGCGGCAACGCCTACAATACTTCGGCCATTATCTCCCTGCAGCGGGCGGCTGCGGTGCCGACGGAAAGCGTCAAGCAAAACCTGTACCGCTGCATTGAATCCCTGGGCCGGATTTTCATTGACCATATGCGGGTGTTTTACGGTACCCGGTATGTGCAGGTCAATATGAATATCAAACAAGAGCAGATGCCACTTGGGATTCAGATTCCAAACCAGGATTTTAACCGGGCGTTCGACTTTTCCATATTGAAAGAAATCCCGGTTTCGATTCAGCTGGACGTTGGCGCTTCGTCCTACTGGTCCGAAATCGCCACCCAGCAGACTTTGGACAATCTCCTGATGCAGGATAAGATTGATCTTGTGGACTACCTGGAGCGCATTCCTAACGGTTATGTGACCAAAAAACAGGAACTGATTGAGAAAATCAAAGGCCAGATGCAGACCGTGATGCAGCCGCAGACCGCGACGTCCATGCCGCCGCTGGACACCAGCACAGAACTTCCGGTCAAGGGCGGCAGCGGGTACGGAGAACTGCAACGGGCCATCAATGAAACAGGGGTGGTGCAGTAATGGCCCTTACCAGATTTGAAAAGGACATGGTCATCATCCAGCAGTTGGATGATCAGCCCAATGACGTTGGCGGCCTGACGGCTGCGGAACTCAAGGCCAAATTTGACGAGGGCGGCATGGCGGTAAAGGAGTATCTCAACGATACGCTGTTGCCGGAGCTTGACAATAATCAGGCAAACTTCCAAAAGCCGGAGGCATCGGCAGGCATCGGCGCCACGGATAAGAACGGAGGCGCTTCGACTGTTCAGGACGAGTTGGACAAGGTTTCCAACCTGGGTGGAGCGACGTCAACGGCGGCACAGTTGGATAACGCGGTCAGGCAGATGCACAGCCACGCCAACAAGGCCCTTTTGGATGGATATACGCAAACCGAAACAGCCTTGGCGTCCGCTGTGGCCCAAAAACACAGTCATGGCAACAAGGCCCTGCTTGACACCTACACACAATCCAATTCCGATCTTGCGTCTTCCGTCCAGCAGCGGCACACGCATAATAATAAGGCAGTTCTGGACTTGATTCTTGGACTGTCGCAGTCCGTCGGGAGTTCGCCCAACCGCGTTCCATCCGAGGCGGCTGTGGGACGGCTGTTTGCAATGATTGGCGGCGGCGGTCCTGGTGGTAATCTGCCGCCCGGCGGACTTCCCGGCGATCAGCTTGTCAAGGCGTCGGACAAAAACTTTGACGCAACATGGGATTCTGTCCAGAGACAGATTATTCTCGGATATGTTGCAACGGCACTGAGCACTGATGACGGGTATTGCATTACCACTGATGACGGTGTGCCAATTGACGCATTCCGCATTTTGTGAGGAGATATAGCATGAGTGTAAAAACCAATGAGCTGCCTCAGGCAGCAGAAATAGCCGAAAGCGACAGTTTTGTCGTCACGACATCCCAGGGGACAAAGCGTATGTCGCTGTCGCTGCTCAAGCAGGTTTTCGGGAAACTGTTTGCCCCCAGTGGGTTTGGGCTAGGCGAGGACCGCGTACGTGAGGCGCCACTATCCGGTAATGCTGACAGTATCTCGGTCACTGGACTGTACCTTGGGAACGATAACACGCCAACTGCAAAATTTGGGAATTCAGCCATTGAGCATATTTCCTATAGCCCGGATTACGCATTTCAGATAGCACATCTATTAGAATCAACAACATCATTTGGCTATGGAATCGTTAAGCGACGCTCAAAAGAACGTGGAGTTTGGCGGGCGTGGGAGTGGGACAATCCGATAATGGAATATGGTGTTGAATATCGAACAACTTCACGGTATCACCGAAAGCCGGTATATGCAAAATTAGTCCAATTTGGAGTTCTTCCAAATGCTACAGCAAGTAGCGTTGCTCACAGAATCGTCGACATCGAAAACATTGTTTCTGTGAGCGGTTCTACCTCTGATAAGAAGAACATTCCCACTCTGAATTATGGTGGAGGATCGTCTATGGATGATGTCATCGATGTCCTGGTAGACCCTACCAACGTGACAATCTATGCGGCTCGTGATCGCAGTAGCGCAACGGCTAACGTGCTAATCCGGTATACCAAAACCGCAGACGAATAGGAGGCCGTTTATGAAACGTATTGTTTATCAATTTGCTGTTACTACTGACGGAGCACAAGAGCCTGTAACATACTTGCAGGACAAATCCATCCTTTGCCCCGATGACATGTTGGAGGAAAACCTTGCGGCGGCGAAAGCCGAGGCGTACAACAGTGAGGTCACGGTGGAGGATGTGCCGGATACCCGTCCTCTGGAAGCAATCAAAGCCGAACGTATCCAGCGGAGCAAAGCCGATTTGGCAGCGTATCTGGAATCCCATCCCATCCAGTGGACCGACGGCGAGCGGTATTCCATTACCGCAGAGAAACAGCAGCAGCTCACCGGCAAGATTCTGTCGGCCACGCTGGCACAGCAGACCTCCACGCCCTACAGTCTGACGTGGAACAGCACCGGCCAGGTGTGCAAGGAGTGGACCCTGGAGGAACTGGGCAAGCTGGCCTTTGCCATCGATGCCCGTGTCACGGCCCTGGTCACCTACCAGCAGACCCAGGAGGTGGCCATGCGGGATGCCGAAAGCCTGGAATCCCTGGCAGCCATCGAGGTGGACTATGACGCGGTGGGGTAATCGGGTCCTGTCCATGCTCCTCTGGAGCTGGGGCGGTACGGTGTACTTCTTGATGGAGGTGGGCTACAAGTCCATCACCGGCCACCCGGAGCGGATCAGTTGGACCATGCTGGTGCTGGCCATCCTCCTGTCCATCCCCCTGGAGCGGTTTGGCGCGGAGCTGCCCTGGGAGCTGCCGCTGATGATCCAGGCTGCCATCTGTACTGTGGCTATCACCTTAACGGAACTGGTGGCCGGGCTGATCCTCAATACCTGGCTGGACCTGGGCGTCTGGGATTATTCCCATCTGCCCCTTAACCTATGGGGCCAAATCTGCGCCCAGTATGCCCTGCTTTGGTACATCCTGTGCCTGATTTTCATTCCTGTATTCGACTGGCTACGCTATGCAGTCGAAGGCGGCGAGAAGCCCCACTATACATAAATCAGCAACGGCGAATACGCCGAAAAATGAAAGGAGAAAAAACTATGCTGAAAAACTATCTGTGGACCATCTGGCAGTGTGCGAACGAGGAGCGCACCGACGGCGACAACCTGACCGGCGATATGGAGATTGCGCCCAACCTCTTTGTGGAGGGTATCAAGGGCAATCCCCAGCACCAGTACAAGGCCCTGGCGGAGATCGACGTCCCCGCCGCCAAGGCCAAGTGGGAGGCCCTGGACGCTGCTGCCCAGGCCAAGGAGTACGACGAGGTCGGCAAGATCATCGACCGCAACTACAAGGCGCTGTGCGCGGCCTTTGCTGAAGGCAACCGCGAGAAGTTCCGTGCCATTGTCCTGTTTAACAGCTGACCAACCGGGGCCGGGTCACCGGCCCCGATAACTAAAAAGGAGTGTTGCAAAATGAAAGCATCCGGCGCGACTATTGTACGAACTATCATTTTGTCCATTGCTCTGCTCAATCAGATTCTGAGTGCGGCCGGTCGCCCTGTCCTGCCGATTGAGGACGGAACTGTTGAAGCCCTTGTGACTTCTGGCGTCACTGTTGTGACTGCTGTTGTTGCATGGTGGAAGAATAACAGCTTTACCGACGCTGCGATTGAGGGCGACAAGGTAATGAACCATGCCAAGGCGGTGAAAAAGTGAATCTGCTGCTGATTGCCGGCCATGGCGCCGGAGACCCGGGATCGGTTGGGAACGGATACCAGGAGGCCACCGAGACCCGCAAAGTGGTGGCCGCGCTTTCCAATGCGTTGAATGGCTACTGCAACGTTTCGACGTATCCATCTGAACGCAATGCGTTTTCCGACTATAAGGCGGGGGCCTTGGGAACGACGGCCCGATTTTCGCTTTATAACGTGGTACTGGAAGTACATTTCAATGCGCTGTCCGCCAGTCCCAAGGACGGGAAAACCAAGGGAACGGAGGTCTTTATTCCGACAACCGAGCAGCATATGTCTCTTGCGGACAGGCTTTGCCGGAATGTATCCGCTGTTGGATTTACCAACCGGGGTGTAAAATTCAAGAATTACAGCGTGATTTCCACGGCCAAACGGTCCGGTCCGCTGGCAATGCTGCTGGAGATCTGCTTTATCGACGACCCCGACGATATGCAGGTGTATACGTCGGAGTTTGACGCCGTAATTCAGGCCATTGCCGATTCCATCATTCAGGAATACGGTCTGAAAAAGGAGGATTCCCCTGTGACATACGAAGAGTTTGAAGCGTTCATGGCTCGTTACGAGGCAAAGAAGGCCGCCCAACAGCCCGACGACTGGAGCGCTGCCGCACGGGATTGGGCGGAGCGCAACGGAATTGTGAACGGCAACGACGCTGGGAAGATGCGCTACAAATCCGGTGTCACCCGTGAAGAGGTGGCGCAGATGTTGTACAACGCCGTAGGAAATTCTGAGAAATGAGGTTCCGCTATGGATTTTGACTGGCTGTTTGCCTTGAAGGCCGGAATCGCCGCCGCGCTCATGACGCTGAGCGCGGTTTGGGGGTGGCTGGGCTGGCTGATTATCGTATGGGTATGCGCTATGGCGCTGGACTACTGCACCGGCACCCTGGCCGCCATGCGGAAAGGGAAGTGGCGCAGCAAGGTCGCCAGGGATGGCCTGTTCCGAAAGGCCGGGGAAATCCTGATTGTCCTGGTGGGAGCCTTTGGCGACGGCGTTCTCGCAACCATTGTATACCACATTCCGGCGGTGGAGTTTGTTTACCCGGCCACTGGACTACTGCTCCCGCTGGTGGTGGTTTGGTACACCATCACGGAAATGGGCAGCATTGTGGAGAATGCGGAAAAATTGGGGGCTACCATCCCGGCATGGCTGGAAAAGATTTTGCAGCTGAGCAAATCAGCTGTGGACAATGCCGGTGAGGCGTTGTCTTGCGGGCATCAAGACGAACACACAGATTCTTGAGACAGGGGGCTTCGGCCCCCTATTTTTAAAAGGCGGTGCAACCATGGCTACAATTACGGCAACTGATAATACCAGATATTATGAGCTCAAGCAGTTTCTCGGTCTCAATGAATCCCTGGACGGGGATACGCAGCTTGCCATGGGTGAGGCGTCTGTTATGGAAAACTGGCGCATCACACCGCAGTATCATTTACGCATTCGACCCGGCCTGCTGACAAAATGGAGGTTCTCCGGACCGGTAAAAGGGTTGTGGACAGGGCAAATTGATGGAGAGGATCGGGTTCTGGCCGCTGCCGACGGCGCGGTGTGGGAGCTTCTGGACGATGGGCAGACAAAGAAACTTGCAACCGTGACCGATGACGCGGTGACCTTTTTCCCATTCTCCAACAAGGTCTATTTTCTCAACGGCCACGAATATCTCAGCTGGGACGGCGGCGACAGCGCCGCAGAGGTGGAAGGATACATTCCACTGGTCATCACGGCGGCCACGCCCACCGGCGGCGGCACCAAACTGGAAAACATCAATCGGTTGACGGCCAAGCGCCGCGCACGGTTTTCCGCAGATGGTGAGGCGCTGGATTTTCAGCTGCCGGAAAAAAATTTGGCATCCATTGACAAAGTAGAAAAAAACGCCGTGCTCTTGGAATCCAGCAAGTATACGGTGGACCTTGCAAAAGGTACCGTGACATTTCTGGAAAAACCGGAAAAGGGCGTCAACAACATTGAAATCTGGTACAGCGCAAAGGAAAGTTACCGAACGCAGGTGACCTCCATGCGGTTTGTTGAAACATATAACGGGAACACGGACACCCGTGTATTCCTGTATGGGGACGGGAGCAACAAGACCATTTATTCCGGCGTCACGGAGCATGGGCAGCCGTCGGCGGAGTATTTTCCGGACCTCTACGAAATCGCCGTGGACAGCGACAACACGCCGATTACCGGTATGATCAAGCAGTTTTCTTACTTGATGATCTTCAAGACGGACGGGGCGTTTTCCACGCAGTATTCGGCCACAACGCTGACCGACGGCACAGTGACGGCTGGCTTTTATATCAGCCCGATCAACCGGGAGATCGGCAACGAGGCTCCGGGACAAGTTCGGTCCGTGTACAATTTCCCGCGCACCATGTATGCCGGGAATCTTTACGACTGGCAGACCACCACCACGGGACGGGACGAGCGCCGGGCCAAGCTGATCACCAATCGCGTGACACAGACCATGCACAGTGCCGACCCGAAAAAAATAGTTACCTTTGACAATGAGCGGGAGCAGGAGTATTACCTGTTTCTCAACGATGTTCCGGGGACAGTCCTGATCCACCGCTACCAGTACGACAGCGGCGGCGACGTGTGGTACCGGTATACCGGAATACCGGCCATGAGCGCCATTCGGAAAGGCGAGGACGTGTACTTCGGACTGCGGGATGGGCGCGTATGCCTGTTCACCTACAGCGCCAGAAACGATGACGGGAAAGCCATTGCCTGCCGGTGGGAAAGCGGCAATATGGATTTTGACTACGATTACCGCCGCAAATACTCCACGCTCATCTGGGTCAGTTTGAAGCCGGACAACAAAGCCCGTGTGAACATTACCGCCCGGACGGACAAGCGCAGCACCTACACGGTGAAATATGTTCCCATGGGTCTTGCAACGTTCCTGGAAGCGGACTTCCGGCACTGGTCCTTTATCACCAATCGCAACCCGCAGATCGAGCGAGTGAAACTGAAAATCAAGAAATTTGCATTTTATAAGCTGGTTCTGGAAATTGAGGACGACAACGCTGTGACCACCGTTCTCGGCGTGGATATGCGCGTTCGCTATACCGGCTATGTGAAATAGGGAGGGGTTTCTGGATGGCTACAACAGCACAATGGGTATTTGACCGGGCAATCCACTTGATGGACGAGCAAAACGAAAGCACCGGTTCCACCAAAACGTCGGACACCAAAGAATATGAGTTCCGGACCTTGTCCATTCTCAATGTCCTGCGTCATGAGCTGTATCCAATTTCCGATACATATGCGGTGGTGGAGCCGGGCAAGCGCCCGATTGTGGACGAGCTGCTCAGTTTTGATCAGGAAATTGGACTGGATGACGGCGTGGCACAAGGCATTATGCCGTATGGACTGGCCGCCCACCTGATGCTGGGCGAAAATGACGCCCTGGCAAACTACTTTTCCCAGCGCTATGCCGAACTGTACAGCGCCATGATGAAGTCCATGCCGTCTGTCTGGGAGGACATCCCCACGGCCTACGGCGGGCTGAGCGTATAAAAGGGAGAAACGACAATGAGTATTTTTGGAAATATCATCGGCAGTACCGTCGGCAGCGTCATTTCCGGCGCTATCAACGCCGCCACCGGCGGCAGCAGCAAACCATCCTCCGGTTCCTCTTCTTCCAGTTCTTCCAGCGCTTCCTCCTCCGGATCGTCTGCTTCCAAACCCTCTTCCGGCGGGTCCAGCAGCAATGGAATTAGCCTGGGCATCAAGCCGCCCAGCGACTACCAGGGCGGCGCAAGCTATGTCACGGTGTACGACAAATACCAGCAGGCCATTAAGGACCAAATGAACGCAAATTCGGAGAAGTGGTGGAGCGCCACCTCTCAGGAAGAGCGGGACCAGCTGCATCAACAGAATCAGCAGTTGGCGGCCATGCTGGGTGGCAGCGTGCAGTATACCAACGGCGTTTGGCATGGTGACGCGGCCAATGAACAGCTCCCAAACTATCAATTGCCAAGTGGGCAGATTGGCGGGTTGTACACGCCGCAGGACCAGAGCCAATACCTGGAGGAAATGTATCAGGCATATCTGGAAAAACAGAAAGAGGCGTTGAAGCAGGCATATGAGACCAATCTTTCTGATTTGCAGGCAGAGCAGGACAAATTGGGCGTAAACTATCAGGCGGCCAGAAATGACACGGCGGCCCAATCCGCCCTGGCACAGCAGCGGTTCAACGAAACGGCGAATGCCTATGGTCTCAACAGCGGCACGGCAGGGCAGGCAGCGTTGAGTTATTCCAATCAGCTTCAGGCCGATATTTCCTCCCTACAGGCGGCAGAGAGCGCCGCCAATGCGGAAATAGAGCGGCAGCGGACCAACCTTTCCAAGCAGTACCAGAGTGCGTTGGTCCAGGCCCAGGCGGACAACAACTATGAATTGTTCGACGCATTGTATCAGGAGGCGGTACGGGTGGATCAGGCGTTGCAGCAGCAGAGCCAGTTCAACGCACAGCAGACCTTGCAGCAGTACCAGACGCTTCTTGACCAGTATTACAACGACAAGCAGCTGGGCTTTACACAGGAGCAGTGGCAGTATCAGCAGCAGCAGGATCAGTATCAGAAGGATTTGGCGGCGGCGGAACTGCTGGCGGCGTCCGGCGATTACAGCGCCTACGGCAAGTTGTTCGGATGGGACCAGAGTAAGATTGACCAGATGAACAACGCCTGGAAGATGGCAAACACCATTACCAGCAGCTCCGGCGGCAGAGGCGGCGGAGGCGGTTCCTCTGGCGGCGGCGGTTCTGGAGGTGTGGACACCCCCAGCATCTCTAACGATTACGAAGGATTGTTTAAGGCGGCTATGGCAAGCGGCTATCCTGAGAGTTTTATTGAAAATAATTATAAGAAATATGGATTTTCCAAGTCTACGGGTCTTTATGATGATTATAATTCCTGGCTTGAACGAAACAGCACGGCACAGGAAGAGGCACAGAAAGAGGCACAGAAGCAGCTTGACGAGATTTTGCGCCAAATTGACTTCTATTTTGGCAACAACATGGACGAGACTGCCATGAAGATTATTCAAAACAACTGGGACAAGATCGGCGCTAATCCCAGCATAGCAAACCAGGTGAAACAAAAGGCCAAGTATTTTGGGTACATTATCAGTTGATGGGGTGATTCTATGGTAAAGTTTACATGGGTACAGGGACTGAGCCAATACGAAAAGGACCAGGAGAAAAACCGACAGATCGTCCAAAGTACGGCCAAAAAACCTACGGCATCCACAGGGACGACGCAAAAAGCGCCGTCCCTGCTGGAGCAGGCTACCGGCGGCAATACGGACAGCCGATTTTCCTCGCCCGGTACACAATCGCTGCTTTCGTCCGCAGATAAAATGGCGGAGGCGGTGAAAAATGCCTTTCAGCAGACGCAAGGGCAACAGATGAACGAGTTTATCCGGGACTATAACAGCGCACCGGATAACCCATTTTTGATTGGTCGCACGGTTGACGGTACGACTTCAATTCGTAAGAAAATTGACTATGATGCACAGATAAAAGCAGCGGAACAGGAACTATCCGCAGCTAGAAAGGGCGCGCCGTTTGTGCGCAACAGCTGGAGTACGCAGCAGCCGGTAACAACTACCAGAACGACAGAGGAAATCAAACAGGAGATTGCCGGGCTAAAGGCGGACCAGGCCAGCGCGGTCGAACAGTATTATCAGCTGGAAAACGAGTTGCAGCGGTATAATCTATCAAGAGATCAGGGGACAGGACAAACGTATGATTCCGCTAGAACGTTGCAAAAGGATTTAGAAGCACTGGACCGGGCGATTCAGTTGTATAACAACGCAGACCCGATGGAAACCGAGGACCCCTTTGTAGTGGCAAAAGATGTGATGGAGAAGTACGGTATCACGGCTCAGGACTTTGCCAACGCATCCATGTACGGCGATTTGAAAATCTCCAATATCCGGGGGCAGATGGAAAAGGAGCTGGAAAACCTGCGAAAAGGGTTGGCAACAGCGGGCTATCAGTTTGACCGGATGAGCCAGTACCAGGACACGCAGGAAAAGGCGAAGCAGTACCAGCAGGAAAGTGAAGCACGGCAGAAGTGGGCAAAGGAACACCCGATTGTTTCTTCTATCTCGTCTGTTTTGCGGTCTCCTTTGCAGGGCGTGGAATTTCTGGAACTGGCAGCGGAAAGCATCGGGAATGACCCGAAAGATTTAAAAAATTATGTGCCCCCCAATGTCTATGACATGGTAAATACCAATGCGGTTAACCAGATTCGGGGCGTGGTATCGGACGATATCCAGACCAACTGGGGCAATGTGGCATCGTTTCTATACCAGACCGGCATGAGTGTTGCAGACAGCGTCGGTCTAGTGTCCACGGTGGGTCCTGCGGCCACGATGTTCATGGGCGGCGCGGCTGCGTCTTCCACGGCGGCGGATATCATCCAGCGGGGCGGCACAAGCAACCAGGCGATTTGGGGCGGTCTGGCCGCTGGCGCGGCAGAAGCCGTTTTTGAGAAATTCTCTGTCGACCGGCTTTTGTCCATCAAAGATGTAAACAGTGTGAAATCGTTGGTAAAGGAAGTTGCAAAGCAATCAGGCGTTGAAGCGTCTGAGGAAATGCTGACGGAGATTTCCAATATTATCAGCGACAGCGTTATTATGCAGGGCAACAGCAACTATGCGCGCGCTGTTGATGCCTACAAATCCAGCGGCATGAGCCAAAAGGAAGCGGAGAAAAAGGCTTTTTTAGACAATGTTGGACAAGTTGTATTAGCTGGTGTCGGCGGCGCTCTATCCGGCGGTATTATGGGAGGCGCAGTCAGGGGACTTAACTATTTTTCCACGAATGGAAATCAAACTGGTCCATCTTCTCCGAACATTCAAACGGCAACGGAGACGCCCATGGAGACGCAGCAGGGCGGGAGTGTCCAGACGGTACAACCGGCGTCCATACTGGAAAAAGCAGCCGCAGAGTTTAACCAGCGCGGCGCTGTGAGCAACAACACTGCCACCGCGATTCTCAATGACCCGGCGGCGGTTGCTGATCTTCAGCAAAACGGCCTGACGCTGACGGACGGCATGACCCAGGCGCAGCGCCGGGCGGCGGTCAAAGAGACCGTTGCGCGGATGCAAAGCCCTGACGAGACGTTCTCTCCCGGCGCACAGGCGGTTTTGGATGTGCTCAATGGCCGGCAGGAGACGGCACAGGCCCCCGCAGATACCGCCACCGCCTATCAGCCGCCGGAGGCCGTGCAGACGGTTCTTGATGTGCTGGATGGGCAAAAAAACAGCGCCAATTCCCTTCCAGGTGATGCAGCGAAAGCTGTCCCCCAGATGCACGTCCAAGACGTCAGGAATGGCGCGTTTGGCGAATCCTTGGGCGATGTAGGAGGCGGCCATCGCCGCAGTTCCAACGGTGCCTCATCAGATTCTGGGATAGAGCCTCCTACGCGGACCTCCTCAGCAAATTTGCAATCGGTACAGCCCGTAAACATCAGCGACTCTATTTCTATGGATAGTGTACCACAAGCCGGTGTGGAAAACAACGCGAATTTCGCACAAATCCCCAACGGAAACACTGTGCAGAACACGCAGAGCGCATATAATGGCGTTAGGTTTATAGATGCTTTTGTTGATTTTACTGGGGAGAATCCCACTTGGGATGATATTACTTCCTATGCAAGAGAACATGGAATAAGGCATCTCAAGGATGTTCAAGCCGCTATTCATTCTGGTATGATTAGTCAGCGGAAAAATAAGACGTATTTTGTTACAAAGCTAGGGGATGAGGCTCGATATTTTAATTATGATGCGTCCAATATTCCTGAGCAGGATACTGATTTGTCTATGGACGCCATGGACCAGGCGGCGCAGCCCGGAGAGACTACCAGCGTCGGCGCGGCTGAAAGCGGATTTGACCCGTTTTCTCAGTTGCAGGAGCAGTCCAGCGCATTTCACCCGATCAACGAGAAAGCGGCGTCTGTTGCACAAGAGCAATTCGGGCGGGCACCAATAGAGGTTCCGACCGAAAATCAGTATGGAAACCGCATTTCCAAAACAGCTGCGACGGCGCTGAACTCTCGCAACACCAGCAACACCATGGCCTCTTTGATCGAGGATCAGATCGTAAAGGGCGATTTGTCATATGCGGTGCTGCCCAATGACGTGGTGCAGCAGCGAGCTCAGGATCGCATAAAATCCGTCGGATTTCCAGACGCACTTTCCCAATACTACAGGAACATCGACCGTGGCGGCACTGCTGCCGTGGACAACAACGCCCTTGGTCTTGCCCTCTACAATGAAGCGGTTGCAGCCGGTGACGATGTGACGGCGTACAACATTCTCGACACCCTGCAACAGAACACCAGAGACTACGCCAGAGCGGTGCAGGTCATTTCCCTTATGAACCAGCTTACGCCTGCCGGAAAGCTGTATATGGTGGAAAAGACCGTGCGAAACATGAACGCCGCCGACCAGAGCAGGAACAACCAGCGCAATGTGGAAAGCGCTGCAAAATCCGTCGGCAAAAGCGTTTCCGCTGCTGTCATGGATGAAAACATTCCGGCACAGGAATGGTGGATGGAGGCTGCGGACCGGCTGACTGCATCGGTTGACCGGCAGCAACAGGCACCCGGCAGAAAAACCACCATGCAGGAGATCCTCGCGGACTTGAAGCGTTTTGCCTATCAGACCGCAGGAGAAAGGGTGCAGCGCACAGGCGATGCCAAAACGGACTTTGACCGGATCAAGGACTATCTGGAAAACAGAGACTTCTACGATGATGTATGGCAGGACGCCCAGCAGCTTTTGGAGGAAAAGTACGAAGGAAACGAGGACGCCATTGCCCAGTATCGGAATTGGCTGAACAGCACCGTCACCAATTCCATCAACAATTCTTTGAAAGGAAAAGCAAAACCAAAAGGCAACCTTGACCAACTCCGCGCCGCCATTGCGTCCGGCGGATTTTCCGATGCGGCCATTCGGGACGGGCTGAACACCTATTTGTTTGGTGAGAAAAAGTACAAGGTGAGCCCGGAATTGGCCCAGGCGTATCTGGAAGCAGAAACCGACCAGCAGCGCGACAACATCCTGGACCAGATCAAGCAGGACATTGCCGACCAGATCCCCAGCACCTTTATGGAGCGGTTTACGGCCTTGCGGTATCTGCATATGCTGGGCAATCTGAAAACGCAAGTCAAAAATGTTGTCGGCAATGCGGTGATGCAGGGCGCCAGAATGGGCAAAAACGCCATTGCAACCGGCATTGAATCCATGGTGGACAACGGCAGCCGGTTGTTTGGCGGCGACGGCCTGCAGCGGTCAAAATCCTTCTATTTGGACAAGGACCTGTTTTTTTCCGCGTGGACAGACGCCAGAAATGTGCGCGACATTCTGCTGGGAGCCGGAAAGTTTTCTGACCGCAGCGCCATTAACAAGGAAATCCAGGATAAGCGCACCATATTCAAGAGCAACGCAAAGTGGGGAACGCAGGAGGACAGTTCAACAACTGTAAAATTTATTAGGAAATTATACGACGCCGGATGGAGATTTCAAGAGGCAAGACGAAAAATTGTTTCTTCTGCTATGGACAAGGGCGATTTGTTTTTTTCCTACACAACATACGCCGACGCTCTTTCCTCTTACCTTCACGCAAACGGCGTTTCTGGCCGTCAGCTTGCGGATGGAGCTGTGGACGCTGACCTCTTGGATAAGGCCAGGGCATACGCTATCACGGAAGCGCAGAAAGCCACGTTCCGTGACCACAACGCATTTTCTGACATGGTGGCAAGCATTGGATTCAAGAACGCAGACACCTTGCCGAAAAAGGCTGCAAACGTGGTTCTGGAAGGAACTTTGCCGTTCAAAAGAACTCCCGCAAATGTTTTTATGCGGGTCGCGGAATACTCCCCGTACTCCATTGTGAAATCGGCCATTGACGGCGTAAAGAAAAAGCGCGGTTCCTCTGACATTACCGGTGCGGAAATCATCGACGAGCTGGCCGCTGGATTGACGGGAACCGGCCTTTTGGGACTTGGTGCCGGTTTATTCCTATCCGGTATCCTGCGCGGCGGTGACGATGAGGATTTGGAGCAGCAGTATTTTGACGAGCTGCAGGGTCATCAGAGCTATTCCTTGGAGATCGACGGCAAGAGCTATACGATTGACTGGAGTGCACCTGTCAGCGTTCCACTGTTTGTGGGTGCAGAGCTGGCGAAGTATGGCAGCAGCGAAGGACTTAGTTTTGATTCCATTATGAAAATCGGAAAGCAGATGACGGCCCCGATTATTCAAATGTCCATGCTGCAGGGTATCAACGACGCCTTTTCCTCCGTGTCCTATTCCGACGATGGAGCCATGCAGTTTGTTTTGAACGCTGCTATCGATTATATAAATCAGGGATTAACCTCCACACTAGGCGGTCAGATCGAGCGGACGGCAGAGGACGCCAGAATGACCACGTTTACAGACGCCGGAACACAGACTGGCCGCAGTCTTCAGCAGGCGCTTGGCGGTGCTTTGGCAAAGGTCCCTGGTTTCGATTACAACCAAATTCCGTTTGTTGACGCCTGGGGACGGGTGGAGGAAAACGGAAACAAACTCTTGACAGGGCTTGAAAACTTCCTGTCCCCCGGCTACGGAAGCACTGTCGAGACTACGCCGGTAGACGAGATCATCCAGGCGGTGTACGATGAAACCGGGAACAAGTCAGTTCTCCCGGACCGTATCACCGACAGAAGCATTACCGTTGACGGCGTGGAACACAAGTTGACGGCGGAGCAGTACAACGACCGGCAGATCACCTACGGACAGACGCGGCGCTCCATTCTGGAAGCCGCCTATAACTCCGGGGCATTGCAGAACATGACGCCAAAAGAGCAGGAACAGTTTATGGTGAACGCCAAAGAACTGGCGGCGGAAGTGGCAAAGCAGGAACTTTTGCAATCTATGGGGCTGGAGTACACTCCGTCAAAGGCCATGCAGACTGCCGACAGAGGTGTCGGTCTGGAAAACTACGCTGCCTTTGATGCGATATACAGCGTCATGGACAAAGAGGACACAGAGAATCAGGTTTCCGATTCCGCAACGGCGATTATGGCAATCGAAAAGGCGGGGATTGCCGACAAAGACACCGCCGCCGCCCTGTGGTCCAGCAAGAACAGCAACACCAGGGCAGCGAAGAACCCGTACAGCGGAGCCATGGGCCAGTCCGGGTTGACTGTGGACGAGATCGTGGACATTATTTCCAAGGCAGACAGCATAGAAAATCAGTATCAAGAGAGTGCAGACCAAAAGAAAGCATTTATTGAGTACCTTGACGGGCTGGACCTATCTCCAAAGGAATACAACGCCGCTATGTTCCAGGCCGATTATCAGAAATCGTATAATTATGATACAATGACCGACAAACAGAAAACCGTGTGGGACAACTGGGGCAGCAGCCAATATGACATGGACGAGTTTTTGAAGCTGTACCGCATTATGAGCGGGGAGGATACAAAGGCCGAGGCCATCGACGCACTGTACCAGGAACTGGGAGACCAATATAGGGCAGACCGGTTTTACTCGCAGGCAAAAAAGAAATGGGATTGACAGGAACGCCCCCGGGGCCTATGGCATGGCTCCCGGGGGCAGTTTCTATACTCTTTGTGGTACTTTCCGATGACGGACGGTTCTTTGTTTAAACTCTGTGCAATCGTCCCCCGGCGGGCAGGGCCGCTTCCGGTCCATGATTTCCCAGTACATACAGCAGATGTTGGTACCGTCGTATTTCCCGGAGTATGCACACTTCCGGCAGCGGTATGTCTGGTCGCGGTGTTGCATGTCCCGCACCTCCTATGTAGTGGTTTCCATCTGTAGTTCTGAAGAACAGACGGGGCATCGGTATGTTTTGGGCGAATATACTGTAATGGACATCCCTAAGATGTAAAAGGCGGCTGCGGCCAGCGCGATAGACATGGCAATGGTTGCCAGTTTCGGATGGGATTTTTCCAGCCGGTAGGAGAGATACAGCATAATCGCCAAGATCAGGATTACGATTGTCCAGAACATTCTTGCACCTCATCAAATACATTCCGGCAAATCTCACTGTCGGCAACCATACCGGCCAGTAGCGGAACGGCACAATCTTTGGCCCAACCACACCACCATGCACAGACGGTTTCGGTACAGGTGGCCCCGGTCATGGGGCAGATTTTACCCTTTGCGGATTCCATCAATCTGCCCCCTTTTGCAGCGCGGCTTCTGCGGCTTCACGGGTGAGGAATACGACCTTTCCAAAGCTGTTTGTGCTGTACCCGTATTCTTTTTTCCCATCACTAATATCCATCCATATAATTGCTTCGAGATACACAATTCCGTCATCATGCAAAATAAATCTTTGGACGTGCCCTTCTATCGGAGGGTTGTATCGCTTCCCGTATGCCATAGTCACCCAAACCGGGTCATTGATATTACACGGCAGCACCACGCACCGCCCTTCCCGGTCTGCCTCGATCAGCTCACGCAGACGGTAAAGGTCGTAGTCGTCGCCCAAAATGTCCTCAATGGGTTTCAATCTTTCTCGCATTTCTGTGGCTTGCACCGCGGCAAGATGCATAAGAGCCAGAATACCTTCTACAGTCTCGTCTCCGTCCTGGAGCGCATCGTACATTTCGTCTCCCAGGCATTCCGGGTCATCGGCAGTTATGGCAAGTCCGTGCTTTGATGCAGCCGATCGAATCCACTGTACAAGTGTCACATCTTGATAATCCGGCGCTGGTCCTCCGCCTCTTATCCAAATTTCTCTGTCCTTCGCATAAAATGTGTTAAAGGAAAACACAATGGAATTTTTATCATCTGTCGTTAACCGCTTCACGCTCATTCCTCCATCTTCGCGCCGCAGTTGGGGCAGTATTTTTCTGGTTCTTCCCGCAAACACTCTCCTGCTGCAATAGGCTTGTTGTATCCACAGTTTGTGCAACGCTTCTTCGGCGTAAATTCGTCCGTGTTTGGAATCCATTTTCCATTAACCCCCATCACCCCCATCCGCTTTTCCAGCTCGTCCCACGCTTCCGGCGTCACGGCGCGGCCACAGGATGGGCAGAACACTGGGCGGTCTCCTTCATCCTCGTTTTCCGGGGAATCGTACCAATGTTCACATTTGCTGCACTCGGTATATCCATCGTGCTTTACCCATTCAGCCGTCCACGCCTCCCGGTCAATGTGGGCGGTCGAGTAGGCGTAAACATCCATTTCATCCGAATTGAACCGAAGCCAATTTCCTCCTTTTTCCCACAGACGGATTGCATCCATTTGATAATCCATGTGGACGATTGCCCATCCGGTCAACTCATGGATAGTTTTCATCTTAACCCACACCGGCTTTCCGTCCATCTCCCGCAACTGCTCCGGTGTCAGCGGCTCCATTTTTTCTGCGTTAATAAGCCTGTTTTGTTTTAACGCAGATATCCCCATTGCATGAGCAGAAATGCACTTTTCCGTGTACACTTCGGGGCCTATATACTGTTCCAAAAAAGCAATCGCTTCTTCATTTTTCATGTCGTTCATCCTTTCCTTCCAGAAACTCCTCCAACTCTGCAACACTCCTGCACCACTTCCGGCAAAGTCCGCCGGGGAATGAAACCACCGCGCCACAGATCATTTCTTGGCCCCACGGGCCACCGCCAGACGAGACCAGGAGACAAATATTGCCGCACTGCAATTCCAATTCCTGGCCGTTCCGCATGGCAATGGCGATTTGTGCGCGGGTTACGTTGTCCAGGCTCATGCGTCGCCCTCGCTTCTCTCGGCGCTGGAAATCCGCTTGGCGGCTCCATCGTAGGCGGCGGCATACCATGCGTCCCAGTCTTTGCAGCGGGCGTCCATGGCATCACAGAGAGAGCGGCGGGGGCACCGGCGGCACGGGTAAGGCCCCGACTTCCTTTCTTGGTTCGGGATATAGATTGCGCGGTTCCAATTGGCAATGGCTTCCTGCGTCGGTGCTGCCATATCCTCGCAAACGTCAATTTGGTATCTTGTCTTTTTTTTGACGCTGCGACATGCCATGGTCAGAAAACTTTTATACTGCATATCGAGTTTTGCGGCGCAATGCTTCGCTGTTCCGGTGACCAGCAGTTTGCCGGTCAACCGGTCAAAAACGGTGTACGTCTTAATCTGGATCACCTCCAAAAATTTCTCCGGCACAGGACAGGTGGCAGGGCCGCCCGCTGCTGTCAAAGGTCACAAGATCGGTTATGTATATTTCATGACCGCATAACTCGCAGTAGCAGCGGACGGGGACCTCCGGCGGCTCCAATGGGCGTTCGGGGATATCATCCATGGTGCAAGTCCTCCAGCCATGCGCCGTACAGTTTGAAAAAGTCCTCGGCGTCCATGATGACCACCCAGTTTTCTTTGTTGCGCCGGTGGGCCACGATGGGAATGGCACCGTTTCCGGCTTCCTGTGCGTCTCTGGCGGCCTGTTTGAGCGCGGAGTATAATTCCAGACGTTCCACCCGCTTTACTTCCTGGTGGATGCCGGGGAGCCCGACAACGTCCGACGCGTCACCGGTGTTGCCGCAATACTGGGAAGTGCGGCGGGCGTCTCCGTATCCGTGCGCCCGGCAGAGGGCCGCCCACTCCCGTTCCCCGCGCTTTCCCTTCTCCCGTGACATTCTACCCATCGGATTCCACCAGAAGCTTTTGTACGAAGTCTGACGCGCCCTTGCGGCACTGACAGTAAACGCACTGGCCGTTCATCCATCCGGTTTGGTAGGTGCGGTGACATTCCGGGCAAATGACCGCGTCATGTTCTCCCCGGGCCAACTGCTCCAGTACGTTGACAAGGTTCAACCGCTCAAACGTGTAGACAGATGCTATATTGGCTTCGCTTCTCAGCCGGTCGGTCAGGTCCAGGACTTGTGCGCGGTTGACCAGAATTGTGTGGTTGTCCCTTCCACGCTTCCCGGACTGGTCCCAGCCTGCCCGTGGGGCCATTTGGTACTGCTCCCGCAGTTGCTGGGACAGATTGTAAGATTCAATGGATTTCAGGTTTGACATAAAATTTTGAGCCTCATTTCTATATCAAATATTGATTTGAAAATAGGGTAAAACTGATATGGATTGACAGCGTTTCCATACGCTTTCAGTCTGTCCATCCCTCTGGGAAGCCCATCATCATTCCGTTTAATTCTGCGGCCTGGTTTGGGTTCAATCCGTTTTGGATATGGTAATAAATTGTTCTGTCTTGCTTCCCAGTTCCCCAGCATTTTCGGATACTTTTCATCGGGTTCGATTGGCTGCATTTTCTCCACACTTCGCCGTCGCTCGCTATGGGTCGTGGCCACAATGCAAACCCGTTCTCCGATGTGTTTAGCTCCGCAAGAATGGGCTGGGAAACAATACCACCATGCAGAACACCCGATTTCGGCCAAGTCCCGGAGTATTCGTCCAAAAAACCTTCCATTTTCACTTGAGAGAAGCCCTGGTACATTTTCTCCCACAAGCCATCTTGCGTGAGTTTCGCAAAATACCCTAAGGAGTTCACTCCATAAATCGCGCTCATCATCAGATGCCAGACGTTTTCCCGCAAGGCTATGGGGTTGGCATGGAAATCCCCCTGATACGACAGTTGGCGTGCATCCGTTTGATTTTTCTCGAAAAGATTCTCCTGTAAGTTCTCTAACATCTCTCCACCTCGGAACATTGGGCCAATGTCGCTCTAAAATTGAGTGCGGAAAATCCGCAAATTCGCATTGACCAACCGTTTGAAACCCTGCCATTTCTGCGGCTAAGTCCATTCCACCGATTCCAGAAAATAGGGACAAGTGTGTAAGTAACTCCATTTTCTCACGTCCTATCTATGATTTGTGAGACAACATCCGATCCAATGCCTGCTGTTCCAACTCTCCCAGCGGGACCATCCCGGCGCTGCCCGCCGGTGGCCGCCGGCCGGTCTGAGGCGGGGGCGGCTGCTGATGGGTGGCGTTTGCAATAAGCCGGTCCCAGTCGGCAAGGCAGCGGACGCCCTTTTTCTGTTTGTCCTGTAAAATGGACCGAATGTAATTCCAGCGCGGCGCACCGGCGTCGATGGCGATATTGATTGCGCGCTCGATGCAGGCGGCGTCCATTGTGGAAAGAAAATGCACAAGCTCCTGGGCGCAGTCCTCGCTTGGGGCACGGCCCAATTTCGCATGATACATGGCGATCACGGCGGCGGCTGCGGCGGCGCTTTCCTCTCGCGCGGGCGCTCGCGTAGTTACAGCAGCAGTATGTAGAGTAGTATCTTTCTCTATATCTATCTCTTTATCTCTATCTATATCTGTAGTCACTTTTTTGTCACCACCAATCACAATCGCGTCACATTGTGACGGTCTGGCACGAAGCGCCCGCATTCGGGCAGCGCTTTCCCCCTCGCTGCCAATGCTCTGCACGGCCTGGGGGAGAATGTACTTGTCCTCGTCCGATTGCTCCATAAGTCCGTTGGCAAGCAGGAAATTCAGCGTAACCGCTACATTGTCCGCGTCCTCGTCGAGACGTAGGGCCAACTCGTCAGAGAATTTGCTTTCAATGCCCTCATGGACCAAAAGACCGCCGCTTTTGACGGACAAAAGTTGCAGTTTCAGATAGATAATGGTAAAGGTATCGCCCCCGGCAATACGACGCAGTTTCTTAATGCGGGGGGAGGCGAAAAAGTCCTCCTGGAGTTTCAGCCAGTAGTACCGCTTTGCCACAGCGGCACCTCCTTTCAGAACGGCAATTCGCTGTCCTCTTCCTCGGTAACAGAAAAATCACCGGGAGAGTATGCGGCGGGTGCTTCATATCCGGGGATGCCAGGATAGACAGGGGAGGGAATGGGGTCGCCGCTGAACCGCTCCGGTCCATCGTCGGGCCGCTTGGAATCGCCAAAATAAACCGACTGGGCCACCACCTCCGCACTGCGGCGTCTGTTGCCCTCCTTGTCCTGCCAATCGCGGATTTGGAGACGCCCATGTACCACGGCCATTCGGCCTTTCGCGAAGTATTTGGAGACGAACTCCGCCGTATTTTTGAACGTGACAATATCAATAAAATCCGTCTGCCGCTCGCCGTTGTCTGCCTTATAGTCCCGGTCAACGGCAATGGAAAACCCACAAATCGCGGTGCCGGTGGCGCCCCGTCGTAATTCCGGGTCGCGGGTCAGACGGCCCATGAGAATAATGGTATTCAGGCTCAAGGTGTAGCCTCCTTTTCTTCATGCTGGTGCAAGAAAATGTATTTGCTGTTGGGGGTCATATTGCGATACAGCCAGTCCATGGCCTGCTCCTGGGACAAATGGGTGGCGGCGGCCCTGGATTCATAGGCATATTGTCCAGCGGCCTGCTTGGCCTTTTTCCGGGCCTCCAGCTCTTCCTTGGTGTGGTTGGCCTCTATCATGTAGAGGTCACAACCAGGGGCTGCGATATGGTCCAGAGTGCCGGTGTCGGTGGCGTAAAAAAGCTGTTCCCGCCCGATCTTCACCAGATAGGCCAGATTCTCCACGTCATGCACAAGTGGAAATGTATACACCATGGCGGACAGGGAGGGATAATAAAACGCGCTTTCCTCGGTGCAGACGTCAATGTTCCGCTTGTCCACCCCGGCCCCCAGCAGGGCCTCCACCAGGAAGGCCCAGCAGGCAAACCGCAGGGTAGGGCGACGGCGGGCCAGGGCTTTCACCGTCGATTTGTTGAAGTGGTCGCCGTGAATGTGGGTCAGCAGCACCAGTTTCAGTTTGTCGGCGTAGGGCTCCAGTTTTGCTATGGGAACGCCGCAATCCACGAGGATTTCTCGGTGGTTGCCGATCAGGACGGCATTCCCTTTGCTACCGGTGGATAAAATCTCAAACTGCATCGTCGTCCACCAGGTCATCCAGGTTCACAGATTCCACGGGGGCGGCGTCCGGAGATTCCGGTGCGGGTTCCGGTGCGGCGTCCGGCGTCTCGATGGCCGGTACGGGGGCCGGGGCGTCCTGGGCCGTCAGATAGTCGGATTCCGTCATAAAGTCGTCCTGCTCCATGGCCGTCTGCAAATCAACGGACATAATGCCCCACTTGGAGATCAGTTGCCGCAGCATGGTCTTAAAGGCCATGGCGTCAAAGTCCTTGTACCAATGGGAGGAATACAACCATTCGTCCTGCTTGGGGTAGTTGCCGGCTTCATAGTCGGCAAAACTCACTTTCTGGGGCGAGATAGCCAATGGTAGGGGTCTTTTCCCGTTCGATCTCGTCGGTGATCAGCTCCACAACCACATCCTCCGTCAGAGGGTCGAACCGCTTCAATTCCCCATCTTTGATCGCAAGAACATTCAGCCGCTTATAGGAGCCGGAACGAAGGGCCAGCTGGACGTATCCCTTGTAGCCCAGCTGAAACTGGGCGTCATTGCATCCCTTCCGCTTATTCCAGTAGGGGACTAAATAATACTGGCCCAGCTGGGGAGAGGGGGACAGGTTCAGGGATTCTCCCAGCAGGGCAGCGCTGAGAATGGTGGACGGGTCGCACGTCTGGAGGGTCGGGTTGACAGCCACGGCGGACGTAATGGCGGCCACAAAGCGCTGGGCCCGTGCGGGGTCCTTGATGGTGTTGTTGATCAGCTTCTGATATCCTTTTGTAGAAATGGCAGCGGAAAAGGTAGGCCGATTGGCGACTTCATTTGCAGACATAGTGGATTTCCTCCTGCTTCAAAAAATTTCTCAGCTTTATCAGCTTGGATTTTGTCGCGGTGACGGTGAACGTGCAGGGCAGCAGCTTTTCAGACTGCACGGGTGGCGCTGTGGGCGTCTGCACCGGCTCCGGGCGCTCCACGACAACGGGGGCGGCGGCTTCTACGCGGGCCACAGCGGCGCTCTCTGCGGCTTCTGCGGCGGCATTCTGCTGGGAGGCCTGCCGCACTCGCGCCATTTCCTCATGGCGGCGGCGCACCGTCTCCACTGCGGAAGCCATGGAAAGCGTTTTCTGAAACTCCACCATGATTTCGTCGGCGTCTGGCAGCCGATTGATGGCGTCACGCTCAGTCGCAACGCGGGCCACAAACTCCGACAGACGGTCCATGAGTTTCTGGGGCGTCTTCTGTTTAGCACTGGTCAAATCCACGGTAATACCGGCGCGGTGGTATTGCAGCCAGCCAAGGCGCTCCCGCTGGCAGAGTTCCGCAAAGTAGGCACGGAGACGCTGCTCACAGGCGGCTTTCAGCGCCCCCTCTACTTCCTGGATTTTTTTATCCATTTTGGCCAGTCCATCCCGTATGGGAGTTGCGACGCACTCCTTATAGGCGGCTTCCATCTTATTGTAGGGTTCTAGGCATTTAGCTTTGATTTCTTTACGCTTTTCCTCCAATGCCTCGAGTTCTTTATTGAGATCGGCACGGGCCTTTTTCACATCCGTAACGGTCTGAACTGTACAGGCCATGTTGGACACCGCATCGACACGGGCCGTCACAGCGGCCTTAACCTTTTGTAGCTGTTCCTCAATTACGGGGGCTTGTACTAAGCGGATCATTTCTTCCTGCACTTTGTTTCATCCTCCCATTGGTTCAATGTTTTTTCCATGACGGACAGAAGGTTCCGTCCGTCACGGGCACCGTTGAGCACGGCGGCAATCCGGCTCCGGGAATAGCCGATGGCGTCGGCCAGTTCTGCTTGGGTGTAGCCCATTTGCAGCAGCCGGGCCTTGACGCGGGTGCGGCGGTCAAGCCCCATGATCGCCACGCTCCAGAGTGTCAATCTCATAGACCATGCAATTTGCCAGCGCAATGCCGGAGACGGACAGAATGGCGCTGACGGTCAGGGCCAGAAAGTTCCCGGCGGCCAGGGCAAAGACGCACAGTACGGCCAGCAGAACAAACAGGGTATACCCGGCTGCGGCAACGGCACGGCGGGCGGCCACCTGGGGATAGCGGCGGTCAATCTGCCGGGCGATTTCTTCCCGGCGGGCGGCGGCATCGGCTTCCCGCTGCGCAAGGGCCACAGAGTAACGGCGGGCGGTAATGGCTTCCAGGTAGGTATCGGGGTTCATTGGGCGGTTCCTCCTTCGATTTGATACGGCGTCAGGCCGTGAGATAACTGGCAAGGGTGGCAACGGAAATCATACGATTCCGAAAGGGATAGGTCCGGGCACAAAAATTATTGCTGCGGCCCAAGAACTGGGCCACGTCCTTAATGGTCAGAAGTTCCTTGTTCGGGTAAACTGCTTTGATCCACTCCACATTGCGGCGGTAGGTCTCGGCGTTTTTGGTGTTCATGGTGTGGGCCTCCTTTCAATGTCTCGCGTCATAGATGTGCATTCCCAACTGTTCGCCCAGCCAGTCCAGGCCCGCCCGGGTCAGCCAGAATGTGGCGGCGCGGCGGCCATCCCGGATGTATTCCCGCATTTCGGCGTATTCGGCATACACCATCAGATCCCACGGCTCACAGGGCAGCAACGTGGTAAAGTAGTTCCTGTAGGGTCTGTAAAATTGTTTTCCATGTCTGGTATAGGGCCGTTTTTGTCCCAGACCAACGGCGTGTTGGGCCAGTTCAATGCAGCGGGCCTTAATTCCATCGTCTGCTTGCATGGGTCATCACTCCTCCATTTTAGAATTTTGACTATATGGAACCGTAAGCCGATCAGATTCAAAACGCTCCAGGTCTTCCTTGCGGATGACGTACGTTTTCCCCAGCTTTATGCCAGAAAGACGTTTTTCTCGAATCCACTTCCACACGGTTCTGATCTTGACGTGGTACAGGTCTGCGACCTGCTGACAGGTATACCGTTCCTCCATGCAATCACCACCTTTGAGATTGTTAATAATGGGAACACAATAGTTGCACATTAGTTTCTTTAGTGATATCGTTGGAGTGTGCCAACACCCCCGGATATTTCGGGAAATCTAATGACAAGAGGTGTTCCTTATGAGAAAAATTGAAGAGCTGGAAGGTATGTTTGAGTACAGAACCGGTGACGCGGTGCCGTACGGATACTATGTCTGTGCGCTCTGCGACGGAGACGAGCCGTACATTGCAATGATTACGGATGACGGGGAAGAGCTCCCTGACTGCCCGACTTGCGGGGCTCCGTCGGTCTGGGTGAAATGTTAGAAGGATTCGTTCTCCACGGAATGGGGTTGTGGCGAGGGTCTACCTCGTCCACGACCTCAAATCGCGTGGTCTTGGGCGGCTTGCACAGGCGGAAGATCACAAAGGCGGCGTACCGTTTTCCGTCGATCTCATAGCGAATGGTTAAGGGGCCGCGACGGACCAATTTCCAGTGGATGGGAAACCAACGGATTCTGTGAGCAAGGAATTTGAACATCGTCACGCCTTCCGCTCTGCCGGGGCGCGGCCCAGGAACTTCTCCACGAAATACTGCTGGCCTTTGCCGGTCACCTTGGGGGTGCGGCTGATGCTGATATGGCCGTCAGAATGGGCGTGGGTGGTTTCCTTGATCCGGAACAAACCAAGTTCCATGCTGCGCTGGGTGGGCATGTTGTAATCGGTGCCCTTGCGGCGGATCAGATAGCCGTTTTCCCGCATCCACTGGAACAGGCGGGTTCCTCCGATATCCACGCCATTCTGGTGCAGCAGTTTGGCAAGGTCGTTGATTAGGATGGTGTTATCCGACGCGGCGACGCTGTCGGCAAACAGGACCTTGGGCGCCTGGGCTTCCAGCTGCTGCTTCTGCTGCTCAATGGTGCGCTGGCCGATGATGACAGCGCGGGAGAGAATCTCCATGTCCGACATACCCGGCGCGGTGGGGATGTAGCCGCCGGTCTGCCGGATGGCCGGCAGCACCTCCGACGTAACCCAGCGCTTAAAGCGTTTGGCGCTCGGGAGCTTGCTGGACAGGACCAGGGAATACAGGCCGCTCTCATTGATGATGGTCATATTTTGATGACCGCCAAGGGTGTCACATTTCGTTACCCCCTTATCTTCATCATCAACGTGGTCCGAAATAGCCTTTCTGGGATTGGTATATCCCAAGACATTGGCAACGTCACTGCCAATAAAGTATGGCTGTCCGTCGATAGACACAGTCCGGATGGAGCCGAACTCGTCGCTCTGGAAAATCTTTAGATTGCTCATTTTTAATGACCTCCGATCAATCAGAATCTTTCGTTTTACGTAAGTTCGGGGCAAAAAAAATATCCTCTGCTTCCGCATGACTGTTGCACAGCAAATTTGCCATATTGGCCACAACGCCATAGGGCATCTTTTCGGGTGTTTGCAAATAAGATGCGAGGGTGTTTCTGGCAATATTTAGGGCATTGGCCATAGATGTAATGGTAAAACCGTGTTCAGCCATCTTGCCGCGCACTCTTGGGACGTCTACATGCATCATCAAATCACCTCCAACCTTTCGTATTACGAAAGTATAGTAGCATAACTTACGTCAAACGTCAATACGTTCTGCGTAAGTTTTTTTACAAAACGAAAGTTGTACGTTGCATGATGTTTGAAACCGTGGTATATTGACAGCATAGGAGGTGTTGCTATGGGTTCTCTATCAGAAACATTAAAAAGGAGACGGGCAGACCTTGGCCTTACCTTGGCCCAAATTGCCGAACAGATGGGTGTGGCGGAAGCCACGGTTCAGCGATGGGAAAGTGGAAACATTAAATCTATCAGACACGGGAAGATAGCTAAACTTGCAGAAATATTGCATGTATCACCGGCGGAGATCATGGGCTGGGAAGATACGGCAAACACAGAAAAACCCGCCAGCGATGACGCTGACGGGTGGGAATCCGAGGCTATTCAACTGCTTCGTTCTTTATCAGAGGATGAATTGGCGCGGGAGTTGGCGTACCTGCGACAGCGCGCAGGCGATTCAAATAAATGAGCCGCTGCGTTTCTGGCATTCTTCTGAGAATTTCCATAATTTCCATTACCACTTGATCAGATTCCATGCTTATCACCTCATGCCGTGTTCGGGTTTCCCCGGTGGTGTTTTTATTATTGAACATTTGTTCTATAATGGCAAGATGGAAATTTGCATGAAATATCCCGGCAGAAATGGTCGAAATGGAGATTTCAGAGAAATTAAGGAGAAGTCCTATTTATGGGACAATGAAAGAGATATTGTTTGAGGGTGTGACAAAATGAAAAAAACAATGACATTAACCATAAGAACATTTCTTGCAACGATACTATCTACTGTAATTTTCTTTGTAATTGTTATTATAGCATACGATGGAACAAACTTTTTAAACTCTTTTGTTCCATTTATTCCAGCATTTATTGGTTTAGGAGGTGCTGCGCCGACTGCGGCAGCATTGATATCAGCTATTGCTTGTAACTGTTTGTTTATGTTTATATGCAAGGACGATGCTCCAATATTTATTGGATATTTTAGATGTGCATGGATGATTATTCTAGCCAGCGTAACTGCATATGTTGTATTTACACAATCTGATTTGCCTATTATATGGTTTTGGGTTTTAAGCGTCGGACTAGATATTTGGTTTGTTTATTTTGAGAAAAAACAACGCGCTGAGAGGTCTAAAGAAAGTACCACAAAATAGGGAAGGTGACCGCTACACCAACAGGGGGATGGTGTCGTATGATCGGTGAAGTAATACTTGTAATTTTCCTTATAATCCTTGTGTTCGGATGGCCGCTTTATATGTTTTTTTACGTTATCTATGATGATATAAAGAAGCGCATATCTGATTATGTAAAGCAAAAGAAGAAAAAAACAGTAGAAGAAATGTGCAAGGAGTACAAGGAAGAATTAAGGGCTTGGGCAGATGAGGAAATATCAAAACAGAACGCGGAGTACAGAACAGAGTGTGACCGATGGCTGTATACTGCAATTGATGAAGCGAAAAGGAATTCTATTGAATACGCTAGGCAAGCAGTTAATAAAATAAAAAATGATTGTGAAGAAGAAAAAAATAACTATAAAATAAAATGTGATTCTGATGTGAGCAGAATCCTTCATTCTGAATCGCAAAACTACCCTTGGTTGGCAAAGATCATTGCAGATTTTGAATATTCCGAAAACAGGCGAACATATCAGATTCTTAGGAATAAAAAAAATCCAGCTATCAAAGCGTCGGAGGAAGTTAAAAGGATTGCAAAAGAAAAACGCGAACTCCTTTACGAAAATAAACAACTACAGTATCAACTAAACTATTATGAATCTGTATTTCCTTGGCTGGAAGAATTCAAACAAATACCGCCTAGAGAAGCATATTCATACCTAAATCAGAGTGATGAAGCGGATGACTCTGAGCGATATGAGAAATATCGGGAGTATTTATCACCAGAAGAATATGCCAATCTCCCAAAAGTTGAGAAATTCCAGCGCGCATTGGATAGGTACAAAGAGAAAAGAAAAAACAATCGTGGAGTTGGCATTGGATATGAACGGTACATCGGTTTTTTACTGGAAACAGACGGATATAGAGTTCTCTACAACGGGGCCATAAAAGGACTGGAAGATATGGGGCGGGATCTTATTGCCAGAAAAGATAAACAAGTTCTGGTAATTCAGTGTAAAAGATGGGGCAAAGAAAAAATAATTCATGAAAAACATATTTTTCAACTCTATGCAACCATGGTTCTGTTGGCCAGCGAAGAAAAGGGGAAGGATTTTAAGGCTGTATTTATTACAACTACAACACTTTCGGATGTCGCAAGAAGATGCGCAGAGTATTTAGATGTTAAATTGGTTGAGAATCTTCCATATAAAGACTACCCGATGATTAAGTGCAATATTGCAAAGAATGGTGAGAAAATCTATCATTTGCCGTTCGATCAGCAATATGATCGCGTTTCTATTTGTGGGAAACCAGGCGCTTTCTATGCCTCAACTATTAAAGAAGCTGAGGACAAGGGGTTCCGACGTGCATACAGGTGGGTTCCTGATAAATCATAGAGCTACGATGCAGGGGGGTGGCCGGTATGCCAAGGAAGGGGGAAATTGGCATGGAATCGTTAAAAATTATCAACTTTAACGTATACTGCCCCGGGGACAATTTCAAAATCGAACCAATGCAGGTGATTTTGAGAAAAGTTCCCCAGGGCTGGTTTCCAGAGTGTAACGGATGTGAAAATATGAACGGGAGTATGCCGTGTGACCTGTGCCGCAGAGATTTGATGCTAATGTTTATGCATCACCCAGACATGAACACAAGGGAACCGATCACTCCCGCACTGCCGGAGGAAGAGAAAGATAACTTCTCATCCGATCTTCATAGGCCGGGGAAATGACCCGACCATAGTGGGACGCCAATTCTTCGATGGTGGAACACGTTTCACTCCCAAACAGTGGGTGCTTTTTTGCGTTCTCCATCATGCGCTGCCGCTCTTTCATGGTAAATTCATCGGGTTTCATTGGTGATTCCTCCTTTCAGTGTCCTTGCACTTATAATATATAATAGAACAAATGTTTGTAAATATCAACAGACGATTGTTTAGTTTGCGAAAATCACAGGAGGTGGCCGCATGCCCAGAAAGGCACTGAATCTATGAGAAGGGAGAACGGCTGACGTAAATGCAGACAGAGAAACTATTTCGTGTTGGCGAATACATAGAATTGTTCAATCAGATGACAGGGCAGGCGCTCCCTTGCGGTGCTATCTACCAGTCTCATGGCCTGGCAAAGCACATTCAGAAACGGCACGCCGGTGAAAATGAGCATTTGAACGACATACCGGCCATCATCCAGAATCCGGATTACATTGGGAAACATCCAAAAGAGAAGAACAGTATTGAACTGGTGAAAGTGCTGCACCAGAACGTGATGGTTTGCATCAAACTGGATTTAGACGAGAACTACCTGTTTGTTGCCAGTGTGTTTGAAATCACAGAGGCAAAGCTGAGAAACCGAATCAACAGCGGAAGATTGAAACGAATTGATAACTGACGTAAACAACTGTTGACATTTTTTTGTTTACTGTGTATAATCAAGACACAAGGAGCATATATATTGCTTGGTCTTTGAGGTCGGAAATGGCTCCCGACACTCCCTTCGGGGAACCTGAGATGAAGGATACGCCGCCCTTCCAAAGTCCAAGATAAGCCGGGAGTGTCTTAATTGAGATGCTCCCGGCTTTCTATTTAACACAGGAGGTGGCCGCATGCCCAGAAAAAAGAATACCGACGGGTTATATCTGCGGCCCAACGGCGTATATGAAAAAATCCTGACGATTGACGGGAAGCGGAGGGCGTTCCGGTCCAAGGACCCGGACGAGGTGTGGCGCAAGATCGAAGCGGCGCAGAACCCGGTACGAACGTTTTCCACGGTTTGCGACGAATGGCAGGAAGAGCACTATAAGACCATCGGACCCGGTACCCAATCCAGCTATAACAGCGCTATCCAGCGGGCCAAGGACGCCGTGGGGGAGGTCCCCATTGACGAGGTCAGCGGCGAGGATATAGAGGCCGTGCTGCTGGACCTGAAATCCAAGGGCCTATCTGCACACACGGTTAAAATCCAGAAATATTTATTTGGAATGGTAATGGATTATGCCATTGTCCACGGATACACCCGGCAGAACCCGGCCAAGGCCGTGCGGACCCCCAAGGGCTTGCCCCGGAAAACGAGGGAGGCCCCGGAGGATGACGCCATACAGCGTATCCGGGACAACGTGGGGGCCTATTTTGGACTGTTCGCGTTTTTCCTGCTGTATACCGGCTGCCGGAAAGGGGAGGCCCTGGCGATTACCGGCGCCGACATTGACCGGAAACGGAAGGTGATCCACATTCGGCGGTCGGTGGCCTATAGCCATGGTGTGCCGTACATCAAGACGCCCAAGACGGAAGCCGGTACGCGGGAGGTGCCGCTGCTGGATGATCTGGAGCGGGTCCTGCCAAAGCTGCGGGACGATGAATTGTTGTTCCCCCAGGAGAACGGCCAGCCAATGAGCAGCAAGACATACGAACGACACTGGCGGCACTACTGCAAAGACGCCGGGTTCTCTGACTGGCGGCCAGAACAGCGAACAGACAAGAACGGACGGGCTTACACCTACAAGGCCCATCGAAACACACTGACGGCCCATGTGCTGCGCCATGGGTATGCGACCATCCTCTATGAGGCCGGTATTGATGTGCAGCAAGCCAAGGTTTTGCTGGGGCACTCCGATATTTCGGTTACACAGCAAATTTATACACATATTCGCAACTCGAGGAGAGAATCGGTAGCGGAAAAACTCAATTCGTATTTTTCGGGCAATACACACCAGTCTACACACTAAAACCCGGAAAGCGTTGATAATACAGGAGTTTTTCTGCACTACGAATCAGTAGGTCGGGGGTTCGAGTCCCTCCTACCGTACCAGCACCCCGATTGCAAATGCAGTCGGGGTGCTTTTTGCTATAGCCGTGCAAAATTTCAGATGTATACCGCAGAAGCAGAGGACGGAACGGGTGGCTGTCGCCCCCGGTTCAGGGTCGGGAGATGTGGGAAGCGTCACCCCACCTGTTTCTGTTGAATCGCATGGCAGGCAACTTCGGTTGCCTGCTTTTTCAATATCGACTTTTTTGGAGGGGTATCGCATGTCCATCTATGAATCCATTTGGCAGCAGGCGAACGCGTTGGGGCCGCAGCTCCGGGAGACACGCCGCGATTTCCATGCCCATGCAGAGGGCGGTTGGTGCGAAATCCGCACCGCGTCCCTGGTGGCCCGGCGGTTGACCCAGCTGGGCTATGCGGTTTTCCTGGGACGGGAGGTTTGCCGGGATGCCAGCCGTATGGGGCTGCCCACAGTGCAGCGGCTGGATGATGCGTACCAGCGGGCCATGGCCCAGGGGGCCGACCCGGAATTTGCCCCCCGCCTGCGGGGCGGCTTCACCGGCGTCATGGGGGTGCTGGACTGCGGCGATGGGCCGGTGGTGGCGCTGCGATTCGATATGGACGCATTGGGCGTGGTGGAGGCGGCGGAATTGTCCCACCGTCCGGCGGCGGAGGGGTTCCGCTCCGGCAATGAGGGCGTCATGCACGCCTGCGGCCACGACGGCCACACGGCCATGGGCTTGGCGGTGGCGGAGGTCCTGATGAATCTACGGGACCAGCTCCACGGCAAGATTAAACTGTTGTTCCAACCGGCCGAGGAGGGGGTCCGGGGCGCCAAATCAATGGTGGACCGGGGCCTGCTGGACGATGTGGACTATGTGATTGCAACCCATATGGGCCAGCGGTCCGACGGCGTTTCTCAGGTCTCTTTCACCGAGGAGGGAACGCTGGCTACGACCAAACTGGACGTGACCTTTACGGGCAAGGCGGCCCATGCGGCCATGGTGCCGGAGCAGGGGCGCAACGCGCTGCTGGCGGCGGCCACGGCGGTACTGAACCTCCACGCCATCCCCCGCAGCAGCCAGGGGGAGACGCGCATCAATGTGGGGACCCTCCACGCAGGCACGGGCCGGAATGTCATCTGTGACCGGGCGGCGATGGAACTGGAAGTCCGGGGTGCTACGACGGAAATCAACGAGGAGATGGAACGATACGCCCGGCGAATCCTTCAGGCGGCGGCGGAAATGCACGGGTGCGGCTGGGAGATCACGCCCATGGGGGCATCGCCGTCCCTCCGGAGCCATCCGGAATTGGTGAAACGGGCCGAGAGCGTTTGCCGGGACAAGCTGGGATTGCGGGTCCTGTCTGGGGAAAAGGCCGGGGCCAGTGAGGATTTTGCGTATATGGTGAACGCGGTTCAGGAACACGGGGGACAGGGATTGATGTTCCATACGCTGTCGCCCTGCGCCGGACCGTTCCATGGAAGGAATTTTGATTTTGATGAGGGCGATCTGGTCACCGGCGTGGCCGCATTCTGTGGAATCGTCGCCGATTTGTTGCAATAGAGCAAAACAATAAAAGTTTTACTCGATTTTTTTCAAAAAATCGTGGGGTCCAGGGGCAAAGCCCCGGTCGCCCCGCGCACGGGGCGAAACTCCCGCTGGCCGCAGCCAGCGAAATTCCCGCCCGCCGCAGCGGGCGAACTCCTCAATCGTCCATAGCGCCATCCGCAGATGGCGCAACTCCCGGCAAAGCCGAAGGCCGCCGTCCCCACCCCGTCAGCGGGTGGTGGACGGCGGCCTTATGTCGTACCGCGTTCGATGACATACTCGCACCACGAACCACGTAGGGCAGTTCGTCCCTTACCAGGTGCATACTGTGTCACGAACCGGCTGCGGGGGCGGTGGGTACGCTGGATGATGGTCCGCCGCACCCCGCCTATGGCGGGAGCGGCGGACCATGGGGCCGTCCATGACGGCCCCGGGGATTCCGCCATCTGCGGATGGCGGTTTGGGACGATGGGGTGTTTCGCGCCGTGCGCGGCGCGGGGATTTCGCCCGCTGCGGCGGGCGGGAGTTTCGCCCGTTGCGACGGGCGACCAGAGGCGCTGCCTCTGGACTCCGCGATTTTTTGAAAAAAATCGAGTAAAACTTTTTTCTTTTGGGTGCGATGTAAGTCCGGGGCCGGGCGGGCGGCTCCTGCCGCCCGCCCTCTGATGCTCAGTGCATCATGTCGTCCACGACGTCCGATACCTTGCGCTTGATGGTATGCGCAGCGTCGTCGGCGGCCTGATACATGGCCGACCGCTTGGGTACCATCATCATCACGGCCGCACCAGCCAGCATCCCTGCGCCTACAGCGGCGGCAAGTCCTTTCATCTCCATAACATTCAACCTCCTCTCCGACCATAGCATATCCCACTTTGCCCCCTCTCACCCATGCAATTTCCCCCAGTCACGTCACCCTAGGCAGACGCACATTTCTATGATATGATACTGCTATCTGAAAGAAAGAACGGTGGGTTTGTATGTCCATGGAACTGTTACAGCGGAAAATTTGTGAAAAACGAACCCCGGCCTTGGTCAGTCTCGATCTGACCCCGGCCCTCCTGCCGCCGTCGGTCTGGAGCGGCGGCTCCGTCGCCGATCTGGCGGCGGCTTACGAATCCTGGGGCAGAACGATTTTGGATGCGTTGGCCGATTCCATCCCGGCGGTGAAATTCCATCCCGTCTGGTTTGAACGGCTGGGCAGCCGCGGCCTCGATGTGGTCCGTGACCTGTGCGCCTACGCCCAATCCCTGGGGTATTATGTCCTGTTGGAGACGGGCCGCTCCGACCATCCGGCGGCGGCGGAACTGTCGGCTGCCACCTATTTCGGCCCCTTGAGCGCTCAGAATGAACCGTGGGAACAGCCTTGGCCCATCCATGGCCTGTCCATCGGCGGGTACACCGGCAGCGACGGCGTCAAACCCTACCTGGCCCACTGTAAAACCCTCAACAAAAGCATTTTTGTCCAGGCCCGCACCGCCGATAAATCGGCCCGGGAGGTCCAGGACCTGATCTCCGGCGACCGGGTCGTTCACACGGCCATGGCCGATCTGGCCGTCCGCTGGAGCGTGGGGATGGAGGATGGCTCCGGGTTCTCCCGCGTCGGCGTGGCCCTGTGCCCCCGCAGCGCCGACGCCGCCGCCGAACTGCGCCGCCGCTATGAACGGCTGTTCTTCCTGATTCCCGGCCGCACGGTCCACGGCTCCTCCTTTAAGGATATGACCCGGCTCTTTGACAAGTACGGCCATGGGGCCGTCATGGAAATTACGTCCGGTCTTCTGGACGCCTGGGAACGCCATCCGACCGACCCGGCGGGCGCGCTCCAGCTGGCCGGAGAACGGCTGCGGGACGAGCTGGCCCGCCATGTGAAGGTGATGTGACATGACAAAACTCTATATCATCCGCCACGCCGAGGCCGAGGGCAATCTGTTCCGCCGCATCCACGGCCACTATAACAGCAACGTCACCCACGACGGATTGAAACAGATTGCCGCGCTGGAACGGCGCTTCCAGGGCGAACCCATCGACGTTTGCTACAGCAGTGATCTGGTGCGGACCCGGGTCACGGCCCGGGCCGTCTACGAACCGAGGGATTTGCCCCTGCGGCTGGAACCGGGATTCCGGGAGGTCTATCTTGGCCCCTGGGAGGATTTGCCCTTCGGCCTGCTGGAACGGGAGCAGCGGGACCAGCTGACGGCCTTCAGCCACCGGCCCCGGGAGTGGCACGTGGACGGGGCGGAGGATTTTCTCGTTTATCAGCGGCGGTTCCTGGATACGCTGGAGCGGGTGGCCCAGTGGCACGACGGAAAAACGGTGGCCATTTTCACCCATGGCTGCGTCATTCGGGCTATGCTGGAGGGCCTGTTCCCCGGACAGGAGGCGGGCCACTGTGACAACACCGGCGTCACCCTGCTGGAATACGACGGTGGCCGGTATCGGGAGATTTACCGCAACGACAACAGCCATGTACCGGAAAATTTATCCACCTTCGCCAAACAGAATTGGTGGAGAAAGGACCGGGTCCGGCGGGACCGGAATCTTTGGTTCCGGCCCCTGGGCAACGATCCCCAGTGGTATGTCCAGTGCCGCCGGGAAGCCTGGGAGGGCATCTACGGGCCGGGCAGCTTCCATGACGGAACGGCGTATTACGCCGACGCCGTGGGCCGCGCCGCCGGAGAACCGTGGGCCATCTGTCAGGCCATGCTGGGCGACGAACCGGCGGGTCTGCTGCAATTGGATCTGAACCGGGGCGCGGAGCGGCGCGTGGGGTATATCCCGTTTCTCTATCTGCTGCCGGAGTACCGGCGGTTGGGATTGGGCGTCCAACTGATCGGTCAGGCCGTCAGCTTTTACCGGCGGTTGGGCAGAACCCATTTGGAGCTGGCGGTGTCGCCGGAAAATCCGGGGGCCGTCCGGTTTTACCGCCGAAACGGCATGACGGAGGCCGGTACCGTGGCCGGGGCAGGGAAGACCCTGTGGTTGATGGATTTTAATATGGATTTAAACCGGGACCTGGAACCCGCATTGATAACAGTATAAAGCTTTTACTGAATTTTTTCTCGAAAAAATTCTGGGGTCCAGGGGCAAAGCCCCGGTCGCGCCGCGCACGGCGCGAAATACCCGCCCCGCGCACGGGGCGAAATGCCCCAACCGGTCATCAGGCGTTGAACAATCTGCCGGTTGCGGCAAAAGAACAAAAAGGCGGGGGCTGGCCCCCGCCTTTTTTACCGCATCCCCGCGCCCATGGAATCCGTGTTCGGTGTCTGGGTCCGGGGCATGGGCCGCACCGGCTCCCGGCCCGTCCGGTCGGTCCGGTCGCTCCGGTCCGTCTCCTTGGACGGATTGGTCCCGTTCACCCGGCCGTCATGGGTGGTCGATACGTTCCCACGGTACTCCGTTACCTCGTCCTCCGCCTTGTCCACCATCTGGGATACGCTGTTGCCGCAGGCCGTCAGCCCCGCCGCCAACAAAAGCGCCATAATCATGGTTACCGTCTGTTTCATCGAAAATTCCTCCTTGTGGTAAATCTCGTATCTCCAGACGTAGTATGTGCCGTTTTTCCTCCCGTCACTATGCAAATCCCTACCAGTTGTGGCGATTTCCGCCAAATTGCCCCACCATTTTTTGAGAAAATCACTGTTGATTCTTTTACCGGAAAACAGTATAATGATATCGCTGAACAAAAACGCAAACACACAAATAAAGGGGTACTTTACATATGAAAAAGCTGACAGTCAAAAAGGGTAGCGAATGTATGGCCTGCCTGGCTTGCGTCCAGGCCTGCTCCAACGCGTTCTACAAGGAATTCCATCCCGATAAGTCCTGCATCCAGATCGTCGCTAAGAACGGCGCCGCCAAGCCCATGGTCTGCGTCCAGTGCGGCAAGTGCGCCAAGGCCTGCGAGTACGGCGCCATCACCCAGAACGCCAAGGGCGTTTACACCATCAACAAAAAGCTCTGCACCCAGTGCGGTAAGTGCGCCGAGGCATGTCCCTTCCATGTGTTGGTCAAGGTCGCCGATCAGCCCGCTTCCAAGTGCATCGCCTGCGGCATCTGCGCCAAGGCATGTCCCATGGAAATCCTTGAGGTTGTCGAGGCCTGATTCTTCCTGCGGTTTTTTTTCCAGCGCCGTCTCCACAGGAGGCGGCGCTTTTTCATTGCTTGCCATCGGATTTCCCATCGGCGCAATATGGAAATTTTCGACACCATCTTGACAAACGCCATCGGGACTGGTACTCTTTCCTATGGACATATTGATATGTTTCTATCGATACTAAGGAGGCTTCCATGGCATCGTCCCCCATTCTGCGTTTTCGGCCCGCCGACGGGTTGGTGATCCTCTGTGTGCTGCTGCTGGCCGGGGCGTCTCTGCTGTCCTTCCTGCGCAATGCCGCCGTGGAACCGGCCACCGTGGAGGTCTGGCAGAACGGCGCCCTGGTCAAAACGGTCCCCGCCATGTCCCAGGTGACCTTTGACGTCTCCGGCGATTACACCAACACCGTCACCGTCGAGTTCGGCAAGGTCGCCGTCACCCATTCCGACTGCCCCACCCAGGACTGTGTCCACACCGGTTGGATCTCCTACACCGGCCAGACCATCGTGTGTCTGCCCAACGGCGTGGAAGTCCGTCTCACCGGCGGCAGCGCGGAACCCGACATTGACGGCGTCAGCCGCTAGGGGAGGGGATGCCGTGCAACACACCAAACGTCTCACCATGGGGGCCATCCTTACGGCCCTGGCCCTGGCCCTTTCCTATATGGAACGGTTTTTCCCCCTGCAATTGCTCGTCCCCCTGCCCGGCGTCAAGCTGGGACTGGCCAATCTCGTCACCGTCTTTGCACTCTATTTCCTGACGGTCCGGGAAGCCGGGATGATTCTCGTTCTGCGCTGCGCCCTGGGGTCCCTGTTCTCCACCGGCGTGACGGCGTTCCTCTTTTCCATCGGCGGCGGGCTCCTGGCCCTGCTGGTCATGGCCGCCCTGCAACGCTGCCGCGCCCTCTCCCTGTACGGCGTCTCCATGGCCGGCGCCGCCGCCCACAACATCGGCCAGCTCTCCGTGGCCGCCCTGGTCCTCGGCTCGTCCTACGTCTGGGCCTATCTGCCCTTTCTGCTGCTGGTCTCCCTGGTGACCGGCGCCATCACCGGCACCGTCGCCGTTTACGGCTTCCGGGGACTCCTGGGCACGGGACTGCGGCTGCGGCAGGGGAGCGGGTAAAGGGGGAGTTCGCCCGTTGCGACGGGCGGGGATTTCGCTGGCTGCGGCCAGCGACCGGGGGCGCTGCCCCCTGGACCCCTGCGATTTTTTGAAAAAAATCGAGTAAAACTTTTATAGTTTGGATTGTTATTTTGATTTGGTGCGGTGCCTCAGAATGGGCGCGGTAACGCGCTCAATCCATGCTTCGCATTGTTGCGGTGGGAGGGCCAAGGCCCCTCAGCCCCGCCGGAAGGATGTTCGATGGGATGGTTTCGTCCCGGCGCGATGTGAACGTACATAACACCGCACGGACTGCCCATATGGTTCGTAGGGGAAAAACCTCCGTGCCCCACCGAAGGCATATGCCGCCCTGCACCACGATAAATAACCCTATTTCTGCAATGGGAGTACAGGATATTAAACAAATTCGCCAAAGATGCGGGAAAACCGCGTTTGGAATAGACTAAACTTTCCAGGAGGAGAAGACATGAAAAAATTTTTTGCCCTGACCTTGGCTTGTGCCATGCTGACCGGCATCCTGTCCGGCTGCGGCAGCACCGCCGTGGTCCACGTCTCCGATGCCGAACTGCTGGCCGAAGACACGGAGAACACCACCACTGAGGTCACCGACAACACCGACACCGAGACCACCACCGAAACCAACGACAGCGAAGTGGACACCGGTTCCGCCGCCGGAGCCGTGAAGACCGGCCTGGCCGTCACCGGCTCCATCAGCAAATCCAAGTCCGCCGCCGACGGCGAGGACGGCCTGGGTCAGGCGGATATCAGCGTTGTCGCCGTCACCGTCAACGAAGCGGGCGTCATCGACGCCTGCGCCATCGACGCCATCCAGATCAAGGTGAACTTCGACGCCACCGGCACCGTTACCTCCGATCTGACCGCCCCGGTCCAGTCCAAGAATGAGCTGGGCGCCGATTACGGCATGGTCAAGGCCAGCGGCATCGGCAAGGAGTGGAACGAACAGGCGCAGGCCCTGGCCGACTATGTGGAAGGCAAGACCCTCGACGAGGTCAAGGGCATCGCGGTGGACGAGTCCACCAAGCCCACCGACGCCGATCTGGCTTCCTCTGTGACCATCTCCATCGGCGGCTACATCAGCCTCATTGAGCAGGCCTACAACAATGCCGTCGATCTGGGCGCACAGGCCGGCGACGTGCTGACCATCGCCCAGGAGCCCTCCCTCGGCGACACCACCTCCGCCACCGCCGACGCCCTGGGCGCGGTGGCCGTGTCCACCACCATTTCCGCTGTCACCACCAACGGCGGCGTCATCACCTCCTGCGTCATCGACGGCATCCAGCCCAAGGTGGAGTTTGACCAGACCGGTACCGTTACCACCGACCTGAGCGGCTCCGTGGCCTCCAAGAACACCCTGGGTACCGACTACGGCATGAGCAAGGCCAGCGCCATCGGCAAGGAGTGGAACGAGCAGGCTGCCGCTTTCGCTGCCTACACCGTCGGTAAGACCGCCGACGAAGTCACCGGCATTGCCGTCTCCGAGACCGGCGGCGCTGCCGATGCCGATCTGGCCGCCTCCTGCTCCATCTCCATCGGCGGCTTCCAGTCCGTCGTTGCCAAGGCGGCACAGTAAATGAAACGGCTGGGTTCCGTTCTGGTCCTCTGTGCCCTCCTGTGCGGCTGTGCCGCCGCACCGGCAGGGCAGGGGGAGCCCCAGCGTTACGAGGCGTCGTTCCTGACCCTCTTTGACACGGTGACCACCATGGTGGGCTACGCCGACAGTGAAGAAGCGTTCACGGCCCAGGCCCAGCAGATTCACGACGGCCTGTTGGAGTACCACCAGCTCTACGACATCTACAACGACTACGACGGCATAAATAATTTAAAGACCGTCAACGATAACGCCGGTGTCGCGCCGGTGGAAGTGGATGGTAAGATTCTCGACATGCTGGAGTTTTCCCGGGAACTGTACGAGGAGACCGGTGGACGGGTCAATGTGGCCATGGGCAGCGTCCTGGCTCTGTGGCACGACGCAAGAGAAGCGGGCATCGACGACCCGGCCAACGCCGTTCTGCCGGACCAGGCCGCCCTGGAAGAAGCGGCCCGCCACACCGACTGGTCCAACGTGGTCATTGACGAGGAAGCCGGGACCGTCTATCTCAGCGACCCGGAGATGTCCCTGGACGTGGGAGCCATTGCCAAGGGCTACGCCGTGGAGCGGGTCTGCGAAACGGCGCCCTCGGGAATGCTGATTTCCGTCGGCGGCAACGTCCGGGCCACCGGCCCCAAGCCCGACGGCTCCCCCTGGGTCGTGGGCATCGAAAACCCCGACGGCGGCGACTTCCTCCATACCCTCTATGTGGAGGATTCCTCCGTGGTCACCAGCGGCGACTACCAGCGGTATTATCTGGTGGACGGTAAACGCTATCACCACATCATCGACCCCGACACCCTCTATCCGGCCACCCAATGGCGGTCCGTCTCCATTGTCGGCGTGGATTCCGGCCTGGCCGACGGCCTCTCCACGGCCCTGTTCACCCTGTCCCAGGAGGACGGACAAAAACTCCTGGACCAGTTCGACGCCGAAGCCCTCTGGATGACCCAGGACGGGACGCTTTTGTACAGCCCCGGCTTCCAGGCCATGGTGCGGACATAGGGGGAGGTTTCGCCCGTTGCGACGGGCGACCGGGGGCGCTGCCCCCTGGACCCCGCGATTTTGGGCTGCCCGCCGTCCGTTGGCAAGAGTGCTCACCGAGGAATTTTCCGTTAGGGCAAGGTGTGGATTCGCAGCCATACTGTATGTATGGCAAGAAGCCGCACCGCTGCCATAGCGGAAAAGGCCCGGCGAGCACCGCAGACACACGGGCGGAGGGTAGCCCCCACAAGAAAAAAATCGAGTAAAACTTTTATCTGTTTGGAGTTTTTAGAAATTTTGGTTTGGTGCGGTGCCACAGAAGTGGTGCGGTAAGGCTCTGAATCCATGCTTCGCATTGTTGCGGCGGTGGACGAGACGCGGTGCATCACCATGGTCCAGTACGCACCATCGTTTGAGAGCTAGGGTGACAATTGGACTGCGTCACCCAAAATAAGAGGTGAATGTTATGAGTAAGTTTTGGGGTGGTATTCATCCCAAAGGCAACAAATCCCTGTCCAGGGGCGGCGACCTGCCGGAGCTCCATCCCCAACAGGTGGTGCTGCCCATGGTGCAGCACATCGGTGCGGCCTGTACCCCCCTGGTGCAGGTGGGCGACACCGTCAAACTGGGCCAGAAGATCGGCGACGGCTCCGGCGTCTGCGCCCCCATCCATGCTTCCGTTTCCGGCCGCGTCCTGGCCGTGGAGCCTCGGCCCCATACCTCCGGCCGCGACATCCTCTCCGTCGTCATCGAGAACGACTATCTCGACACCCTGGACGAGACGATGATGCGCTACATGGACCACAAAGACCTCCAGCCCAACGACATTTTGAAGATCATCCACGAGGCCGGTATTGTCGGCATGGGCGGCGCGACGTTCCCCACCGACGTCAAGGCGTTCTCCGCTTTGGGCAAGGTGGACTGCGTTCTCATCAACGCCTGTGAGTGCGAGCCCTACATCACCGCCGATGATACCCTGATCTGCCACTATGCCCAGCAGGTCCGCACCGGCGCCCAGGTGCTCCAGTGGGCCCTGACCCCCGAGCGCACCGTCATCGCCATCGAGGACAACAAGCCCGAGGCCATCGCCATCCTCAAGGAGACGCTGAAGCCCGAGGACAACATCGAGCTGATGGTTCTGCCCACCCGCTACCCTCAGGGCGCGGAGAAGCAGCTGATTCAGGCTGTCACCGGCCGTCTGGTCCCGGCGGGCGGTCTGCCCGCTGCCGTCGGCTGCGCCGTCTTCAACGTGGCCACCACCGCCGCCGTCTACCGGGCCGTCTATGAGGGCGCTCCCATCACCCGCCGCGTGGTCACCGTCACTGGTGACGGCGTCCTGTCGCCCCGCAACTTCCTGGTGCCCATCGGCACCAGCTTCGGCGACGCCATCCACGCCGCCGGGGGACTGCTGGACGGCACCAAAAAGGTCATCTCCGGCGGCCCCATGATGGGCTGGGCCCAGTCCAACCTCGACGTGCCCGTGCTCAAGGGCACCAACTCCATTCTCTGCCTGAAAAACGGCAACGAAACGCCCGACAATCCCGTCTGCATCCGCTGCGGCCGCTGCGTCGGCGTCTGCCCCATGCACTTGCAGCCCCTGTACCTGTACCGCTATACCAGGCTGGGCCGGGTGCCGCAGATCGACAAGTTCCACCTCATGGACTGCATCGAGTGCGGCTGCTGCTCCTACATCTGTCCCGGCAAACTGCCCCTGGTGCAGACCATCCGGGAGGGCAAAAAACTCTGGAAGGAGGCCAACGCCAAGTGAATCTTCTGGTTACTTCGTCGCCCCATATCCACAGCGGCCGTACCACGTCCCGCCTCATGGCCGACGTGCTCATCGCTCTGCTGCCCGCTGTGGTGGCCGGTATCTACTTCTTCGGCCTCCGTGCTGCGATTCTGATGGTGGTGTCCATCGCCTCCTGTAAGATCGCCGAATTCCTCTGGTGCGCCGTGCGCCGTCAGCCCCACACCCTCCGGGACTGCTCCGCCGCCGTCACCGGCCTGTTGCTGGCCCTGACCCTGCCCGTGTCCGTGCCCTACTGGGTGCCTGTCGTTGGCGGCTTCTTCGCCATGATCGTGGTCAAGGGCCTCGGCGGCGGCCTCGGTCAGAACACCTTCAACCCCGCCCTGGCCGCCCGTGCCTTCCTGGTGCTCCTGTTCCCGGCGGCCATGACCCGCTTCGCCGCCGCCGGTACGTCCATCGGCAGCGCTCCCATGTCCGTGGATATCGTGTCCTCCGCCACGCCCCTGCACCATATGGTCATGCCGGAGCTGCCCAATGTGTCCCTGCTGGATGCGTTCCTCGGCAACCTGCCCGGCTGCATCGGTGAGGTGTCCGCCCTGGCCCTGCTCATCGGCGGCGCGTATCTGGTCATCCGCAAGGTCATCTCCCTGCGGATTCCCGTGGCCTATCTGGCTGCCGTGGCCGTGCTGACCCTGATTTTCAACAAGGGGCAGGACCCCATCCAGTGGATGGCCTACAACCTGCTCTGCGGCGGCGTGCTGCTGGGCGCCATCTTTATGGCCACCGACTACGCCACGTCTCCCGTCACCCCCCTGGGCCAGATCGTCTACGGTGTGGGCTGCGGCGTTTTGACCGTGGTGTTCCGGTACTTCGGCCTGTTCCCCGAGGGCGTCACCTACGCCATCCTGCTCATGAACGCCGTGGCCTGGGCGTTGGACCGCATCACCCCGCCCCGGCGGTTTACCAGCATTCCGGGAGGTGCCAAATGAACAAAAAGATTGTTGTACCGGTTGTGGTGACGGTGGTCCTGGCCGCTGTCCTCTACGGTGTGGCCGCCGGATTGCTGCCGGCCACCAATGCAAACCGGTTGGCCGATTTGAAATCCATCCTCACGACGCTGCTGCCCGGTTCGGAAACCTTCACCGTGGAACCCTACAGCGGCGAAGATGAAAACATTTCCGCCGTCTACAAGGCCGACAACGGCTATGTGGTGGAGACCGTCACCGACGGTTATGTGGATGGGATTACCATGCTCGTCGGCGTCAGCAACGACGGCAAAGTGACCGGCGTTGTCATCCGGAACCAGCATGAGACCTGGGGCCTGGGCCAGAAAGCCGCCAACGACGTGCCGTTCCTGACCCAGCTCCTGCGGGACGAGGAAACGCTGACCGTGGGTGAGAACGTGGACGGCGTCACCGGCGCCACCGTGACCTCGAAAGCCGTGGTCAAGGCCGTCAACTCGGCCAAAGCCTTCGTCACCGGCGCGGACGTGTCTTCCAGCGCCACCGAATGGGGAGGTTGAGTAAGGATGCAGAAAAGTTATCGCCTGTTTACGATTCTGGCCATTGTCACCGCTCTGTTCTGCCTGGGCCATGTGCTCTACGGCGCTTTTGCGCCCCAGGCCATGCTGCCCGGTCTGGACCTGATGTGGATTTGCGCCGTGTCCCTGGTGGCCCTGGTCATTGACCACTACGCCGCCCCCAACGCCGAACGCTGCTGGCCCCTGGTGCCGGTCTTCGGTCTGGTGATCTTCGCCGCCATGCCCTATTTTTCCGGCCTCCTGGGCGGCATGGAGCTGGTCAAGTTCGCCGTCACCGGTGCGGTATCCTTTACGGTGCTGACCGCCCTGTACGCCATCGCCGCCGACCGCCTCGCCGCCGGCAAGTCCAACAAGGCCGCCCCCGTGGTCACCGGCCTGCTGCTGTTCCTGGCTGTTCAGGGCTGCATGGGCATGGTGCTGTAAGGGGGAGTTTCGCCCGCTGCGACGTGCGAGGGGTTTCGCCCGTTGCGACGGGCGACCGGGGGCGCTGCCCCCTGGACCCCTGCGATTTTTTGAAAAAAATCGAGTAAAACTTTTAAGGCTTAGAGTTTTGAGTGATTTGGTGCGCTGCCGCTGAATTTGTGCGGTAAGCCGCTGAATCCATGCTTCGCATTGTTGCGGAAGTCATCGATAGAGATACCATCCAATCGGGTGGTATCTCTTTTTTTGCGGCTGGTACGGATTCGCCCCAGTGCGGCGGCAGATGGGGGAGGGGCGTTTGCGGTGTCCAAGGCGGTGGAGTTCTTTCTTTTTTTTCTTTCTTTCTGTTATAGTTTTTTTATTATATTTTATTTATTATTACTAGGGGGCCAAATCGTCCCCTATATACGGGCCAAATCGTCCCCGATGATGGTCCGTTTTGTCCCCTATGGCAGCGGAAATTCAGAAGGGTAATGGAGAATTTCCACAGGAAACTGACAGGTTATCCTCAGAGATATCCACAGGCTCTCCCCAGGCCAGATAGATTTGGTTGGCAACGCTGTAGCCGCCGTTTTGTTCCCACAGCAGCGATGCAGCTGCCAATTCCCGCATGGCTGCGGTGATCCGTTTCCGGTGTACGCCCAGCGTCTGCGCCAGCTCCTGCCGGGGGTATATCAGATACACCTCGCTGTGTTCGTTGACCCACCCGTTTTTCTGCGACAGCCGGAACCGGTCGTACAGCAGCATATACACCAGCTTGGCATCCAAACTCAAATCCTGCCGCGCCAGCAGCCACCGGGGCATCTGGTAAAAATCCGCCTCCACCCGGTGGGAGGCGGTCAGCAGGGGATAGGGGGGACGTTCTTTCATCGGTACGGCTTCCATGGGAGCCACCTCCTTTTTTGCGCTGCCTTTATGATACCACATCCCCGCCCCGGCCCAACCGAAGCCAAACGCCCCGGAAGCCCCTGTTTTCAGGGCCTCCGGGGCGCTCTTGTTTAGAACGGAAAAAAAGCACATTTGTCAGATTTTTGTCTCATTTCAGCTGCCGGTTACTTCCGCTGGAACGACAGGTACCGGGTCCCCTGGAACGTCAATTGTCCCCGGTCGCCCTCCACCAGCATCCCGTATTCCGACGGGTCCACATGGAATTCCATCCGGTCGCCGCTCTCCACCTGGAACGTCACATAATAGCTGCTGGACGTGCGGTGTGTGTCGCTGTTCCGGCGGCTCACATGCTGCCGCTTGGCCACCACCGTGGCCGCCACCGTCAGGCGCGGGGAATGGTTGTTCCGGTTCCACCGGAACAGCGACCGCCCCACCATCACCACAAAGACCACTATGAAGAGGACAAACATCACCGTAAACATCACGTTAAACATCTGAAACCCCATAGGACCAAGCATACCGGACCCCTCCTGTGTCTTTTTTTGTAGTATACGGCCTTTCCGGGACCGTGTCAACCATTGTATGCGGCGGAAAAACGTGGTATGATACATCCAAATAACGGGCCTGCGGCCCCATGGAGGTACAATCGATGGAATATACACTGAAAAACCGCCTGCTCACCGTCCGCGTTTCCGATCATGGCGCGGAACTCCAATCCATCCTGGGCGCCGACGGCGTCGAATATCTCTGGCAGGGGGACCCGGCCTACTGGGCCCGCCGTGCCACCAACCTGTTCCCCCATGTGGGACGGCTCACCAACGGTACCTACACCTGGAACGGGAAGACCTATGAATTAGGTCCCCACGGCTTCGCCCGGAATCTCAACTATACCCTGGTGGAACAGACCGAAGACACCGTAACACTGGAGCTTACCGACAGCGATGAGACCAGAACCAGCTATCCCTTTGCCTTTTCCTATCAGCTCCGCTACCGCCTGGAAAACGACACCCTTTCCATCACGTTCCGGGTGGAAAACCGGGGCGGGGAAGAGATGCCCTTCGGCCTTGGCGCCCATCCCGGCTTCCGCGTCCCCATGGCCGACGGCTTGCAGTTCACCGACTACAAGGTGGTATTCGGCGCCCCCTGCAATCCCCGGTCCCTGGACCTGTCCCCGGCCGCCTATCTGGCCGGTACCGATTCCCCGTACCCCCTCGCGGACAACGCCATCCCCCTGCGCCACGACCTCTTTGACAACGATGCCATTATCTTAAAGGATATGGCCCGTTCCGTCTCCCTCGTCACCGAGCAGGACCCCCACGGCGTGGTCGTCTCCTTCCCCGATATGCCCTTCCTGGGCCTGTGGCATACCCCCAAGACCGAAGCCCCCTTCCTCTGCATCGAACCCTGGGCCACCCTCCCCGCCGTCCAGGACGTCGTTGAGGACTTCGCCACCAAGCAGCCGTTCTTCCACCTGGCCCCCGGCGGCGTCTACGAAAACACCTGGACCATTCAAGTGCTGGGACAGTAAAGAAAGCGGTTCAGGGGGATTTCGCTGGCTGCGGCCAGCGGGAGTTTCGCCCGTTGCGACGGGCGGGTGTTTCGCGCCTTGCGAGGCGCGACCAGAGGCCCTGCCTCTGGACTCCGCGATTTTTTTCAAAAAATCGCGGGGTCCGGGGCAGCGCCCCGGCGTACAGGTGCCGTCAGTTCTGAGCGCCGCTCATGGCGTAGCCGCTCTTGCCGTGGCCCTTGACGGTGTACAAGGCTTCGTCGGCCCGTTTAAACACGTCGGCGTATCGGTCGCCCCGGACGCTGCGGCATCCGCCGATGCTCACCGACAGCGCACCCAGGGGATACTGCTGCGACAGCTTGCCGATCTGCTGGAGCAGGTCCTGGGCTTTGCGTTCCAAAATGGAATCGGACAGTTCACTGTCCACATAGACGATGAATTCATCGCCGCCAAACCGTCCGATATAATCCGTCTTGCGGAACGTGCGTTCCAGCAGGTTCGCCACCTGCTGCAAGACCAGATCGCCGTTGTCGTGGCCGTAATTGTCGTTGATGCTCTTGAAATTGTCCAGGTCCAGGACCAGCAGCACGCCCTCTCCCTTGCGGATTTTCCGGCGGACGCACTTCGTAAAATACGACTTGTTCAGCAGGCCCGTGAGAACGTCCTGGTTGTGCTTTTTCTTGCTCAGCTCGTTCTTGATGAGGAAGATAATCACGATTGCCACGTTGAGAATGTTCGCCCACAGGCCCACATCCATCAAAAGCATATGCTCCGACGACACCAGGTTTTCACTGGGAATGGCAACCACGATTTTCCAGCCAATGTCCAGACAGCACAGATACAGATTGTAATTCTCGTCCTTCAGCTCCCGGTACTGGATGGCGTGGGCGTCCGCCGGACACTCCAACGCCTCATACTCCGACTGGGGAATGTCCGAAAGCAGCTGGGTCTGTCCCATGGCATAGGCCAGAACGCCCTGGGTATCATAGAGAAAAATACCGTAATCCTGCGGCAGTTCCGTAAAACGCATCCAGTCGCCCCGGCTGAGATACACGTCCAGCGCCACGACATTTTTGGAGGTGTCAAAGGAGTGGGAAATCGTAAAGACGTACTGTTTCGTAGCCACATCCCGATAGAGATCGGAAAACACGATGGTACCCGGTTCGGCGTTGGCCGCTTCAGAATACCAGGATTTTGTCTGATAGGCATAGTTGCTGTCGCCGGGCCAGGGATTGGCCGTCACCAGGGTATCCTCGATGACGGCATAGAAATCCAGCGCCGTATCCCCGAATTTCTCCGCAATTTTTTCACAGTAGGAGCGCAGCCACTGCTGCATCTCGTCGATGGAGACGCCGGCGGCGTCCATCTCCCGCAGATACTGGCCCGCCAGCTCCACGGAAAATACGTAATCGTCCAGCCGCGTGTCGATTTTTTCCACGTAGGACTGGGCCAGAAATTGGCCTGTCTGGGCTGTTTTATCCAGAAATATACTCCGGGTTTCCAGTATGAAAAATCCAAACAGAAATTCCACAATGAAAAACACCGAAAGATAACAGATCAACCCCACATTTTTTTTCATTTTTGTGCGAAGTTCCCTCCGTAAAACACTTCCGACAGCTGGCCGGCTCCCCGGACGCATCGGTAAAAAACTGCTGTGCTCAATCCGAAAGGGTCAGATGGGCACAGCAGTCCTCTGCGATACACGGTGGAACTCTGAATTCCATGGAAGCCGCTGCGTCGGTGACAGCGGTGTTCCTCATGTAGTATTTTCCCTGCTGTGACAGCATTTGTCAAGGGGAAAATTTGTCGGCCGGGTCACGTCTCGATGGTGATATGGTCGGTGCCGTGGGCTTCAAATTCCGCGATGTAGTCATCCATCCGGCTGACCAGCTCCTCGTAATTGTCGGAGGACACCTCCACATAGCCCATATCCCGCCGGGCCAGTTCCTCCGCCAGAATCTCAAAAAACACGGTGTCCTCATAATCCATGATGGCCTCGTGGATGCCGCCGTCGGCAAAGGCGCGGGACGGGATATCCTCTCCCTTCCACCGCTCCACCAGCGTGGACATTCCGTTGCTGCGGCACAGTCCGAACAGCTTGCTCTCCACCTGGTCGTAGTCGGTAAACCGGTCGTCGCCCCGGGTGGAGTTGAGGATCCAGTTGCCGATGTACACCAGGTCCAGCAGCCGCCGGAACTCCTTCGTTGTCAGCTCGATGTTCATTGCACAGGCCCTCCCTTCGCGCTTTGGTCTTTCTCTCTCCATTATATACGGCCCTGTGGGGAATTTCCACTGTTAAAACAATTTCTTTTGTGAAAAATACCCTTGTCAATCGGCGCGTTTTAGAATATTATATACAAAGCATCGGTGCGTATGCAATGGGCATCGCCCGACCATCTCATCTGGAAAAGAGGATAAAACCTTGAAAAAACTCAGTGTTTGCGTACTGTTCGGCGGCGTCTCCCCGGAACATGAGGTGTCCCTCCGGTCTGCCGAGTCCGTGCTGCGGCACATGGACCCGGAGAAATACAACATTTTCCCCGTGGGCATCACCCGCGACGGCGACTGGGTCCATTTCGGCGGCAAAGACTACTCCATGCTGCCCAAAAACACCTGGCTCGACTGCCCCGATAACCGCCGGGCCGCCATTTCCCCCGTCCGGGGCCAGGGCCTTTTGAGCTTTGAGGGCGACTGCGTGGTGCGCGAGCGCATCGACGTGGTCTTCCCCGTCCTCCACGGCGAAAACGGCGAGGACGGCTCCATTCAGGGCCTGATGCAGCTGGCCGGTATCCCCTGTGTAGGTCCCATGGTGGCCGCCTCCGCCACCGCCATGGACAAGACGCTGACCAAACTGGTGGCCGATCACGCCGGCGTCCGGCAGGCCGCCTGGCACTTGGTGACCCGCCGGGAGCTTCAGCGGGACGCCGACAAGGTCCTGGACGCCGTGGAAGCAAAATTCCAGTATCCCGTCTTTGTCAAGCCCGCCGGAACCGGCTCCTCCGTGGGCGTGTCCAAGGCCAAGAACCGGGAAGCACTGCGGGAAGCCCTGGACAAGGCCGCCGCCTTCGATAAGAAAATCCTCGTGGAGGAGTTCATCGACGGCCGGGAAGTGGAAGTGGCCGTCCTGGGCAACGAGACCCCCGCCGCTTCCGCCTGCGGCGAAATCGACGCCGGTGTGGAGTTTTACGATTACGAGGCCAAATATATCACCGATACGTCCACCTGCTATATCCCCGCCCGGATTTCCGAGGAAGCCTCCGAAACCGTCCGGGAAACGGCGGTCCGCATCTATGAGGCCTTGGGCTGCCGGGGCCTGTCCCGGGTCGATTTCTTCGTGACCCGCGACGGCGAGGAGGTTATTTTCAACGAGATCAACACCCTGCCGGGCTTTACCTCCATCTCCATGTATCCCAAACTGTTCGAGGCCAGCGGCATCGCCTACGGCGACCTCATCGACCAGCTGTTGCAGTTGGCTATGGAAGAAGAATAAGAAAAGAGGAACTATGACAAAAGATGTACTCATCGCCATTCGCGGCACCCAGCACACCGACGGCGAGGAACCCCAGGTCATCGAACTGACCACCGACGGCACGCTGACGGCGGAGGACGGCGTGGTGACCGTCTCCTATCGGGAATCGGAAATGACCGGCCTGGACGGCGTTATCACCACCTTTCGGGTGGAGCCTGACCGGGTCATTCTCCAGCGGGACGGCGATTTGAATTCCACCATGACCTTTATCGAGGGGGAAAAAACCGAATCCCTCTACGATATGGGCTTTGGGGCGATGCTGCTGGGCGTGTCGTCCCGGCGGGTCCGCAGCGACATGACCGAAAAGGGCGGCAGTCTCTTTGTAGACTACGCCGTGGAGATTGAACATGTCCCGGTCGGTACCAATACCTATGAGATCACCGTGTGGGAGCCGTGAGGCTTCTTTGTGGGGCGCTGCCCCACACCCCGCGATTTTTTGAAAAAAATCGAGTAAAACTTTCAATGGCCATGGAATCCGTTGGATTCCATGGCCAAAAATACTATATGGAGTTTTTTGGTGATGCACAGGCTCCGACCCAATCACACAACAATGCGAAGCATGGATTGAGCGCGCTGCCGCACTTTTTCAGAACCATCGTACCAAACCACTATAAAAAACTCAAAATCCCAATAGTTAAAAGTTTTTACTCAAATTTTTTTTCAAAAAAATTGTGGGGTCCAGGGGCAAAGCCCCGGTCGCCCGCCGCAGCGGGCGAAATCCCTATGCGGTCACTTCCGGTCGAAGTAGGGGGACTTGCCGGAAACGCTGAGGGGAATGGCGATGGCCATGGAGCAATCGGGGAGCAGGCCCAGGGCCAGGGCGGCCCGTCCGGCGGAGAACATCACGCGGCTGTCCACCCGGTGATCGGCGGCGATGGCCGAAGCGGAGCCGACGGCAATGCCCAAATCCATGGACGTATAGACGCAGGCGGCCCCGGCGGCGGCTGCGGCGGCGCAATCGGGGAAGCCGCAGTATTGACATAGCCCATTGATGCCGCGGGGGACGTTTTTGGCACCGAGGAGGACCACTGCGCCGCTGCTGCGGAGGTTGCCTGCGTCCCGGCGCAGGAATGCGGCATTGTGGGTGTCGGCCAGCTCCTCCATTTTGGCGGCCGGAGATTCCAAATCGTCGCCGGTCAGGATGCAGGTGTCCAGATAGTCCAGGCCCTTTGTTTTGGGAGCCGTGCGGGCGGCGGCACACATGGCCTGGGCCGTGGAAAGCAGATGGGCCTGTTCGGCGTCATGGGAAGAATGAATCATAACAATACCTCCTCAGAATCAATGAATTATATAAAACATAAACTCCCGGCCATGGATTCTTGCGGAATCCATGGCCAGATAAAAGTTTTACTCGATTTTTTTCAAAAAATCGCGGGGGTCCAGGGGGCGGCGCCCCCGGTCGCCCGTCGCAACGGGCGAAACTCCCCATGCACCGGACTTACATCTTCTCCGGTGCGCTGAAGCCCAGCAGGTCGATGGACTGCTCCAGGACGGCGCGGGTCAGATCGATGAGGGCGATATAGCCGGCCTGCTTCTGGGGGTCCTCCTCGGTGAGAATCTTTGTCTCGTGATAGAACTTGTTGGCGTAACCGGCCAGTTCATAGATATAGGCACAGAGAATGTTGGGGGCGCTGTCGCGGCAGCACAGAATCAGATTGTCGGCAAACCGGGTCAGAGCCAGCATCAGGTCCCGGGCGGCGTCGTTGGCGGCGGGCTGAATGGCCGCGGCGGACACGTCGCCCTGGTACTTGCTCAAGATGGACTTGATACGCACAATCGTATAGAGAATATACGGGCCGGTGTTGCCCTCAAAGGCCGAGAACCGATCCAGATCAAAAATATAATCCTTGGTGGCAAGGTTGGACAGGTCGCCGTATTTCAGAGCGGCCAGGGCGATTTTCCCGGCGGTCTCCATGGCCGCGTCACCCTCGACGATGTTGTTCTCCTGAATCTTGGCGTAGACGAACTCGGTGACTTCCCGAATCAGCCGCTCCAGACGCATGACGCCGCCCTCGCGGGTCTTGAACGGTTTTCCATCTTTGCCGTTCATGGTGCCGAAGCCCAGGAACTGCAATTCCGTTTCCGGACGCACAATCCCGGCCTTGCGGGCGGCCCGGAACACCTGCTCAAAGTGCAAACTCTGGCGCTTATCCACCACATACAGCACCTTGTCCGGGTGGAAATCCCGTTCCCGCTGGACCAGGGTTGCCAGGTCCGTGGTGGCGTACAGCGTCGCGCCGTCGGACTTCACCAGAATGCACGGCGGCACCTCCTTGGTGTCCGTCTCCTCCTGGACGTCCATAACCAGCGCGCCCTCGCTCTCCCGGCACAGGCCCTTTTCCTTGATATCGGCCAGCATGGGCTCGATAAACGGTTGGGCGTCGCTCTCGCCCAGCCACGCGTCGAACTCCACGTTCAGCTTGGCATAGTTCTTCTTCAAATCCGCCACGGACACGGCCATAATGTGGTCCCACATGGCTTTATAGCCCCGCTTGCCCGTTTGCAGCAGGTAGGTAGCCGTATGGGCCTTTTCCGCAAAGGCTTCGTCCACCTTGGATTTGGCGCTGGCGGCAGGGTAGATCTCCTCCAGCTCGGAAATGGTGAACGGGGCTTCCTTGGGATACTCGCCCGTAAAGCTGTCGTCAAAATAGGGCAGCTCCGGGTGACGCTCCTGGACCTCGGCAATAATCAGGCCCATCTGCAAGCCCCAGTCGCCCATATGGATATCGCCCGTGACCTTGTGGCCGAAATACCGGTAAATCCGCTTGATGCTCTCGCCGATGATGGCCGAACGCAGATGGCCCACGTGCAGAGGCTTCGCCACGTTGGGTCCGCCGTAGTCGATGACAATGGTCTTCTGCTGCTCCGCCAGCGGTACGCCGAACCGGCTGTCCTGCTTCATCTGACCCACGTAATCGGCCAGCGCCGTTTCCGACAGGTTCAGGTTGATGAAACCGGGGTTGACCGCTTCCACCTTGGAGAACATCCCGTCCGCTTGCAGCTGGGCCACCACCTCATTGGCAATGGCTATGGGCGCTTTCCGGTACTGCTTCGCCGCCGGCATGGCCCCGTTGCACTGAAACTGGCACAGGTCCGGCCGGTTCGACACCGTTACCCGCCCCAACGCCGCATCATAGCCCGCCGCCGCAAACGCTCCCGACACCGTCGCCGAAATCAAATCTAATAACTTTTCCATAAAAAGAAATTCCTTTCTCTTTTGTAATCGTATTGTTTATCATACCAAAAAAGCGGTGCCGTGTAAAGAAGAATGGGGGACTTTCGGCCGCTCCGGCGGGGAGGGGGGAGCGCCAGCTGCGACGGGGAGAGGGTTTCGCGCCTTGCGAGGCGCGACCGGGGGCGCCGCCCCCTGGACCCCTGCGATTTTTTGAAAAAAATCGAGTAAAACTTTTTAATTTTGGGGGAGTGTTATTTTAGTGGTTTGGTGCGGTGCCGCCGAATTTGTGCGGTCACGCCCTCAATCCATGCTTCGCATTGTTGCGGTGGGAGGGCCAAAGGCCCCTCAGCCCCGCCGGGGGGTGGTGGGATATGTGTGGTACGGGTTCGCATCGGTGCGGCGGTGGGGAGGAGCGGGTGCCGCCGGGATGCAAGGAACATACAAAAAGGGACGTCCTGCCTCCTTCCTGGCAGGACGTCCCACGGTATCCAGTCGGACGCGGTTCGATGTACTTATTTCTTGGTGAACTCCACGGTGATGTCACCCTGCTTCAGCAGCAGCTTATCGCCGTCGATGGTCATGGTGCTGGACTGGCCCTGTACGTCCATGGTCACTTCGGAACCGTCCTGGGTCCAGGTGCCTTCCACTTCCACACCGGCAGCAGCAGCAGTCATCTTACCGCCTTCTTCAAAGGTATAGGTCATTTCGCCGCCGAACAGGGTCTCCAGCGTGGCCTTGTCCACGGTGGTGTCGCCCTGAGAACCGCCGCTCAGCGCCCAGGTGGTGCCGGTCAGGTCGGTATCCTTGGAATCGCCGCCGCCGCAGGCCACCAGGCTCATGACGGTGATCAGGGTCAGCAGCAGAGCAAATGCTTTGAACAGTTTTTGTTTCATAGTTGAGACTCCTCCAATTTTTCCTCCACAATGGGTAATCCCGTCCGACGGGACTATCCTCTCTATCGACCGGTTTAAAGTAAAATTAAGGTTCATCGGAAAATAAATGGTAAAAAAACAAAATTTATCATATATCCCTAAAGTTTACAGGACTTAAAACAGCCACCGGGCCGACCACGATGCCACCAGAAATCCCGTACAGTCGGCCAGCAGCGCCGCCGGTATGGCGTACCGCGTTTTGGAAATGCCCGCCGCGCCGCAATACACCGACACGGCGTAAAAGGTGGTCTCCGTGGACCCCAGCAGAATCGCCGCGGTCCGGCCTACGGGGGAATCGGGGCCATAGGCGGCGATGAGGTCCGCCCCCAACGCCAGCGCGGCGCTGCCGCTGATGGGCCGCACCAGCAGCAGGGGGGCCACCTCCGGCGGGATGCCCACATACCGCAGGGCCGGGCTGAGAAACGCGGCCAACGCGTCCATGGCCCCCGACGCCCGCAGCATGGATGTGGCCGACAGCAGCATCACCAGCGCCGGGACAATGGATGCCAGCACCCGCAGACCGTCCCGGCCCCCCTCCACCAACAGGCCGTAAACGTCCTGTTTGCGGGACAGACCCGCCAGGGCCACCGCCACCATAATCAGGGGAATCAGCAAATCCAGCACCGTCAATCCCTCCCCAGCCGTTGGAACAGCCGCGCCGCCAGCAGACCCACCGCCAGAGCACAGACGGACGTGAGCCAGACGGCGGGCAGAATGTCAAAGGGCGACGCGCATCCCGCCGCCGCCCGGATGGCGGCCACGGTGGTGGGCAGCAGCTGGACCGAGGCCGTATTCAGCACCAGAAACCGGCACAGCTCATGGGATGCCGTGGAGGAACCGGACAATTGCCGCATCCGTTTGGCGGCGGCCACACCGGCGGGAGTGGCCGCATTGCCCAGGCCCAGAAGATTGGCCGACACATTGGCGCTGATGTGGCCCAACGCCTCCGGGTCCCGGGACGCCTGGGGAAACAGCCGTCCCAGGACGGGCCGCAGCAGCCGGGACAGCAAAGCCGTGACGCCGCTGCGTTCCATGACCTTCAAAAGGCCGCTCCACAGACACAGACTGCCCGCCAGCGACAACGACAGCGTAATGGCCGAAGAGGCCCCGTCAAGGACAGCTGTCCCTAAGACTTTCGTACAATTATCAATTAGCGCGTAGACAATGGAACTCAACGATAACAGCAACCAAATCATCGACATTGCCAAGGAGAACCCCTCCATTTCTCATGAAATACCCTATGCGCAATAAAAAAGTCTTATGACAATCTTAAGAAAAAATTTTGTTATTTTTAGAAAAATATGAGATTTTGTCGCATTGACAAATATAGGAAGCCGTTGTACAATAGAGACGTCCCGATGGACATATATTTACCCCGTGGAGGAAAAGAACATGAAATCTACCGGAATCGTCAGAAAGGTCGATGAGCTTGGCCGGATTGTGCTGCCCATCGAGCTGCGTCGTACCCTGGACATCGCAGAGAAGGACTCGCTGGAGATCTATGTGGACGGCTCGGCCATCGTACTGCGCAAGTACGAGCCTTCCTGCATTTTCTGCAACGACGCCAGAGGCATCACCAACTACAAGGGCAAGAATGTCTGCGCCAGCTGCCTGAAAGAACTCAAGAAGATTTGACGGACTGAGGGACACGGCCCTCTTTTAGCGCAAAACAGGGGATGGTATCCTAACTGGATACCATCCCCTGTAGATGTTTCTGGAAGAAATAGCAATGGAGAATCGCTTCCGGCGGGGCTGAGGGGCCTTTGGCCCTCTCAACAATGCGAAGCATGGATTGAGGGCGCTGCCGCACGGATTCAGTGGCAGCGCACCAAACCACTAAGATAACTCAAAATCCCAACATTTAAAAGTTTTACTCGATTTTTTTCTTGTGAGGGCTGCCCACCACCCGTGTGTCTGCGGTGCTCGCCGGGCCTTTTGCGCCATGGCGGCGGTGCGGCTTTTTGCCATACATCCAGTATGGCTGCAAAGCCACACCTTGCCCTGACACAAAATTCCTCGCCGACCACACTTGCCAACGGGCGGCGGGCAACCCAAATCGCAGGGGTCCAGGGGGCAGCGCCCCCGGTCGCGCCGCGCACGGCGCGAAACCCCCGCCCGTCGCAACGGGCGAAACACCCGCTGGCCGCAGCCAGCGAAATCTCCTTAGGCAGTTCCCTCCGGGGTGTCCTCCTCTTTGGCGGCCAGGGCGGTTTCCCGGGCGGCGGTGGCTTCTTTCAGGAGGGTGTACAGGGCCGAAAAGGCGGGGACGCCCAAAAGCATACCGATGGGGCCGGCCAGTTCGCCGCCGATGGTGATGGCGGCCAGGACCCACAGGCCCGGCAGGTTCATTTTGGAGCCGACGACCTTGGGATAAATCAGATTGCCCTCCACCTGCTGGAGCACCAGGAGGAAGACGGCGAAGATCAGGGCCTTGAGGGGGCTGACGGTGAGAATCATAAAAATGCCCACAAACATGCCGACAAACGCGCCCACAATGGGAATCAGCGCCGATACGCCCACCAACGCGCCGATCATGGCGGCGTAGGGCAGGCCCAGCAGGAGCATACCAATAAAACAGAGGGAGCCGAGAATAAACGCTTCCGTCACCTGTCCGGCCACAAAGGACCGGAAAATCCGGCTGCACACAGTGGCCACATGAAGCAGTCCATTGCCGGCACGCTGGGGAATCCAGGCGTGAATGAGACGGCTGCCCTGGCGTTTGAGGGTCTCTTTATTGGCGAGAATATAGATGGCAAAGACCAGACCGATGAACGTATCCACGGTGGTACCGGCAACGGACCCGGCGGCATTGAGGGCGCCGTCCATCAGGTTGGAACCGGTGTTCAAGGCCCAGGCCTCCAGTTTACTCTGCATGGCGACCCAATCAATCTCAATGCGGGAAATGGTGTCGCCAAAGGGAATGGACGCCCAAAAGGCTTCCGTTTCCAGCTGGGAAAGATGGTCGATGCTCTCCAATACCTGGGAGGACAGCAGTTTGATGGCCCCGGCCAGCTGGGGAATGACCAGAAACGCCACACCGATAAAAATGCCAAACACCAGCAGAATCGACAGCAGAATGGCCAGGGGCCGCCGCAGCCGCTGCAAGCGTTCCCGTTTGGTGTGGGGGAACAGATGGCGTTCGATGAACCCCATGGGCACATTGAACACCAGAGCAAAAAACGCGCCCAGCACCAACGGCAACAGCAGGTTCACGACCCACAGGACGCTTTTTCCCAGAATGTTCAGGTTCCCCATGGCAAGATAGAACAGAATACAGACGGCGACAACACCGATGAGCCATTTGCCCAACAGGTCCCGCTTGCGCTTGTCGTGAAAGAACATGGCGTAGCTCCTTTGTGTGTAGTTTTACTAGTATACCATAGTTTTATGGTGTTGTGTGAAAAATGTAAAAATTTTGGGACAGGACGGACGAAATGGGGCTGCGGGGCCTTTGACCCGCTCACCGCAACCGTGCAAAGCATGGGTTGAGAACCTTACTGCACGTTCTTCCAGCCCGACGCACCAAACCACATAAACAAAAACCTTCAAAATTAAAAAGTTTTACTCGATTTTTTTCAAAAAATCGTGGGGTCCAGGGGCAAAGCCCCGGTCGCCCGTCGCAACGGGCGAAACGCCCCCCGGCGGCTTCACGATTTCTTTACGGCGGCCGCGTTGACGGTGGACAAAATTGTGGATATACTATACTATAATCTCTATGCGCCGGGAGGGGTTGTCCATGGATAAACAGCGGTTCAAGGCCATACTGGTGTTGATCGCCTTCGGTGTTCTGCTCTTCACGCTGGCGCAGAATTTCGCCCTGGCCTGGCGGGCTTTCTGGAAAATCTACGGTATTTTTTCGCCGGTGGTCGCGGGATTCTGCATTGCGTTCGTCTTAAACGTGCTGCTGCGGGTGCTGGAACGGCGCGTCTTCGCGTTTTTGGGCCGCAGTCCCCATGCCGCCGTCCGGCGGCTGCTGCGGCCGGTCAGTCTCGGCGCCACCATCGTTCTGATGCTGGGGGCCGTGGTGCTGCTGGTTTGGGTGGTCCTGCCGGGATTGCAGAAAACCATCCTCAGCCTGATTCAAAACCTGGAGCTGTACCTCGATTCGGCCCAGAACCTGCTGCACGCCATCGACCGCAACGGACGGCAGCTCTTCAACATCCAACTGGACTGGGAGATGATCTTTGAAAAGCTCAAGGAACTACTGACCCCCGGCGACAATCTGGTGGAAACCGCCGCAGGCGTCACCACCTCCGTCATTCGCAGCGTCACCAATCTGGTCATCAGCTTCTGCCTGTCCATCTATATCCTGGCCCGCAAGGAGCGGGTGGGCCAACTGGCGACCCGGCTCTCCGACGCCATTTTCCCCCCGAAGGTTTCACGGAAAATCCGCCACATCTGCAAGGTGGCCAACAATTCCTTTTCCAACTTTATCACCGGCCAGTTGACCGAAGCCGCCATTCTGGGGTTCCTCTGCTTTTTGGGCATGAAGATTTTCCAGTTCCCCAACGCCACCATCATTTCCATCCTCATCGCCGTGACGGCGCTGGTGCCTGTCATCGGTCCCATCATCGGCGAGGTCATCGGCTGTCTGCTGATCCTCATTGAAAGCCCCATCCAGGCGCTGCTGTTCCTGGTCTTTGTCCTGACGCTCCAGCTCATCGAGGGAAACGTCATCTATCCCAAGGTGGTGGGCCGGTCCGTGGGTCTGCCGGGCCTCATCGTCCTGGTGGCCGTCATCGTCGGCGGCAATATGGGCGGTATGATGGGCGTACTGCTGGGGGTGCCCATTTCCTCGGTCCTTTACACCCTGGTACTGGACTGGCTGGACGGCCAGCAGCCCCCCAAAGAAGAAACGGAGACTTGATACCATGTTTGACACGATTTTTTTTGATCTGGACGGCACATTGACCGACCCCGGCGAGGGCATCACCAATTCCGTCGCCTACGCCCTCCGGCAGACAGGCCGGGAGGTGCCGCCCCGTTCCGAACTGTATTCCTACATCGGCCCCCCGCTGCTGGAACAGTTCCGGGCCGTCTACGGCGTGGACGAGGCCGAGGCCCGGGCCATGACCGATGAATTCCGCGTCTACTTCCAGGACCGGGGCATTCTCGAAAATGAACTCTATCCGGGCATCCCCGATGCCTTGCAGGCCCTCAAAGACGCAGGCGCGACGCTGATCGTAGCCACCAGCAAGCCGGAGGTGTTCGCGGAGCGGGTGCTGGAACGGTTCGACCTGCGGAAGTTCTTTACGGTGGTGGCCGGCAGCACCATGGACGAAAGCCGCACCAACAAGGCCGACGTCATCGCCTACGCCATGGAAAAGCTGGGCCGCCCGGTGGGGAAGGCGCTGATGGTGGGCGACCGGAAGCACGACGTTCTGGGCGCCAGGGCCCATGGGATTCCCACCGTGGGCGCCCTCTACGGCTACGGCAGCCGGGAAGAGCTGCTGGACGCCGGGGCCGTCGCCATCGCGGACACCGTGGCCGATCTGGTACCGGTGATTCTGGGATTATAATACATAGGGGCAGCAGAAAGCGGCCAGCGGGGATTTCGCCGGTTGCGGCCAGCGGGGATTTCGCCCGTTGCGACGGGCGGGTGTTTCGCGCCGTGCGCGGCGCGACCGGGGGCGCTGCCCCCTGGACCCCTGCGATTTTTTGAAAAAAATCGAGTAAAACTTTTAAAGTTTGGGGGAGCTTTATTTTTTAGTGGTTTGGTGCGGTGGCTCTGAATGGGTGCGGCAGCGCGCTCAATCCATGCTTCGCATTGTTGCGGTGAGAGGGCCAAAGGCCCCTCAGCCCCGCCGGAGGTTGGTACATAGGGCGGTACGGGTTGACCGCAGACCGTCACAGATGGCGGAACCCATGGAAAAAATCTTACAATTGTAAACTTTTTACGTCTTGACATCAAGGGCGAAACCCCTTGATAGTAGGGCGTTTTTTTCTGCTCTGATGTTAACATTTGTAAACTTTTTCGCGAAAACGTTGAAAATCATATGCTATACTACCATCACACCGGCCGGTGCGAAAGGAGGTGAGCGCATGGCGGCCAAAGGAAAGACCCGATGGAAAGCCACAGAACTGGCCCAAAAGATTGACGACTATTTCGCGTCGTTGGAGGCGGACCCGGCCAAACGGGGCGGGCCCAGTGATTTGCTGGCCTGCATCGGGATGGACATGGAAACGGCCACCACCCTGGCCGGGGAAGCGGGGGGCTGTGGGCCGGTGCTGCGGCAGGCGGCCACCCGTTTGCGGGCCCATCTGGAAACGTCCCCGGCCTGGTCCGGTACCAACGGTTCCAAGTCCGTTTTCCTCATCAAACAACAGTTATGGGATGGACAATCCTACACCGACAAGCGGGAAACCGCCGCCGCCGCGCCGGTGGTGCAGGTGGTGTTCGGCCCTACGCCCGGCGCCGATGACGCGTTCGGGTAAGGGGGGTTTTTGTGGGGCGCTGCCCCACACCCCACCGGGGACGCCGTCCCCGGACCCCTGCGATTTTTTGAAAAAAATCGAGTAAAACTTTATTCTGGCCATGGATTCCCACGGAATCCATGGCCGGGTAAAAGAGGGGGTCGAGGGCTGCGCTGAATCCATTCTGAGGCATTGCACCAAACCAAACTCATAAAAACCCCAAAAATTAAAAGTTTTTACTCAATTTTTTTTCAAAAAAATTGTGGGGTCCAGGGGCAAAGCCCCGGTCGCTGGCCGCAGCCAGCGAAATCCCCACGCACGGGGCGAAATCCCCCAAGGAGGTGATACGATGCCGCAGCAGCCGGTCCAGGTGGATTTGGGGCGGCCCAATTCGGAGCCGCAGCGGCGTTTTTTTGCAAGCCGGAAGCTGTACACCTGTTACGGTGGGGCCAGAGGGGGCGGAAAGTCCTGGGCGGTCCGGACGAAAGCCGTAGGCGGTGCGCTGCGGTGGCCGGGTATCCGCATCCTCATCATCCGGCGGACGTACCGGGATATGGAAAACAGTCTTATCACACCGCTGGTCAAATTGATTCCGGCGGAGGTGGGACGGTACAACGGCAGCAGTAATATGGTGCTGTTTCAAAACGGCTCGTCCATCAAATTCGGCCATCTGCCCAACGACCGGGCCACCGTAGAGGGCGAATATCAGGGGCAAGAGTTTGACTGGATTTTCATGGACGAGGCGACGCAGTTCACCGAAAGCGAATTTCGCGGCATGGGCGGCTGTCTCCGGGGCGTCAACGACATTCCCAAACGGTTCTATCTGACGTGCAACCCCGGCGGCGTGGGCCATCAGTGGGTGAAACGGCTGTTCATCGACGGGCGATTCCGACCGGGGGAAAACCCCGATGATTACATCTTTATTCCGGCCCGATTCACCGATAACGCCGACCTGTTGAAATCCTCGCCGGGGTATGCCGCCATGCTGGACAATCTGCCGGAATCGGTGCGCAAAGCCCATCGGGACGGCGATTGGAACGCCCTGTCGGGGCAGTATTTTTCCGAGTTCACCCGGGGACTGCACACAGTGGCCCCCTTTGCCATCCCGCCGGAGTGGCGAAAATACCGGGCGTTCGATTACGGTTTGGACTGCTTCGCCTGCGTGTGGGTGGCGGTGGACTTCCAGGGACGGTTTTATGTCTACCGGGAAGTGGCCCAAAGCGGCCTGATTGTCTCCCGGGCGGCGGAATTGGCGTTGGCATCCACCCCGGACGGGGAGTGCATCGAAGCGACGTTGGCCCCGCCGGATCTGTGGTCCACCCAGAAGGACACGGGCCGGACCATGGCGGAGATTTTCACCGAGAGCGGCCTGCCGCTGGTCCGGGCGGGTAACAGCCGGGTCCCCGGTTGGCTGGCCCTGAAGGAACTGCTGCGGGTCCGGGGCGACGGAAAGCCGGGGCTGGTGATTTTCCGGGACTGCCGGGGGCTGATTGAGGATTTGGAGGCGTTGCAGGCCGATGAACGGAACCCCTCCGACGCGGCCACGGAGCCCCACCACATCACCCACCGGCCCGACGCGCTGCGGTATTTTGCCGCCAGTCGGGCGCTGCTGCCGGAGAAGCCGCCGGAACCGGTGGACGAGGATGCGCCGCCGGACTATGACGAGGTCATGCACGGCGGCGCGCCGGACCTGCGCTACTTATATTATTAAGGAGGAAGTTGGCATGGAAGAAGTCATCCAGAACCAGGGGCCGGAGATGGTACCGGCCGCCGACGCGGAACAACAGGAGCGGATGCGGCGGGACGTGCGGGAGTTTGTCAACGAGTTTCCCGGCGTAAAGGCCACGGACATTGCGCCGGAGGTCTGGACGGAGGTCCAGGGCGGGAAAAGTCTGGTGTCCGCCTACCGGGGCCACCGGGAACGGCAGCTGCGGCAGGAAAACCGGCAGCTGCGGGAGCAGCTCCGTTCGGAGCAGGACAACGAGCGCAACCGGCAAACGACCATTGGGTCCCAACGGACCGACGGCCAGCGTGCCGGACGGGATTCGTTTTTGGAAGCGTTGCTGAGCGACTAAGAAAAAAGTTTTACTCGATTTTTTTCAAAAAATCGCAGGGGTCCAGGGGGCAGCGCCCCCGGTCGCCCCGCGCACGGGGCGAAATACCCGCCCGTCGCAACGGGCGAAACACCCGCCCGCCGCAGCGGGCGAAATTCCCAGTCGTCCCAAACCGCCATCCGCAGATGGCGGAATCCCCGGCTGCTGCCAAGGCAGCAGCCATGGACCGGCGCTCCCGCCTGCGGCGGGGTGCGGCGGTTCATCCACCGCACCGGGGAAACCCGTACCGAACACGACGGTTCATCCACCGCACCGGGGAAACCCATACCGAATGCGGCGATTCATCCACCGTCCCGCCATGCAAACCATTGATTTTAAACAGGAGGTATTCCAACTATGGGCAACACCATCAATCTGGCAACCAAGTACGCCGCCGCCGCTCAGGAGCGGTTCTACAAGGATTCCTTTACCCAGTCTTCCTTCTCCAAGGACCTGGACATGGAATTTACCGGCGTGCGCACCGTCAAGGTCTACGAGGTGGACACCGCGCCCCTCAACGATTACACCCGCAGCGGCGCCAACCGCTACGGCACCCCCCAGGAGCTGACCGACAATCTCCAGGAATACATCATGACCCAGGACAAGGCGTTCACCTACACCATCGACAAGGGCAACGCCCGGGAACAGTTCAACGTCAAACAGGCCGGGGCCTCCCTCAAGCGGCAGCTCCGCGAGGTGGTCACCCCCTATATCGACCGCTACCGTATGAACGTCTGGGCCAAAAAGGCCGGTATCATCACCGCCCTGGCCGCCGCCCCCGACAAGTCCACCATCGCGGGCCTGATTATGGACGGCACCGTGGCCCTGGATGACGCATTGGCCCCCACCGAGGGCCGCACCCTGTACATCACCGCCGGCTATTACAAGATGCTCAAGCTCTGCGACGAATTTCTCACCGTGGAAAAGCTGGGCCGGGACGCTCTGGCAAGGGGCATCGTCGGGGAGTTCGACGGCATGGCCGTCAAAAAGGTGCCGTCCAGCTACATGCCCAAGGACGTCTATTTCATGATCGTCACCAAGGGCAGCGCCATCTCTCCCATGAAGCTCAACGACTACAAAATCCACTCCGATCCCCCCGGCATCTCCGGCGATCTGGTGGAGGGCCGCGTGATCTTCGACGCCTTTGTGAAAGGCTCCAAGGCCGCCGGTATCTATGTGGCCGCCGCCAACGGCACCGTCAGCGCCGCTCCCACCATTTCCATCAGCGGCCATCAGGCCACCATCAGCGGTACCGGTACGGTTCTGTACACCATCGACGGCAGCGACCCCCGCTACAGCGCCAGCGCCCAGACCTACAGCGACGCCGTCACCGTGGAGAGCGGCGACGTGGTCCGCGCCTGCGCCATCGACGGGGAGAAGTTCTGCTCGTCTGTGGCTGAGAAGACCGACGAGGAATAACTCTGCGTCTGGGATGGTTCCCCGCACTCCGCCTACAGGCGGGAGCGGGGAACCATGGGGCCGCCCCGGCGGCCCCGGGGATTCCGTCCTCTGCGGAGGACGGTTTGGGACGACAGGGGATTTCGCGCCGTGCGCGGCGCGGGTGTTTCGCTGGCTGCGGCCAGCGGGAGGTTCGCCCGCTGCGGCGGGCGACCGGGGCTTTGCCCCTGGACCCCAGAATTTTTTCGAGAAAAAATTCAGTAAAAGCTTTTTAATTTTCTCAGAAAGGAGAACTGCCATGACCATTTTGTGCTTGGCACAAACGGTGCTGCTCTGTCTGATCCTCTGGCGTTTGGGCCGTCTGGAGGGGCAGTCTGCCGCACCGTCTCAGCCCCAGGAACCGCCCAACCCCCAGGCCGCCCAGGCCATGGAGCGGTTCAACGCGGGGGTGGCCAACATTCTCGCCTATGACCCCTTTGAGAAAGGGGGCGGCGCCGTATGACCAAACTGCCCACCGTTTCCCATGTGGCCCGGTGCTATGAGCGGGGGCTCCAATTCAACACCGAACTGGGCCTTTACGACACCGTGACCAAAAACGAGAACTTTTTTATCGGCAAACAGTGGGAGGGCGTCGAATCCAACGGCCTGCCTACCCCCGTGTTCAATTTCCTCAAACGGGTGGTGCTCTTCCAGGTGGCCACCGTCACCTCCGACAACATCGCCATGCAGGCGTCGCCCCTGGCGTCCACCTCCCGTCTCGACCTGTGGGACATCGATCAGATGGCCGACATCCTGAATAAGCAGTTTGCCGCCATCTTTGAACGCAATCAGCTGGTGGGACTCCTGCGGGAGTATATGCGCAACGCCGCGGTGGACGGCGACGGCTGTCTCTATACCTGGTTCGACCCCACCATCGAAAACGGCCAGAACGTCAAAGGCGAACTCGTCACCGAAGTGGTGGAAAACACCCGCGTCCACTTCGGCAACCCCAACAGCCGCGACGTCCAATCCCAGCCCTACATTCTGCTGTGCCGCCGCATGATGGTGGACGAGGCCCAGCGGCTGGCAAAGGAAAACGGCAGTCCCGACTGGGAAGCCATCGGTCCCGACCATGAGGATTTCCACAGTCCCCACGACGCCATGACCGACGACAAGGTTACCGTCCTGACGTACCTCTACCGGGACCGGAAAACCGGCACCATCTGGAAATACGTCTGCACCCAGTCCGTGGAGATGGCAAAGGCCACCGACACCGGTTTGACCCTCTATCCCATCGTCTGGCTCAACTGGGACTATGTCCAGGATTGCTACCACGGACAGGCCATGATTACCGGCCTGATTCCCAACCAAATTTTCATCAACAAGCTGTTTGCCATGTCCATGATCTCCCTGATGACCACCGCCTACCCGAAAATCGTCTACGACAAGACGAGGATTGCCAGTTGGGACAGCCGCGTGGGCGCGGCCATCGGCGTCAACGGCGGCGACATGAACGCCGTGGCAAAGATCATCGACCCGGCCCAGATTTCGCCCCAGATCGCTCAGTTTATCCAACTGGCCGTGGACTACACCCAGAGCTTTCTCGGCGCGTCCGACGTGGCCATGGGCAACGTCAACCCCACCAACACCTCGGCCATCGTGGCGTTGCAGCGGGCCAGCAACATCCCCATGGAGATCACCAAGCAGAATCTTTACAAATCCATCGAGTCGCTGGGGCGCATCTACATGGACCATATGCGCAATTATTACGGCGTCCGCCATGTGCAGGTCAACATGAATCTCAAGCCCGAGGATATGCCCCTGGGGATTTCGCTGCCCAATCAGCAGTTCAACCGGGCCTTTGACTTTTCCCAGCTGGCCCAGGCGCCCGTGTCGATTCAGCTGGATGTGGGCGCGTCGGCCTACTGGTCGGAAATCGCCACCCAGCAGACCCTCGACAATCTGCTGGTCCAGGACAAGATCGATCTGGTGGACTATCTGGAGCGCATTCCCAACGGCTACATCACCAAAAAACAGGAACTGATCGAAAAACTGCGGGGCGCGTCGGCGTCGTCGCCGGTGCTGGACACCAACCAGCCCATGCCCATTCCCGAGGGCGGCGGCTACGGCGCGTTGCAGCGGGCCATCAATGAAACGGGGGTAGTGGAATAAGATGGGAACGCCATTCACCAAGGATATGAACATCATCACCAACTTCCTCAAGGACATGGACATCATCGCCGCCCTGGACGATCAGCCCAACGATGTGGGCGGTCTGACGGCGGCGGAGCTGAAAGCCAAGTTTGACGAAGGCGGCAAGGCCATCCAGTCGTTTCTCAACGACACCCTCATTCCCGAGGTGGTGGGGTTGGATGCCACGGAGACCAGCCGCAAGACGGCGGAACAGGGCCGCGTTGCGGCGGAACAGGCCCGTGTCACGGCGGAGCAGGGCCGTGTGACGGCGGAGCAGGCCCGCGTGACCGCGGATGCGGAGCGGGAGCACGCCGAATATCTGCGGCAATCCGGCGAAACGGGCCGCATTCAGGGCGAAAACACCCGCCGGACCCAGGAGGCGGGCCGGGCCAGAGAGGAACTGGCCCGGGTGGAGGCGGAGCAGGGCCGCATCACGGCGGAGACGGCCCGGGCCGAAGCCGAAGCGGCCCGGGCGGCGGCAGAGGCCCAGCGGGTGGATTCCACCACGGGCATCGTGGCCCAGTCCACGAAACAGGCCCAGAATGCCGCCGCCAGCGCCGCCGCCGCCGCGGCCTCGGAAACGGCGGCCGGTCAATCGGCGGCAGCGGCTTCCACCGGTGGGGAACAGGCCGCCGCATCGGCACAGACGGCGGCCACCGCCGCCGCCACCGCTGCCGACGCGGCCCAGTCCGCCCAGTCCTGGGCCGTGGGCGGCACCGGTACCCGGCCCGACGAGGACCGGGACAACGCCAAATACTGGGCCGATGTGGCCCAGTCCGCCGCCGTGGGCGGCACGCGAACGTGCCGTCTGGTGGTGGGTTCCGCTGCCGACGGCTGGACGGCAACCGACTGCGACTACCTCTGCGACGGCGTGGACGACCAGGTGGAGCTACAGGCGGCCATTGCCGCCCTGCCGGAAAGCGGCGGCGAGATCCGGCTGCTGGACGGGTCGTACCATCTGTCGGCACAGTTCATTCTGGACAAATCCGACGTGACCATCCGTGGCACGCCGGGGGCCACCAAGCTATTCACCGCCTACAACATCACGGGATTGAAATTTTTCGTTCGCATCACAGCCGACCGGTGTACCCTGTCGGGCCTGTGGCTGTCCACCGGCGAGGGATTCAGCGGCGGCATGGCCTGCGGCGTGGAGGTCTCCGGCAAAGAGGTGGTACTGGAAAGTTTGGATTTTCGCAACTTCGCCCTGACGGCCCTCGGCGTCAACCCCACGGCGGAGGATTGCTCCGTGCGGTTTTGCCGGACCAGCGAAAAGGGCGGCATTGTGGTCTCCGCGCCGCGGTGTACCGTCTACGGATGCTTCGTCGGCGAGGGCGGTCTGCTCAACAACGGTGCGGAAGCCCTGATTTTCTGCAATCGGATTCGCGGTATGAACTCCACCATCTGCGGGAGCCACAGCGTAGCCACCAACAATCTGTTTGACGCGTCGGCTTATTTCCGGGTCTACGGCGTGTACATCGGCAACATCGGCGAATACGGCGGCATCACCTTTGTGGGCAATATCGTCAAGGCCAACCAGTCCGGCTACAACTTTTCCATGCGCCTGGACGGCAACGAAAACATCGTGTCCGGCAATGTCCTGGTGGGGTACGGACCCGACGACGGCGGCACGGACAATCAGATCGACGGCAACATTATAACAACAGGAGGGGTGAGCGATGGAGTTTGATTGGATGCGGGCGCTGAAAGGCGCACTGGCCACGGTCATCGGCGCGTTTTCGGCCTTTTGGGGCTGGTTGGGCTGGCTGGTGGTGGCCTGGGCGGCCCTCATGGCCCTGGACTATGCCACCGGCACCGCCGCCGCCCTCAAGGGCGGCGCCTGGCGCAGTCAGACGGCCCGGGAGGGCATCTGGCACAAGACCGGCGAAGTGGTGGTGGTCCTGGTGGCGGCGCTGGGGGATACGGTGCTGGCCACGGTGGTGCGGCAGCTGCCGGTGGTGGAGCTGTCCATGCCCCAGACGGGGCTGCTGGTGCCTCTGGTGCTGGTGTGGTACGCCCTGACGGAGCTGGGCAGCATTGTGGAAAACGCCGCCGCCATGGGCGCGCCCATTCCCGGATGGCTGCGGAAGCTGCTGGCCCTGGGCAAAGACGCCGTGGACGGCGCGGGGAACGGTCTGGGAGGTGGGGCGGTATGAACCTGCTGCTCATCGCCGGCCACGGGGCCGGAGACCCGGGAGCCGTCTGGAACGGGCGGCGGGAGGCCGACGAAACCCGCCGTCTGGCGGCGGATGTGCAGCAGGCCCTTTCCGGCCGCTGCACCGTGGCCCGGTACCCGGAGGACCGCAACGCCTACAGCGACTACCAGGCCGGACGCCTGACGCAGACGGCGCAGTTTTCCCAATACGATGCGGTGCTGGAGCTGCATTTCAACGCCTGCGCCGCCGGGGCCGCCGACGGCAAGCCCAAGGGCGTCGAAGCGTATGTGACCACCACGGAGACGGAAACGGCGCTGGCGTCGGCGCTGTGCGGGGCGCTGGAACCGCTGGGGTTTCCCAACCGGGGCGTAAAGCGTCAGAACTGGGCGGTCATTGCCGCCGCCCGGCGGCAGGGGGTCCCGGCGGTGCTGCTGGAGGTCTGCTTTTTGGACGACGGCGACGACATGGCCCTCTATGACCGCCGCTATGACGAAGTGGTCGCGGCGTTGGCCGACGCCGCGGCGGAGACATTGGGATGGAAAGGGGAGAAGCCCATGACCTATGAGGAATTTACCGCCATGATGGAGCGGTACGAACGGGAGCGGGCGGCGGCGCCGGCCGCGGATTGGTCGGCCCAGGCCCGGGCCTGGTGTGAAACCGGCGGCGTCCTCAACGATGGCCGGTACGGTTCCCATGTGACCCGGGAGGAGCTGGCCCAGGCCCTGTACAATCTGGCCGGGAAGGGACGGTGACGGTATGGCCACCATCCAGACCGGCAGCGACACCCGGTATTATGCCATCCAGCGGTTTCTGGGGGTCAATGAATCCCTGGACGGCGATACTCAGCTGCAGCTGGGCGAGGCGTCCGTCATGGAAAACTGGCGGGTAACGCCTCAGTACCATCTGCGCATCCGGCCGGGGCTGAAGACCCTGTGGAAGTTCACCGGCCCGGTCCGGGGACTGTGGAGCGGCGACCTGGCCGGACGGCGGCAGATGCTGGCCGCCGCCGACGGCCAGGTGTGGCAGCTGACCGACGGCGGAGGAAAAACGGCGCTGGCGTCGCTGACCGACAGCGCCGTGACCTTTCTGCCCTTTTCCAATAAACTGTACATCCTCAACGGCCATGAATATCTGGTGTGGGACGGGACGGGGACGGCCAAAACGGTGGAGGGGTATATTCCGCTGGTGGTGACGGCGGCCACCCCCACCGGCGGCGGTACCAAGCTGGAAAACATCAACCGGCTGACGGCCAAGCGCCGGGTGCGGTTTTCCGCCGACGGCACGGCCCTGGAGTTTCATTTGCCGGAGCAGCAGCTGGCGTCCATCGACCGGGTGGAACAGAACGGCGTGGCGGTGGCAGCGGGCCAGTACACGGTGGACGCGGCCAAGGGGACCGTCACCTTTTTGAAGGCCCCGGCCAAGGGCGTCAACAACGTGGAGGTCTGGTACACGGCCAAGGCGAGTTTCCGCACGCAGGTGACGGCCATGCGGTTTGCCGAGACGTACAACGGCTCCACCGATACCCGCGTGTTCCTCTACGGCGACGGCACCAACAAGACCATCTATTCCGGCATCACCGAGGATGGCCAGCCGTCGGCGGAGTATTTTCCGGACCTCTATGAGATCGCCGTGGACAGCGGCAACACCCCCGTCACCGGTATGATGAAACAGTTTTCGTACCTGATGATTTTCAAGCCCGACGGGGCCTTTTCCACCCAGTACAGCGCCACGACGCTGGAGGACGGCACGGTGACGGCGGGCTTTTACGTCAGTCCCATCAACCGGGAGATCGGCAACGAAGCGCCGGGACAGGTGCGGTCCGTCTACAACGAGCCCCGGACCATGTACGCCGGGAACCTCTACGACTGGCAGTTGACCTCCACGGGCCGGGATGAGCGGCGGGCGAAGATCGTCAGTGACCGGGTGGCCCAGACCATGCACAGCGCCGACCCCTATCAGGTGGTGACCTTCGACGACGAGCGGGAGCAGGAATACTATGTGTTTCTCAACGACGCGGCGGGGACCACGCTGGTCCACCGGTACCAGTACGACAGCGGCGGCGACGTGTGGTACCGGTATACGGGTCTGCCGGTGTTCTGCGCCGTCCGGGCGGGGGCGGCGGTGTATTTCGGCCTCAGCGACGGCCGGGTGTGCAGCTTCACCTATGAGGAGCGCAGCGACGACGGCCAGCCCATCCCCTGCCGCTGGGAGAGCGGCAACATGGATTTCGACGCCGATTTTCGCCGGAAGTATTCGACGATTCTGTGGGTCAGCATCAAGCCCGACAGCAATGCCCGGCTGTATATCACCGCCCGGACCGATAAACGCAGCACCTATACGGTCAAATACGTGCCCATGCAGCTGGCAACGTTTACGTCCATGGATTTCCGCCATTTTTCGTTTATCACCAACCGCAACCCCCAGATCGAGCGGGTGAAGCTGAAGGTGAAGAAATTCGCCTTTTATAAGCTGGTGCTGGAGATCAACGATGTGGCAGCCACCACCACGGTACTGGGGGTGGACATCCGCGTGCGGTATACAGGGTATGTCAAGTAGGGCCTGCCCCCGCCGCGGCGCACCAGTTCCTTCGGTACCATCCACCCATCTTAGAAAGGAGGTCGCAACTTGTCCACCACAGCCCAATGGATTTTCGACCGGGCCATCCATCTGATGGATGAGCAGAACGAAAGCACCGGCAAAACCCAGACCACCGACACCCGGGAATATGAATTCCGGACGTTGTCCATTCTCAACGTCCTGCGCCATGAGGTCTATCCCATCTCCGACACCTACGTTCACACCGACGACGGCAAACGCCCCATTCCGCCGGAGATCACCGCCATGGACCAGGATGTGGGGCTGGATGACGGCGTGGCCCAGGGCATTCTGCCCTATGGTCTGGCGGCCCATCTGCTCCTGGGCGAAAACGACGCCCTGGCAAACTATTTCTCCCAGCGGTATGCGGAGCTGCGCTATCAGCTGGGAGCCAACCTGCCGTCGGTCTGGGAGACGATCCCCCCGGCCTACGGCGGGCTTAACGCCTGATACGAAAGGAGACATTCTATGGGTATTTTCGGCAGCATCATCGGCAATACCATCGGCAGCGTCATTTCCGGCGCCATCAACGCGGCCACCGGCGGCTCGTCCTCCAGTTCCTCGTCCAGTTCCTCCTCGCGGCCGTCTTCCGGCAGTTCCTCCTCCAGCGGCTGGGGCGTGTCCATCGGCACGCCCCGGCCCAATGATTTTTCCGGTTCGGCCAGCGGCATTACGGCCAATAACTCGTTCCAACAGGCCATCATCGACCAGATGAATTCCAATTCCGCCGCCTGGTGGGATGCCACCACCGACGCCGAACGGGACCGGCTCCACCAGCAGAACCAGCAGTTGGCTGAGCTGCTGGGCGGCAACGTCACCTATAACAACGGCGTGTGGGTGGGCCAGGCGGGCCAGACCTTTGAGGAGTATCCCCAGTTTCAGCTGCCGCAGAACGGTCAGATCTCCTACCAGCCCCAGGACCAGAGCCAGAAGCTGGAGGAGATGTACAAGGCCCAGCTGGAAGCCCAGAAAGCGGCGCTGAAAGAGGCCTATGAAAACAACCTCTCCAGTCTGGAGGCGGAGCAGGGGAAGCTGGGGAGCAATTACCAGTCGGCCCGCAACGATACGGCGGCCCAGTCGGCATTGTCGCAGCAGCGATTCAATGAAACGGCGGCGGCCTACGGTCTCAACAGCGGCACGGCGGGCCAGGCGGCCCTGAGCTATGCCACCCAGCTCCAGAGCAATCTGGGCACCTTGCAGGCAGCGGAAAGCGCGGCCAACGCTGAGATTGAGCGCCAGCGGACGTTGCTGGCCAAGGAGTACGAGAACGCCCTGGTGGAGGCCCAGGCCGACAACGATTACGAGCGGTTCAAGGCGCTGTATGAGGAAGCGGTCCGGGTGGACCAGGCATTGCAGAATCAGAGCCAGTTCAACGCGTCCCAGTCGCTGAAGCAGTACCAGACCCTGCTGGACCAGTATTACAAGGACCGGGAATGGGGTCTGACCCAGGATCAGTGGCAGTACGAGCAACAGCAGGACCAGTATAAAAAGGACCTGGAAGCGGCGGAAACTCTGATGAAACAGGGCGATTACAGCGCCTACGGCAAGCTCATGGGCTGGGACGAGGACAAGATCGCCCAGATGGAGGCCGCCTGGCAGGCGGCCAATACCAAGATCGACAGCACAGTGGCTTCCAGCGCGTCTGCGGGGACGTCGTCCGGCTCATCCGCGCGGCCATCTTCCGGCGGGTCCTCGTCCGGCAGTAAGGGCAGTACCGGCAGCAGCGCCAGCAGCAGCGGCGACCCGGTGGTGGACGCCTACCGGGCCGGATGCCGGACCTATTCGGCGGCGGTGGCCTATTTCAAGGGCCTGGGCTACGGCGACGGAATTTCCCAGAACATGGCCCAGGATTTGGAGCGGCGCATGGCCAAGGGGGAGGTTGGTGTCAACGAATCGAAGGTGATGCAGCTGTACAACAACATTCTGGAGATGCGCGACACATCGCTGAACCGGAACGACCCCAATTTTGCCCGCAAGGCCATCGAGGAGTATCGGAAACAGACGTCCCTCCAGCTCAACGATGACGAGGTGGCCTGGCTGCTGTCCAAATTCGGATATACCGCGTAAAAAAGGCCGCACAGCACCCAAAAATAAAAAGTTTTACTCGATTTTTTTCAAAAAATCGCGGAGTCCAGAGGCAGCGCCTCTGGTCGCCCGCCGCAGCGGGCGAAACACCCGCTGGCCGCAGCCAGCGAAACTCCCGCCCGTCGCAACGGGCGAAATACCCGCCCCGCGCACGGGGCGAAATCCCCAATCGTTCCAAAGCGCCATCCGCAGATGGCGCAATCCCCCGGCAAAGCCGAAGGCCGCCGTCCCCACCCCGTCAGCGGGTGGAGGACGGCGGCCTTATGTCGTAGCGGGGTACGATGGTTCCTCCCGCCCCCCAATGAAGCGGGGCATCTGGTCCATGTTCGGGGGACGGCAGTTTATTCGGAGGAAACGGGAAAGCCGCCGTCCACCACCCCGCGAGGGGTGGGGACGGCGGCTTTGGGGCTGACGCCCCGGGGATTCCGCGCCTTGCGAGGCGCGGTTCGGGACGATGGGGGATTTCGCTGGCTGCGGCCAGCGGGATTTCGCCCCGTGCGCGGGGCGGGTGTTTCGCCCGCTGCGGCGGGCGGGTGTTTCGCGCCTTGCGCGGCGCGGGAGTTTCGCCCGTTGCGACGGGCGACCGGGGCTTTGCCCCTGGACCCCAGAATTTTTTCGAGAAAAAATTCAGTAAAAGCTTTTTCGTTTGGGTGCAGCGGTCAGTTTCGGGCGGTGCGCAAGCGCCGGGCCGCCTCATTATATCGGGCCGTAAACCACTGGGCAAAGGCCGTACAATACTGCCCCGTATGGTCGCAATACGTCCGGTTCATGCACCCGTCGCAGGGATAGACCAGCGTCTTCGCCCGGTACCATCCAAAACAATCGTCCCATTGCCGTGCCAGCTCCCGCCGCCATTGGGTCTCGTCCTCCCGGTCCACACGGTAGGGCGTATGGCCCCGCCGGGCCCGGCTGGCCATGGTCAGAAAGGATGAATATGTCATTCCCATCCGCCGGGCGCAGTCCTGAGAACCGCCCCGGGCCACCAACCGGCCCGTGGACCGGTCGGTGACGATGTATCGAATTTGAGGTCGTGTGTCTGTCATGCCAATTCCTCCCTGTAACCGCACAGGACAGCCAGCTCCGCCGGGTCCAGCATCTCACAGGCCATCGGCCCCATGCACCCCCGGTGGACCATCTGGCCCGCCCCGGTGAAAATGTCGTTTCCTTCGTAGATTTCGTGGCCGCACCAGGCGCAGAAGCCCCGCTGCCGGGGCTCCGGCGGCGTCAGCGGCAGCTCAGGGGCCACAGCCCGCCATACCGCCGTACCGCACCCTCCTTTCGCTCCCACCGCGCCACCTGTTCCTCCGCCGCCCGCAGGCAGCGGTAACTGGGCCGCCCGTTGAGCATGGCCGTCACATAGGGCCGGGAATAGCCGATGGCGTCGGCCAGCTCCTGATGGGTGTACCCCAGCCGGTCCAGCTGGTATTTCAGTCGCTCCGAACGGGTAAATCGTACCATGAACGTTCCTCCTCCGTTGTATCAGTCCGTTTTATGGGACAGCTGTTGTGGTATTGTAAAACAAAAACCGAAAAAACTTGGAAAAACCGTTGATAATCATAAACTACAGTGGTACAATAAAACCGGCGGCAGCGGTGCGTGCGCCGGGCCGGTCCCCAGAGAAGATGTTTATGGTCATCAACTACAATTCCAGTATATCCCTAAAATATCAAGAAGTCAAGGGGGTATGTTGACTGGTATAAACATCCATCGGGGCAAATGGATGGAGGATGAACAAAATGTTCTACGATGTGTATTGTCAACTGTGCCGGTCGCGGGGTCTGACGCCCAGCGGCGCGGCGTCGCGCATTGGATTCAACCGGGCCAGCGTCACCCAGTGGAAAAACAGCGGCAATCCGCCCAAACAGGAGCTGCTGCTGAAGATCGCGTCGTTTTTCAACGTGTCGGTGGACTATCTGCTCACGGGCCGCGAACAGACGGAACCGGACCGGTCCGTGGAGCTGGATGGCTTGGAGTTTGCCCTGTTCGGCGAGGTCCGGGACATGACCGAGGCCCAAAAGCGCGACGTGTTGAAATTCGCCCAATTCATCAAGGAGAAGGGGGAATAGCCTGTGATCCGACCGTGGCATATCTATGAGGAGGCGGAGGAGCAGGGCATTCAGGTTCATTTTCTGCGGTTTGAGGAGGTCGTAGCCATGACGGTGCCGGGCCATATGGCCATCGATACGGAAAAACTGGCTACCACCGCCGAGGAGACCACCGTGGCGGCCCATGAGCTGGCTCATAGCTGTACCGGGTCCTATTACGGCGCCGACGCCACGGCCGAGGAACGCCAAAAGCGGGAGAACGCCGCGGACCGGTACGCCATCCGTCGCTATCTGCCGCCGGAACAGCTCCAGCAGGCCGTGGACAGCGGCCTTACAGAATGCTGGCAGCTGGCCGAATACTTCGGCTTCACCGAGGACTTTATCCGGAAAGCCATCTGCTTTTATCGCTGCGGCAACCTGGCCGATGAACAATTTCTCGTCCATGACTGAGGTGCCGCCGGGGGGATTTCGCCCTGTGCAAGGGGAATTTCGCCCGCTGCGGCGGGCGACCGGGGGCGCTGCCCCCTGGACCCCTGCGATTTTTTGAAAAAAATCGAGTAAAACTTTTAAAGTTTGGGATATTTAAGATATTTATTCGATTGAATGCGGTGCGCTGGAAGGAGTGCGGTAAAGTGCTCAATCCATGCTTCGCATTGTTATCGAATAGAACCCAGTTCGCTTCCTGTTTCAAACGGGCGCAAGGGCGGCAAGGGCCGGTTTGGCAAGAGCACCCGGCGCACCGGGCCGCAGACACAATCGGACCGCGCCTGCCATAAGATATCAGGGGGAAACCCCAGACTATTTGCGGAAATGGAGCGAATGACTATGGGTAATACCCTGGGATTACAGGAGCTGCGGCCCGGACAGCGGGCTGTGGTCTGGTCTGTGGACCCGGCGGCCCCGTTGAGCCGCCGGTTGTTGGACCTGGGATTTGTAAAAGGGACAGAGGTCCGTTGTCTGGGCCGCAGTCCGTTTGGGGACCCGTCGGCCTACGGGCTGGGGGGGACGGTGCTGGCCCTGCGGGCCATGGACGGCGCCGCCGTCACGGTGACGGAGGCCGCGCCATGGGACTGACGCGGCGGGCCACGGGCCGGTATGCCGTGGATCGGGGCCTGTATCTCCGAAGCTGCCCCGAAGATCGAGTCATTGCCCTGGCGGGCAATCCCAATGTGGGAAAAAGCACCGTGTTCAACGGTTTGACGGGGCTACATCAACACACCGGCAACTGGCCCGGCAAGACCGTAGCCAATGCCCAGGGCCGTTGTTCCGACGGCTGCCGGAATTATATTGTGGTGGACATACCGGGGGCCTATTCCCTGTCGGCCCGGTCGGCGGAGGAGCAGGTGGCCCGGTCCTTTCTCTGCTTTGGCCGTCCCGACGCGGCGGTGGTGGTCTGCGACGCCACCTGTCTCGAACGGAGTTTGCACCTGGTGTTGCAGGTGATGGAAACGGGTCTGCCCGTGGTGGTCTGCGTCAATCTGCTGGACGAGGCCCGGCGGCGGGGCATGAGCGTGGATGTTTCGGCTCTGGCCCGGCGGCTGGGGGTACCGGTGGTGGGCACCGTGGCGCAAAAAAAATCCACCCTGCGCCGGATTCTCCGGGCGTTGGGCGAACTGCTGGACGATCCGGGGGACGCTACGCCGCTGCGGCCGGTCTACGGTGCGGCGGTGGAAGCGGCGGCGGCCCAGGTGGAGGACGCGCTGCAATCGGTGGACCTGGGCAATCTGGACCGCCGTTGGGTGGCCCTGCGGATTCTGGAAGGGGAACCGGACCTGATGGACCAGTTGGAGGAGACCGTGGGCCGTCCGCTGCGGTCCCTGGCGGTCCCCCTGGACCGGGGCCTGCTGGAGCGGGACCTGGCGGAAACGCTGCATCTGACGGCCCGGGCCATCTGCGCCGAGACCGTCACCCGGACGGCTCCCAGAGGGGAGGGCCGTCTGGACCGGATTTTCACCGGAAAATGGACGGCGTTTCCCGTATTGCTGCTGCTTCTGGCGGCGATTTTCTATTTGACCATGGCCGGGGCCAATGTGCCGTCGTCGTGGCTGGCGGCGCTCTTTGACCGTGGCGGCGCGGCGCTGAACGCGCTGCTGTCCGGCGCGCCCGACTGGGTGCGCAGTGCGTTGATAGACGGCGTTTACGGTGTGCTCTCGTCGGTGGTGTCGGTGATGCTGCCGCCCATGGCCATCTTTTTTCCCCTGTTTACCCTGTTGGAGGACAGTGGATATCTGCCCCGCGTGGCCTATGTCCTCGACAAACCCTTTGAAAAGTGCCGCGCCTGCGGCAAACAGGCGTTGACGATGATGATGGGCTTCGGATGCAACGCCGCCGGTGTGGTGGGCTGCCGCATCATCGATTCCCCCCGGGAACGGCTGCTGGCCATGCTCACCAATAATCTGGTACCCTGTAATGGCCGTTTTCCCACGCTGCTTGCACTGTCGGCCATCTTTTTCGCCGGGCGGGGCGGCATCGTCCCGGCCCTGATGGTGACTGGTTTTGTGGTTTTGGGCGTGGGGCTGACGTTCCTGCTGACCTGGATGTTGTCCCGGACCGTGCTCAAGGGCGTACCGTCGTCCTATGTGCTGGAGCTGCCCGCCTACCGCCGTCCCCAGGTGGGGCAGGTGGTGGTCCGCTCCCTGTTGGACCGGACCTTGTTCGTCCTGGGCCGCGCCGTGGCCGTGGCGGCCCCGGCGGGCCTGCTCCTGTGGATTCTGGCCCACTGGACCATAGGCGGCGTGAGCATGCTCAACCATGCCGCCGCGTTTCTCGACCCGGTGGGGCGGTTCCTGGGCATGGACGGTGTGGTTTTGCTGGCCTTTCTCCTGGGCTTTCCCGCCAATGAGATTGTGATTCCCATTGCGGTGATGATCTATCAGGCCCAGGGCGCCCTCAGCGATACGGGTACCTATGCGGCCTTGGGCCAGGTGCTCACCGCCAACGGCTGGACCTGGGTCACCGCCCTGTGCGTCCTGCTGTTCTCCCTGTGTCACTGGCCCTGTTCCACAACGCTGCTGACCATCCGTAAGGAGTCCGGCAGCTGGAAATGGGCCTTGCTGGCCGCCCTGGCCCCCACGACCCTCGGCGTGGTCCTCTGCGCCCTGGTCAATTTAGTGCTGGGGTAGGGCGGGGGATTGCCCCCGCCGCCGGCGTGGGTTTGCCTGGATGCTCCGGCTTCCAATGATACCATATTCCCAGTCGGGAACTTGCCTATTTCCCGGAAATATGACCCGCCGCCCTTTTTGACGAAAAATTAAATTTTGTTCCGGATACCATCGGAATTGATAAAATAACCTGAAAATGAACTGGAAAAAGTGTCGATAAAAAATTGGGATATTCTGGTTTTTCATACTTGCAAAATATTGGTAATTATGGTAAATTATTGGTGTCGCAGGCATCGGAAACCCGGCGGCTTTTGTGGAGAATCAAAATTACCGACAGGAGAGGAACCAGATGGAACAACGTATCAAAGCACTGATCGCCGACGGAAGTGAGGAATTCTGTGAGCAAGTACGAACTGCCATGGAACGAGCCGGCGGCTTTCAACTCATCGGAACAGCCCGGGATGGACATAGAGCCGTGGCAATGCTGCGGGAGCAGACGCCGGATGTGTTGGTGTTGGATTTGGCGCTGCCCCTACTCGACGGCATGGCTGTATTGCAGGCGGTGGCGCAGATGGAGAAGCGCCCCATGATCCTGGTAACGTCCAGCTTTATCACCGAGTATGTGGCCAATGTGACCTCCACCATGGGGGTATCGTATCTGATGCTCAAGCCCTGTGACGCGGCGGTGGTGGTGGAGCGTCTGCGGGAGATGTGGCAGACGCGGCAGAAGCCCAAGGCGCCTGCGTCGTCGCTGGACCGGCTTTCCGCCGGACGGCAGGCCAGTGTGGAATCCATGGTCACCAACATCATCCATGAGATCGGCGTCCCGGCCCATATCAAGGGCTATCAATATCTGCGGGAGGCCATTTTGATTGCGGTGGAGGACATGGAGGTCATCAACGCCATTACAAAGGTGCTCTATCCCCAGGTGGCCAAGACGTTTTCCACCACGCCCAGCCGGGTGGAGCGGGCCATTCGTCACGCCATAGAGGTGGCGTGGGACCGGGGCGACCTGGAGACGTTGCAGCGGTTTTTCGGATACACCGTATCCAATACCAAGGGGAAACCCACCAACAGCGAATTCATCGCCCTCATCGCGGATAAATTGCAGTTGCAGCTGAAAAACGCGCAGCTGCCCCAGAGCGTTTGAGGCAGGGGAAAAAGAAGGGGAAATGCAAATGAACAAGACACTGGTACGCACAGCCCTGACCACCGACCAGACAGGCCGGTCCGTACAGCTGGACTACTATCTGCTCAGCGAGTACGCGGCGGGCCTGGAGCAATATGGTACGGAGGTGGTGCTGCGGCGGGGCCGGGAGGATGAACGGTGTGCTGTGGGGTGTATCACGCCGCTGGCCTCGTCCATGACCCGCATCATCGGCCTGCTGGCCGAGGCCACCGTGACGCCCACGGGGCTGCGGGACGTATTGGAGGACATTTTATAGCGGGAATCCAAGGGAAACAGTGGACACGGCAGGGGGAAATCTGCTATAATCTCTAGCATAGTCAAACCGGGAGGTCTAAAGAGAGATGAAGTGTCCCTATTGCGGCTATCAGGAGAGCAAAGTGGTGGATTCCCGCCACAGCGACGATGGTCTGAGCATCCGCCGCCGCCGGGAGTGTCTGGAGTGCGGCAAGCGGTTTACCACCTATGAGACGGTGGAGTGTCTGCCCATGGTGGTGGTGAAGAAGGACGGCAGCCGCCAGAGCTTCGACCGGGGAAAGATTTTAGGCGGCATGGTGCGGGCCTGTGAAAAGCGTCCCGTGTCCATGGCGGATCTGGAAGCGGCCGTGGATGAGATCGAGCAGACCATTCAGAACTCTCTGGAACGGGAGGTCAGCACCACCCAGATCGGGGAGCTGGTCATGGAGCGGTTGAAACCCCTGGATGAGGTGGCCTATGTGCGCTTCGCGTCGGTGTACCGCCAGTTCAAGGATATCAATACGTTTATGCAGGAGCTCAACAAGATTCTTGCGGAGAAGTGAAAAAGACGCAGCGCCGGAGCCGTTTGGCTCCGGCGCTGCTGCGTGATGGGGCAGGGGAGCAGGCCATGGAACGGCAAAACGACGTCCACATGGCTCTCGAAACCCGGGCGTCGATCGTTTTTGCATACGCAATACTGCTTTTGATTTGGGTCATATTGGATTTTGCCCAGGCGGCCCGCCGGAGGCACAGGGATGTGGGACATGGGTTCCTCCTCTCTGGATGGGATGGTAAAATTGACAAGTTCTTGCATATTATACCAAAAACCGTAAATTTCTGCAATAACGGGGTGCAGCCGGTGGGGGCCGAAACGGAAAAGAGACGGTTTGGAACAGGAAAATCTTGTCGAATCATATTGTATTTTCCAGTTGGATGGGATATGATAAAATAAATATGGCACCGGCCTCCGCCCGGGCCGCTGCGGCGCAGGAAGCAGGAGGCGGCCCCTGTCTCGGCAGCCACGATGCGGGCGTTTGCCGTACCTGCGGCAAAACCGCACCAGAGAACTTGAGGAAAAGGAAGAGGACCATGAAACTACGCACCAAAATTTTGTTGCCACTTTCCATCATTTCCATCTGCGCGGTGATGGCACTCGGCGGTATCTCCTATTTTTTCGCCAAAAATGAGGTCATCAGCATTTACCGGGAGCAGATCGAGGGTACCATTGTTTCCCTGGAAGAGGAAATCAACGTCACTGAACAGGTCCAGAACGTGGTGCTCAGCGATTTGAGAAACCGCAATCTGTCGGTGACAAAGGCGCTGGCGCAACTGATTTCCCTGCGGCTGGCACAGATGACCCCGCCGGCCCAGTACAGCGCGGCGGAGCTTCAGGCGCTGGCCGACCAGTTGGATGTCAGTGAAATCCATGTGGCCGATCAGAACGGCATCCTCTATTGGAGCAATGTGGAGGATTTTTACGGCTTTAACTTCAATTCCACCGAACAGGCCCGGGAATTTCTGAAACTGCTGTAAGATCCCTCTCTGGAGATCATCCAGGAACCCCAGGCCAATTCCATCGGCCAGATCGTCCAGTATACGGGCGTTGCCCTGGACGGCGGCAAGGGCCTGGTGCAGGTGGGCATTGATGCGCAGACGACGGAGACGCTGGACAATGTCCTCTCTCTGCAAAACCGCATCCAGTCCATGAAAATCGGTGAGACCGGTTCCGTGGGCGTTGTCCAGGACGGCGTGTACGTGGCCCACAGCGACGCATCCCAGGTGGGGGCCACGGCGGCCGCGGCGCTGACGGCGGCAGCCGGACAGGCGGATTGGGTCCGTCTGGACGGGCAGAAGTATCTGGCCGCCGCGTCCCAGTACGAGGATATGACCATTGTGGCCTATCTGCCCGCGACGGAGTATTCGGCCAGTCTGAGCAGCATGCTCCTTGCCAACGGCACCGTCGGCGCGGTGACTGTGGTGGCGCTGGTGCTGGCCCTGTTCTTCTGTATGCAGACCATCATCCTCCGGCCGGTCCGGGAGCTCAGCGGCAATCTGCGGCTGATCCAGCAGGGGCGGCTGTCGGAGATCAACGTCCAGCATCAGAGCCAGGACGAATTGGGACAGCTGGCTTCGGATATGCGGGATATCAGCCGCAGTCTGAGCCAGGTCATGCGCGCCCAAAGCGATATGCTCAGCGCCTTTGCAGCCGGTGATTTCACGGCCAGACCCAGCCGGCCCGAGGCGTATGTGGGCGAGTACAGAACCCTGCTGGATGCCAGCATCAAAATGTCGAAGAATGTCAGCGACGCGCTGCGGGAGATCAACGAAGCGGCCAATCAGGTGGACGCCGGCGCCACCCAGGTGTCCAACAGCGCCCAGGCCCTGGCCCAGGGCGCCACGGAGCAGGCCAGCGCCGTGTCGCAGCTGACCGCCACGGTGGAGGATCTCTCCAACCAGATTTCTACCCAGCTGGCCGACAGCGCCGTGTATGTGGAAAGCTCCAACGCCCAGGCCCAGGAGGCCAAAAAGAATCTGGACGACAGCCGCCGGAAGATGCAGGAACTGATGGAGGCCATGGAGGAGATCAAACAGAGTTCCTTCAACATTCAGGAGATCATCAAGACCATCGACGACATCGCGTTCCAGACCAATATTCTCGCCCTCAACGCGGCGGTGGAGGCCGCCCGGGCCGGTACGGCGGGCAAGGGCTTTGCCGTGGTGGCCGACGAGGTCCGCAGTCTGGCCGGGAAGTCGGCGGAGGCGTCCCGGAAGACCCAGGAATTGATCCGCAGTTCCATCCAGTCGGTGGAGCGGGGGACCGATCTGGTGGGCGATACGGTGGAGGTCGTCAACCAGACGGCAGAATATGCGTCCAATACGGTGGCGGCCATGACGAAGATTGCCCAGGCCGCCAAGGAGCAGGGCGAATCCCTGGCACAGGTGAGCCAGGGATTGGAGCAGATTTCCGGCGTGGTCTGCAACAACTCTGCCACCGCCGAGGAGAGCGCCGCCGTCAGTGAAGAGATGAACGGTCAGGCGGCCATGCTGAAAAATCTGGTGGGGAAATTCCAGATTTGAATCGAGAACCATATGTACATTGTGCAGCCCCGGATTCCCTTGGGAATCCGGGGCTGCTGCTTGTATGGGGAACCGGGCGGCGGCTATAGCACATTATAATAGTAGGGCTTTTCCATGTCGCACAGATGGTTGATCTGTTCGATCAGGTCGGCGCAGGTGGGTTCAAATTCCTCGGCACAGCCGTTTTGGGCGTATTCCACCAACTGCCGGAAGGTGGAGTTGACCTGATCGGCTTCGGCGTGGCGCAGAACCATACCGAAAAAGCCCCGGCGGCGGCGCCAGAACTCCCACGTTTCCGTCACCAGCGCTTCGGCCTCGTCGAAATATTCCCGGTCGGCCATCTCCAACGCCTGTTCCAGACGGGAGGTGGCGTGGGTGGTCCAGCGGTTCAGCACCAAAAGGGAGGTGCAGCAGGTGGCAAGACAGAGCAGCAAAATCACGATGCCCATGGTCAGATGCTTCATGCGTCCACCTCCTGACGGCACAGGTACAGCTTGCCGCTTTTGGTCACCGTCAGCAGGAAGACCTCCTGGGCCTTACAGCCGAAGTGGCGCAGCTGCTTGTCCAGCCAGGCCTGGTTCCGGCCCGACGCTTTGAGCTGCTCGTCGAGAATGACGCCGTCGCTGATGACGGCCACGGGCATTTCCGCTGCGTCCACATGGACTTGCAGGTCCTGGGCCGTGGGGGGCTGATACTTGGGGTCCAAAATGGCGCTGATCTTGCCATCTACCTCCATGATGGCATACTGGACCGTGCTCAGATCGAGAATGCCCTGGGCCCGTAAATGCTGAATCAGTTCATCCACCGTGAGCCGCGTCTCCATGAGGTTCTGCACCAAAATCTGACCGTTTTCCATCAGCATCACGGGGCTGCCGGAAAGGAATTTCCGGACGGGCCGGAACCGGATCGACAAAACGGAAAAAATCAGTTCGATGGACAGCACCGTTAAAATGGGGATGACGCCGGCGAACAGGGGAATGCCGATGTCCTGCATGGGTACCGAGGCCAGATCGGCAATGAGGATGGCCACCACGAATTCCGTCGGCTCCAGTTCGCCCAGCTGCCGCTTGCCCATGAGACGGACGGCGGCAATGAGCAGCACATATAAAATGATGGTACGAATGTAAGAAATAAACATAGATTCCACCTCTCAAAAACAGTATCTGCGTGATTTTGCCGATTATGTGCCACAGGGGACTAAAGCGTGAAAGCAAATCTTGCATTTGCTGCAAAAATGCGGTATTCTGTAAAAAACTACAGGTCCGAACGGGACCGGGAAAGAGGTAAGGACACCATGAACATTGCAGAGATCTTCGGCCAGAACATCTTCAGCGAAACCGTCATGAAGCAGTGGCTTCCCACCAAGGAGTTTTCCGAGGTCATGAACGTGCTGCAAAACGGCGGCCAGTTGAGCATGCAGACCGCCGACGTCGTGGCCAACGCCATGAAGGACTGGGCCGTCAGCAAGGGCGCCACCCACTATACCCACTGGTTCCAACCCCTCACCGGTATTACCGCCGAGAAGCACGATTCGTTCCTGACGCCGCCCGTGGCCGGTAAGACCATCCTCAAGCTGACGGGCAAGCAGCTCATCATGGGCGAGCCCGATGCGTCTTCGTTCCCCTCCGGCGGCCTGCGCGCCACCCATTACGCCAGAGGCTACACGGCCTGGGACATGACCTCCCCGGCCTTTATCAAGGAGCAGGCCTGCGGCGCGGTGCTGTGCATCCCCACGGTCTTCGTCTCCTTCACCGGCGAGGCGTTGGACAACAAGACGCCGCTGCTGCGGTCCATGGAGGTTCTAAACGAGCAGACCCTGCGTCTTCTGCGGCTCTTTGGCAACACCACATCCAAGAAGGTCCTCCCCTCTGTGGGCGCGGAGCAGGAATATTTTCTGGTGGACCGTCAGAAATACCTCAAGCGCCGGGACCTGATCTATACGGGCCGCACCCTGTTCGGCGCCAAGGCCCCCAAGGGCCAGGAGCTGGACGATCAGTACTTCGGCGTCATCCGCGAGCGCGTCGGCGCGTATATGAAGGACCTCAACGAGGAACTGTGGAAAATGGGCATCACCGCCACCACCCAGCACAATGAGGTGGCCCCGGCCCAGCATGAGATGGCTCCCATTTTCTCTGACGCCAACGTGGCCGTGGACCAGAACCAGCTGGCCATGGAGACCATGAAGCGCGTGGCCACCCAGCACGATCTGGTGTGCCTGCTCCATGAGAAGCCCTATGCCGGTGTCAACGGCTCCGGCAAGCACAACAACTGGTCCATCAGCACCGATGACGGCCTGCGGCTTCTGGACCCCGGCCCCAAGCCCAATGAGAATTTGCAGTTCCAGCTGATTCTGGCCTGCATCGTCAAGGCCGTGGACGTCCATGCCGACCTGCTGCGCAACGCCGCCGCCTGCCCCGGCAACGATCACCGTCTGGGCGCGCAGGAGGCCCCTCCGGCCATCGTGTCCATCTTCCTGGGCGATCAGCTGGGGGATTTGGTGGAGCAGATCACCCACTCCGGCGTGGCTGCCGGTGTGCTTCAGAGCGGCAAGCTGGATACGGGCGTCTCCACCCTGCCCGTGATCAATAAGGACGCCACCGACCGCAACCGTACCTCGCCCTTTGCCTTCACCGGCAACAAGTTTGAGTTCCGCATGGTGGGTTCCTCCGATTCCATCGCCAATGCCAATACCACCCTGAACACCATTGTGGCCGAGGCTTTCTGCGAGGCCGCCGACATCCTGGAAAAGGCCCATGACTTTGTCCACGATGCAAAGACATTGGTGGCCCGCTATATGATCGAGCACTCCGGCGTGATTTTCAACGGCAACGGCTATTCCGATGAGTGGGTGGCCGAAGCGGCCCGCCGCGGCCTGCCCAACCTCAAATCCATGGTGGCCGCCGTCCCGGCCCTGACCACCGAAAAGTCCGTGGCCCTCTTTGAGAAGTTCGGCATCTTCACGAAAGCCGAGCTGGAGAGCCGCGAGGAGGTCATGTACGAGACCTATGCCAAGACCGTCCATATCGAGGCCCAGACCATGATCCACATGGCCGGTAAGCACTACATCCCCACGGTAATTCAGTTTGTGACGGGCCTTGCCAATTCCATCAACGCGGTCAAGGCCGCCTGCCCCACCGCCGATGTGACCACCCAGCAGGACCTGCTGACCCGCTGCTCCGACCTGCTGGCCGAGACCCATGAGGCCCTGGCCGCCCTGGAGAAAGTCGTGACGGAAACCATGGCCCTGGAGAATGTCCCGGAAATGGCCAACGCCTTCCACGACCAGGTCATGCCCGCCATGGCCGCTCTCCGCGCCCCCGTGGACGAACTGGAGCTTCTGGTGGACAAGGACCTCTGGCCGGTGCCCACCTACGGCGATCTGATGTTCGAGGTGTAAGAGGGGAGACCGCGGCAAGGGGCGTTTCGCCCGTTGCGACGGGCGGGAGTTTCGCGCCTTGCGAGGCGCGACCGGGGGCGCTGCCCCCTGGACCCCTGCGATTTTTTGAAAAAAATCGAGTAAAACTTTTATCTGGCAATGGATTCCGCAGGAATCCATTGCCGGGTGTTGGGAATTGCTCTGAATCCATGCTTCGCATTGTTGCGGAAGTCATCGGGAGATGTACCATCGAATCGGCTGGTACATCTCCCGTTTTTGCGGTTTGGGTGGATTGCCGATGCCCCACGCAGATCGCCCAATTTCTTGTGGCTTTTTTCTGAAAAATGTGGTATACTGGGCGTTGAGGTGAGCCAAAATGCACGACGACCACACCACCGAGGCCATGGAACAGGCCCGTATCGACTATGAGCGGAAGCAGTTCCAGGACCCGGAGAAATACACCCCCAGACCCCGCTGGCAGATCGTCTTTGCCTGGGCGCTCATCGCCATTGTCATTCTGGGTATCATCAATCTCTGCTATTTGCAGATGACGCTGTCATGAAAATTTTAGGCATTGATCCGGGCTTTGCCACCATAGGCTTTGGACTGGTGGAATTTACGCGGGGCGTGCCCCGTATGCTCCGCTATGGAGCCATCACCACGCCGCCGGAGCTGGAGTTTTCCGCCCGTCTCGTCATGATCTACAACGACATGACGGAGCTGCTCCAGACCTTACAGCCCGACGCGGTTTCCGTGGAAGAGCTGTTCTGGGGCCACAACGTCACCACCGGCATTGGGGTCTCCCATGGCCGGGGCGTGATTCTGCTGGCCATCGCCCAGGCGGGACTGCCCCTTTATGAGTATACGCCCATGCAGGTGAAGCAGGCTGTGGTGGGCTACGGCAAGGCCGAAAAACGGCAGGTCATGGACATGACCCGCCGCCTGCTGAAACTGGAACGTCTCCCGCGCCCCGACGACGCCGCCGACGCCCTGGCGTTGGCCCTCTGTCACGGCCGCAGCGCCACATCGCTGCTGGCCCGCGCCGGCGGGGGAGCCGTCGGAAGGTGAGACTATGCTTTTTTACTATCTCCGCGGTACGGTTACCGCATTGGAGGCGGGCCTGGCCGTTGTGGACTGCGGCGGCGTGGGCTACGCCTGTTATACGACCTCCTACACCCAGTCCCAGCTGAAAGTGGGGCAGGAACAAAAGCTCTTTACCCACTGTGCCATCCGGGAGGATGCCGTGGACATTTTCGGCTTTGCCACCAAAGAGGAACGGACCTGCTTTGAACGGCTCATCGGCGTGTCCGGCGTGGGTCCGAAAGCGGCCCTGGCCATTCTGTCCACCACCACCCCCGACCGGTTTACCCTGGCCGTGGTGACGGGGGACGAAAAGGCGCTGACCGCCGCCCCCGGCGTGGGCAAAAAGCTGGCCCAGCGCATCATCCTGGAGCTGAAAGACAAAATCGCCGGGGAGCAGGCTCATTTTGACGCCTCTGCCGGTCCCGCCGCCGCAGTCCTTCCCGCAGGGGGCGGCGGCAAGCTGGCCGAAGCCACGGCGGCCCTGACGGTTCTGGGCTACAGCCAATCGGAAATCGGTCTGGCCCTCCGGGGCGTGGACGTGGAAGCCCTCAGCGTGGAGGACATCGTCCGTACCTGTCTCCGGGCCATGGTCCGGCAGTAAGGAGGTGGGCCTTTGAGTATTGATTTTTCCGAGGAGTTCGAGGCCCCACTGGTGACCGCATCCATGACGCCCCAGGACGAGGGAGAATTTTCCCTGCGTCCCCGGACGCTGATGGACTACACGGGCCAGGAAAAGGCCAAGGGCAATCTTTCGGTCTATATCGAGGCGGCCCGCCGCCGCGCGGAACCTCTGGACCACGTTTTGCTGTACGGTCCGCCGGGACTGGGCAAAACCACGTTGGCCGGCGTCATCGCCAATGAAATGGGCGTCAATATGCGCGTGACCTCCGGCCCGGCCATTGAAAAGGCCGGCGACCTGGCGGCGCTGCTGACCAATTTGCAGCCCGGCGACGTGCTGTTCATCGATGAGATCCACCGGCTGAACCGGGCTGTGGAGGAAATCCTCTACCCGGCCATGGAGGACTTTGTCATCGATATTATGATCGGCAAAGGCCCGTCGGCCAATTCCATCCGTCTCGATCTGCCCCGGTTTACCCTGGTGGGGGCCACGACCCGGGCCGGACAACTTTCCTCGCCCCTTCGGGACCGCTTCGGCGTCCAGCTTCGCCTGGAGCTCTATACCCAGGAGGAACTGAGCCGCATCGTCACCCGCAGCGCCACGCTGCTGCAAATGGAAATCGACCCCCAAGGCGCGGCGGAAATCGCGTCCCGTTCCCGTGGTACGCCCCGCATCGCCAACCGCATTCTGCGCCGCGTCCGGGATTTCGCCCAGCTCTATTACGACGGCGTTATCACCAAGGAGGCCGCCGACCATGCGCTGACCCAGCTGGAAATTGACCATCTGGGGTTGGACGCCATCGACCGGCGGATGCTGACGGCCATCATCACCAATTACGGCGGCGGCCCCGTGGGTCTGGAAACCCTGGCGGCCACCATTGGCGAGGAAGCCGTCACCCTGGAGGACGTGTACGAGCCGTACCTTATGCAGATCGGCTTTCTGACGCGCACCCCCCGGGGCCGGTGTGTCACGCAGCTGGCCTACGACCACCTACATCTGGAGCGGGAAGGCCAACAGCAGTTCAGCATCTGAGCACCCTTGCGGATGCGGAAGGGGAATTTCGCGCCGTGCGCGGCGCGACCAAAGGCGCTGCCTTTGGAAACCGCGAGCTTTTGAAAAAGCTCGACCAAAACTTTTCGCGCTTTGTGCCGTAGATGTGGGGGACTGCTGTTCACCACCGCAACAATGCGAAGCATGGATTGAGAACCTTACCGCACCAATTTAGAACCACCGCACCAGACCACTATAAAAAAACTCAAAATCCCAACATTTAAAAGTTTTACTCAATTTTTTTCAAAAAATTGTGGGGTCCAGGGGCAAAGCCCCGGTCGCCCGTCGCAACGGGCGAAACCCCCCATAACGCAGTATCGAAAACAGGAGGTATAGGACTATGGGTACTTTATTTGGAACAGACGGCATTCGCGGCATTGCCAACGATACATTGGACAACGTGCTGGCCTACCGGGTGGGTCAGGCCACGGCGTATCAGCTGTGGCAGCAGAAGGGCAGCCAGCCGGTGGTGGCCATCGGTAAAGATACGCGCATTTCCTCGGATATGCTGGAAGCGGCGCTGAGTGCGGGCCTGTGTGCCGGCGGCGCCACGGTGGTGCAGCTGGGCGTGGTACCCACGCCGGCGGTGGCCTACCTGACGGTGAAGCACCATGCCGATACGGGTGTGGTGATCTCCGCGTCCCATAACCCCTTTGAGTACAACGGCATCAAGATGTTCTCCGGTCAGGGCTTCAAGCTCAATGACGAGCTGGAGGACGCCATTGAGCGGATGGTTCTGGCCCGGGGTCCGATTCCGGTGCGCATGGGCGCGGACATCGGCCAGATTTTCAACGGCCACCACACGCTGGAGGAGTACACGGCCCATCTGGTGCGCACGGTCACGGAGGAAATCCACGATCTGCGCATTGTCATCGACTGTGCCAACGGCGCGGCGTCCAAGACGGCCCGGCGGATTTTCAACCGGTTTGATTGCAGCGTGACCTACATTCATGACCGGCCCAACGGCACCAACATCAACACCAACTGCGGCTCCACCCATCTGGAGGATTTGGCCAAGCGGGTGGTGGAAGGCGCCTACGATGTGGGCATCGCCTTTGACGGCGACGCGGACCGCTGCCTGGTGGTGGATGAAAGAGGCCGCACCGTGGACGGCGACCAGATCATGGCCATCTGCGCCGCCCGGCTGAAGGAGCAGGGCAAGCTGCAAAACAACGGCTTTGTGGCCACCATCATGTCCAACCTGGGTCTTCACAAGTTCGCCAAGGCGCACGACATGAACCTGCTGTGCAGCGGCGTGGGCGACCGCCATGTGCTGGAGCTGATGCGGGAGAAAGGGCTGATTCTCGGCGGCGAGCAGTCGGGCCATATCATCTTCCTCAACCATATGACCACCGGCGACGGCCAGCTGGCGGCCTTGCAGTTCCTGCAAATCCTCAGCGCTTCCGGCATGACCGTCAGCCAGCTGGCGGCCACGGTGCCCCAGTATCCCCAGCACCTGGTCAATGTGACGGCCCCCTTTGAAAAGGCCGAAAAGCTGGCCCTGCTGGAGAGCGACGGTGTGAAAGCCGCCATCGCGGAGGCCGAGGCCATGCTGGGCGAGGAGGGCCGTGTTCTGGTCCGTCCTTCCGGCACCGAGGCGCTCATCCGCGTCATGGCCGAAGCCGGTACCCAGGAACTGGCGGAGAAAGCCGTAGCCCTGGTGGCTGCCAGTGTCGAAAACGCACAAAAGACAAATTGAACAGCAAAATATTTTTATTGCTATTGACAAATTGTGCTCAACTGCATATAATAACCCCATAAAGGAAGTCACCCATGAAGCAAAGCGATATCACAGCATTGTCCGATGAGCAGCTGTGCGGCGCCTGTTCCGACCGGGACGGCGCCATGGAAGAGCTGCTGCGCCGCCATGAAAAACTGGTGCGCCGCTGTGCCCGGTCCTACTTTCTGGCCGGCGCCGACGGCGACGACCTGATTCAGGAAGGTATGATTGGTTTGCTCCATGCGGTTACGCACTTTGATCCAAAGCGCGAGGCGTCGTTCCGTACCTTTGCCACCGCCTGTATCCGGCACCGGCTCATTTCCGCCGTGCGGTCGGCGGGTTCGGCCAAGCATCTGCCGTTGAACGACGCGCTGCCGCTGCATACCTTCTCTTTGGATGCTCCGCCTGATGAAGGAAACCCACCGCCCACGTTGCAAAGCCCCGAGGAACTGTTGATCGGCCGGGAAGAATTCGCAGAATTTCAGCGTCGCCTGTCCGGCGTCCTGACTCCTTTGGAGCAGCGGACGCTGGAGCTTTACCTGGAAGGATTATCCTATCTCGAGATCGCGCAGTTTCTTCATAAATCCACCAAGAGTGTGGACAACGCCGTACAGCGCATCCGTCACAAGATCGCACGGCTCCAACCCCCGGCGTCAACGGCAAAGCCGTTCGCAAATATCATCTGACCCTGGTTTTGACGACCAACAAGCATTTTTTGTGGGCATCTTCGCAGGGCAAATCACTAAGAAGCAAAAGAGAGGTAACATCCAATGTACGAAGACAAGACTTTAGTTTGCCAGGAGTGTGGCTCCGAGTTCGTGTTCACCGCCGGTGAGCAGGAGTTCTACGCTGAGAGAGGCTTCCAGAACGAGCCCCGCCGCTGCAAGTCCTGCCGCGATGCTCGCAAGAACGCTGCCCGTGGTCCCAAGGAGTTCTTCACCGCTACCTGCGCTGCCTGCGGCGGTGAGGCAAAGGTGCCTTTTGAGCCCAAGTCCGACAGACCCGTGTATTGCAGCGACTGCTTCGCTCGCATGAAGGGCTAAGGGTCCCATCCCGACCAACCAGGGAGCCGCTGCCAAAAGCAGCGGCTCTTTTTCTCCCCCTGGAGGGGAACGCTATCGTATGGAGGTGTGTGTATGCTCAACGTCTACGGGGCGCCGTCCACGCGGCAGGGAGGCCATGAAATGGCCTACGACCTGCTGACCCGGGCCTATGAACAGGTGGCCGGTTCGCCGTTGCCGCCCATTGACCGAACCGAGACGGGAAAGCCCTATTTTGTCCGCAATGCCCTGGAATTCTCCCTGACACATACAAAGACCATGGCTTTTTGCGCTCTGTCGAGCCACGTGGTGGGCATCGACGCCGAAACGGTGCGGCCGGTGCTGCCGCGGGTCCTGGAGCGGACCATGAACCCGGCGGAACTGGCATGGATTGACGAACAGCCGGACCGGGATCGAGCGTTTTTGCAGCTGTGGACGGCGAAAGAAGCCTGGGTAAAGCTGACGGGAGCGGGGCTTCAGGGTTGTCCCAAAAACGTTGTGCTGCAATTCCGGGAGGGGCGGATCGGAGTGGAAAATACCCACGTCCATTTTTATACCCGAGAGATCGACGGTGTCTTAGTGACGGTGTGCGCACCGTTGTCGGAGACAGTGGCGTGGCAGATGGTCCAACCCGATGGCATCCATAGAATTTAAAAAAACGTCCGCGGCGGTTTTGAAGAACCACCGTGGACGTTTTTACTTTCGAGTTCTTCCCATGGCAGGTGAGCGGAGGACCGGTGTACCAAGCGAATATATACCAGCGGTGGGACATATGACTCCCACCCTACAGATATACGAACCATCTGCTGGCGGGGCTGTGGGGCTTTTGGCCCTCTCACCGCAACAATGCGAAGCATGGATTGAGAGCGTTTCCGCACCAATTCAGACCCACCGCACCAAACCACTATAAAAAAACTCAAAATCCCAACATTTAAAAGTTTTATTCGATTTTTTTCAAAAAATCGCGGGGTCCAGGGGCAGAGCCCCGGTCGCGCCGCGCACGGCGCGAAATACCTATCCGCCGCAGCGGGTAAAATACCTGTCCGCCGCAGCGGGTAAAACACCTGTCCGCCGCAGCGGGCGAAATACCCGCCCGTCGCAACGGGCGAAACACCCGCCCGCCGCAGCGGGCGAAATCCCATTACTGATGCACCAGCTCGTGGATGGCCCGCAGGTCTCCGGCCAGCTTGTCGAAGACTTCGGGGCGCAGGGACTGGGGACCGTCGCAGAGGGCGTGTTCCGGGTCATTGTGGACCTCAATGATGAGACCGTCGGCGCCGGCGGCCAGGGCCGCTTTGGCCAGAGGGGGCACCAGCTTGTATTTGCCGGCGGCGTGGCTGGGGTCCACGAGAACCGGCAGATGGGACAGCTGCTTGAGAACGGGAATGGCGGTTACGTCCATGGTGTTGCGGGTGTAGGTCTCGAAGGTCCGGATGCCGCGCTCGCAGAGGATGACGTTCTCATTGCCGCCGGCCATGATGTATTCGGCGCTCATGAGCAGTTCTTCGTAGGTGGCGGACAGGCCGCGCTTGAGGAGAATGGGCTTGCGCAGTTCGCCCAGCACCTTGAGCAGCTCGAAGTTCTGCATGTTGCGGGCGCCCACCTGAATCACATCCACATCGTCGAAGCAGTCCAGCTGGGAGGCGTCCATGATCTCGGTGACAATGGGCAGGCCGGTGACCTTCTTGGCGATGGACAGGAGCCGGATGCCTTCGTTGCGCAGGCCCTGGAAGGAGTAGGGGGAGGTGCGGGGCTTGAATGCGCCGCCGCGGAGCATGGTTGCGCCGCTGGCCTTGACCTGCTGGGCAATGGTGCAGATCTGCTCCTCTGACTCCACGGAGCAGGGACCGGCAATGAGGGTCAGAGAGCCGCCGCCGACGGTGGTGGCGCCCACCTGTACCACGGTATCATCGGGATGGAACTTCCGGTTGGCGTTCTTGTAGGGTTCCTGAACGCGCTTGACATCATCGACAATGTCCAGAGAGGCGATGAGATTGATGTCCAGATGGGACGTGTCGCCCACCAGGCCCCAGATGGTCTGGTTGACGCCGACGGTGGGATGGATGGTAATGTGGCGTTCTTCCAGCCAGGAGCGCAGGCGATCCAGCTGCTGTTGGTCGGGGTTTTTCTTGAGAATGACGATCATAATGTTTCCCTCCGTTAGTTGATGGTACAAAAAAAGGACCCGCAGCGGTTGCGCTGCAGGTCCGTTACGTGCCTACCGATAGAAGCATTCCATCAGCTTGCGACCTGTTTTTGGCAACCACAAAAAGCCTTACCCCAAAAAAAGTAGGTAAAGCTGAAGCTATAAAAGCCGTATGCAGTTGCGGTCAGAGAACGCAGCATGTGAAAAAACTCCTGTCTTGCTTTAGATGGGTAAATCATAGCACGATTATCCCGGGAAATCCAGTGGTGAATAGTGACAAATCCACAGCGGAGAATGGAGGATGTTCTTGGTGATTTTTCGGACGGCAGAAAAACGGAAGGATTTTTTTAAAATGATGGTTGACATTGCGGACCCTCTGTGATATCATATTTGAGCAGTCGAGAGACGGCGAAACAAATGAAAGATGCGCGAGTGGTGGAATTGGCAGACTCGCTAGATTCAGGTTCTAGTGTGCATTACGCACGTGCGGGTTCAAGTCCCGCCTCGCGCACCATCGTCGGAGCAAAGTTCGCTTTGCTCCGATTTTTTATTTTTATACGCTTGACTTTGTCAAGTGTATGGAGTATTCTTGACAAAGTCAAGTAAAGGAGACGAACCATCATGCAGCAAACGCTGGCGTATTATGCCACTGTATTTCACCGCAGCTTTGCGGCCTATACCTCGGCCCGGCTGCAAGCGCTGGGGCTGAATTTCGGCGCGTTGTTTCTGATTTTGTATATCGGCAAACATCCCCGCTGCACCCAGGCGGAGTTGACCAGCGCCCTGAACCTGGACTGGGGCCACTCCCAGCGCAGCATTACCCGCCTGGAGCAGGAGGGATTTCTGCGGCGGGAGAAGGCGGGGCGGGCCTACCGGCTGGAGCTGAGCCTACGGGGACAGGAGGCATTTGCGGTGAGTCATCAGGTGTTTCACGACTGGGACGCCGAAGTGCTGTCCGCCCTCAGCGAGGCGGAGCAGGCGCAGCTGCTGGCGCTCCTGGCAAAAGCAACACGGAAAGAAGTGGATACTCCATGTACGAAACCATCAACAGCCCTTTGAACTACGGCGGCCTGACGCTGAAAAATCGAATCATCTTTGCGCCCACCACCCTGGGACTGCCCTGGGAGGAACAGGTGGAGCGGCTGCGGCGGATTGCCGCCGGGGGCTGCGCGATGATCATTGTGGGCGACGTGCCGGTGCTGCCCCACGGCTTTGGGCCGTCTCTGTACACCAAAAAGGGCTTTGCCCAATATCGAGCCCTGGCGGAAGCGGTGCATGGGGAAGGATGCAAACTCTGTGCCCAGCTCCACCAGTCGGACGCCGATTTGAAAGCCATGCTGAAATATATTCCCGGCGTGATGACAAAACGCATTTCCAAGGAGGAGCTGCGGCCCCTGCTGAACCAGCAGGTGAGCCCGTACATCACGGGTCTTCCCGCTGAAAAGGTGAAAAAAATCACGGAATCGTTTGGAACGGCGGCAGAGCTGGCGGTCCAGGCGGGCTTTGATATGGTCCAGGTCCACGGGGACCGGATGTGCGGCAGTTTTGCCTCGTCCCTGATGAACCACCGGACGGACGAGTATGGCGGGAGCCTGGAAAATCGGGCGCGGTTTGCCGTGGAGGCCGTGTCGGCAGTCCGCCGCAGCCTGCCGGAGCTGCCCATTGATTTCAAATTGGTGGTGCGGCAGGAGGAACCCCACTACGGCAACGCCGGTGTGTTGGAATCGGAGCTGCCGGAGTTTGTGCCGTTGCTGGAGCGGGCGGGGGTAACCAGTTTCCATGTGACGCTGGCCAACCACGGCGAGCTGACCGACACCATCCCCCCGGCCAATCACCCGGCTTTCGGAATGGAAGGGTGTTTTCTGCGGTTCTGCGACGCGGTGAAACAGGTGACCCATTTGCCGGTCTGCGGCGTGGGCGGATTGACCAACCCGGATTTTGTGGAGGAACAGCTGCGCACCGGGCGCATGGACTGCGCCGCCATGAGCCGCCAGCTGATTGCCGACCCGGACTGGCCGGCCAAGACGCGGGACGGCCGTGCCGATGCCATTCACCGGTGTGTCCGGTGCAACCGGGCGTGTCTCGGCGGCATGATGGCCCATCAGGGCGTCCACTGTATCTACGAGGGAAAGACGAATGACTAAATTTGACGGACATTTGTCTTGACAGAGATGTGCTTCGCTACTATAATAAAGAACAACTACGCACGGGGCGTCATATCACAGAGATTCGAGGTTGTTTTTTATGTATCGTATCAAAACGCTCAACAAAATCTCGGCGGCGGGGCTCAATCTGCTGGATCAGACCCGGTTCCAGGTGGGCGGGGACGTGGAAAATGAGGATGGCATTCTGGTCCGCTCGGCGGCCATGCACGACTATCCGTTCCCCGACGCCCTGCGGGCCATTGCCCGGGCCGGCGCCGGTACCAACAACATCCCCATCGACCGCTGCTCGGAAAACGGCATTGTGGTGTTCAACACCCCCGGCGCCAATGCCAACGCCGTCAAGGAGCTGGTCATCGCGGCGCTGCTGCTGGCGTCCCGGGACATTGTGGGCGGCTGCAACTGGGTTCGGGAGCAGGTGGCCGACGACAGTGTGAAGGTGGAGGACGTGGTGGAGAAGGGCAAGGCGGCCTTTGCCGGTCCCGAGCTGTACCACAAGACCCTGGGCGTCATCGGTTTGGGTGCCATTGGCGCGCTGGTGTGCAACGTGGCCCTGGAGCTGGGCATGGATGTCTATGGCTACGATCCGTTCCTGTCGGTCAACGCGGCCCTGCGGCTGGACCGCCACGTGCATGTGGTCCAGAACGTGGAGGAGCTGTACCGGGTATCCGATTACATCACCATTCATGTGCCCTACACCAACGATACGAAAGATTTTATCAACAGCGATACCATTGCCAAGATGAAAGGCCATGTCCGCATTCTGAATCTGGCCCGGGGCGGTCTGGTCAACGACGACGACATGCTGGAGGCGCTGGAATCGGGCCGGGTGGCCCGGTATGTCACAGATTTTCCCGATGAGAAAATCTGCCGGGGGAAGAACGTCATTGCCATGCCCCATCTGGGGGCGTCCACGCCGGAGAGCGAGGAAAACTGCGCCCGCATGGCCGCCGATCAGCTGAAGGAATATCTGGTCAACGGCAATATCCGCAACTCCGTCAATCTGCCCAACGTGGTGCAGGAGTGGAGCGGCATCTGCCGTCTGTGCCTGATCCACAAGAATGTCCCGGCCATGCTGACCCAGATCACCACGATTCTGTCCGATGAAGGGGTCAACGTGGAAAACCTCACCAACAAGTCCAAGAAGGAGTTCGCCTACACGCTGGTGGACGTCAACAGCCGCATCAAGGACGACGTGGCCGACAAGCTGCGGGCCATTCCCGGTATGATCCGGGTCCGGGTGCTGAACCACTGATTTTTGACAAAAAATCGGAAAAGGGATTGACAAGATGGAATCTATATGGTAAAATGCTTCCTGTGCTCAGCGAGCATGTGACATAGATGCGCGAGTGGTGGAATTGGCAGACTCGCTAGATTCAGGTTCTAGTGTGCATTACGCATGTGCGGGTTCAAGTCCCGCCTCGCGCACCATCTTTGTCAAACTTCATATCGTACGCGCGAGTGGTGGAATTGGCAGACTCGCTAGATTCAGGTTCTAGTGTGCATTACGCACGTGCGGGTTCAAGTCCCGCCTCGCGCACCAAAAACGGAGCAAAGTTCGCTTTGCTCCGTTTTTTTATGTTCAAAAGGGGACTTGTCAGCCTGACCGTGACAGCAGAAGAACAAAAGAAGAACGTCCCATCCACCGTCCGTTTCACAGGCGGCGAATGGGACTGAAAGATTACTCCGGGTCCTCCCACTGGGGGAAGCCCTCGTCGAAGGGGTCCCGTTCCAGATAGGATTCCACCGAATTCAACATCTGCTCCATCCGGCGGGAAGCCTTGGCCACCCGGAGGGATTCCTGGGAGGAAAGCTCCCGCTGATACCAGGACAGGGCCTGATCCAGGGCGGCGCGGGTCTCGCCAAGAGACGAGGCGTACAGCCGTTCGGCCCGGGCCAGCAGGGCGCGGGGCACCTCCTGTTCCCGGGGGTGCAGCTTCAACGCCGACAGGGCTTGCAGCCGTTTTTCCACCTCTGCCGGGGTCATCTCCTGATTTTGCAGCAGAATGGCCGATTCCTCCTTGATGGCCGTGCGGCACTCCACCTCCAGAAGACCGTTGATGTCGTAGCTGAACCGGATGCGGACCTGCTGCGTCCCGGCCGGGCCAGGAGGCACCGGGACCGACAGCTTCCCCAGCAGGGTATTGTCGCTGCAATAGGGCTGCTCGCCCTGATAAACCTCAACATCCACCCGGCGCTGCCGGTCGCGGACGGTCCAGAAGACATTTTCCTTGCTGGAGGGCAGGACGCTGTTCCGCTCGATGATGGGGCACATACGGTGGCGGCGGGGCTGCTCGGGGTTGAACACCGCCACGCCCAGGGTGAAGGGGCAGACATCCGTCAGCACCAGTTCCCGGATGTCGGCGCACCGGGCTTTCATACCGGCACAGATACCGGCGCCCAGGGCAATGGCCGTGTCGGGGCGGCTGTTCTGGGACGGCTCCATGCCCAAAGTTTTCGAGATGTACTGCCGGACCGAGGGCATATGGCTGGAGCCGCCCACCAGCACCAGTTCGTCCAGCTCCTGGGGCGACAGGTTCGCATCCCGCAGGACCTGCTGAATGGGGGCTGTCAATCGTTTGAACAACCGGCTGCACTTGCGGATGAGCCATTCATTGGTGATGGTCAGGGAGACGTGGACATCGTCGAAGGAGACGACCATCATGGCCATGGGCTGGGTGGTCAGGGCGATTTTGCACGTCTCCGCCTGCCGGATCAGCAGTTCCTGCCGTCCCGTGGAAAGATGGTCGAAGTCTATGCCGGTCTCCTCACAGAACGCCTGGGCCATGGCCAGATCGAAGTCGGAGCCGCCCAACCGGTTGTCGCCGCTGACGGCGGTGACGCTGACCACGTTTTCAAACCGTTCCACCAGGGACACGTCCAGGGTGCCGCCGCCCAGGTCGAAGACGAGACAGACCCGGTCCTCGCCGCCCTCCTGGATGTGGGCCGACAGGGCGGCGGCGGAGGGTTCGTTGACCAGCCGTTCCACCACCAGACCGGCCAGGGTCCCGGCCCGCTTGGTGGCGGCCCGCTGGGCCTCGGTGAAATAGGCGGGTACACTGATGACGGCTTCGGTGACCGGTTCGCCCAGAAAACACTCCGCGTCCTCCCGCAGCCGCCGCAGCACCAGGGCCGACAGCTCTTCGGGATGGAACTGCTTTTTGCCCAGGGTGAAGACCTGCCGGGTCCCCATGTGGCGCTTGAAGCGGGAGATGGTCCGGTCGGGATGGGAGATCAGCCGCTCCTTGGCGGCCTGTCCCACCAGAATGGAGCCGTCGTCCTCTACGCTGACCACGCTGGGCGTCAGATAGGCGCCGGAAGCGTTGGGGATCAGCTGACAACGGCCGTCCTTCCAGACGGCAGCCAGACTGTTGGTGGTCCCCAGATCGATGCCGATGATTGCCATAACCATACCCCATTTCCAATGTATCTTGCTATATCTTAACAGGGGGGATGGGCTGCCGTCAAGGGCGGGGCGAAAAGTGCCGATGTACAGGGGCGGTCGGCTGTGGTACAATGGAGGAAATCATTGTTTGGATGCAGGAGGTGTACCGTGAACAGTCCATGGAGAGAATTGGGGCTGCCGGGTCCGTCGGATACGGAGACCATCAAGCGGGCCTATGCCCAGCGCCTCAAAGAGGTGCATCCCGAGGAGGACCCGGAGGGCTTCCAGGCGCTCCACCGGGCCTATCAGATGGCCCGGCGCATGGCCACGGACCGGCGGAACCGGCGGCCCATGCCGGTGTTTCAGGAGCCGGAGGGCCGTTCGGAACCCCAGGAGACGCCCACGGAATCGGAGGGGCAGGATGGTTCCGCCCTGGAGGACCAGGAGGAACCGCCGGAGCACGCCGGGCCGGAAGAACTGGACTTCTCCGCTCTGGAGGACCAGGCGGAGGAAGACGAGTCCCAGTCCGAGGACTGGGATTTTGAGGAGCTGCTGGAGGAGGAGGAACCGGAGGACCGGCCGCCGCCGGAGGAACTGCCCCATCAGGCAGAGGAATACGAGACCGTATGGGGCTACCACCGGAAAAAGCGCGGCGTGGACAAGATCATGCTGCTGATTGCGGCCTTGCTGATGCTTCTGGTGGTGGGCCGCCTGGCACTGCCGGAAGTGCTGAACAGTCTGGAAAAAAATACATATCCCAGGACCATCCTACAGCAGATGGAGGAGGACTGGGGGGTGGAAATCGTCTCGTCGCCCAACAACGACAAGCGGGAGGAACTGCGGTACCTCTACTGGCTGGAGGACAATCCGGAGATTCGATTCCAGGCCATCTACCGGGGCGGCCGGGACATGGAAGCGGGGCAGCTGGGATACGATACCAATTATCCCAACGTCCGGCTGTTTTGGCGGCTCCGGGACTTTGCGGCCCAGTGGCCCGCGTATTCGCTGAGCTTCAATGTGGAGCAGACAGACCACGAGGGCGAGGGGGCGTCGGGCGGTTCGCCGCCGTCGCTGTTTGTGTTCCAGATGCCCATGCACGGGGGTGAGGACTTTGTCCAGGCCCTGGGGGATGAACTGGAAGCCGTTTCCCAGGAGTCGTGGTATCAGAAGCAGATGCCGGAGTTCCGGGTGTACCTGGTCTATCGGGACAGTATCATCATCAACTACAACTCCACCACGGCCACGGAACCCTGCACCGGAGAGACGCTGCTGCTGCAATATGAGGAGCAATCGTCCCTGGCCCTGCTCCACTCCATCCTCTACTATGACGGGGTGGTGTACAAGGATTTCCCCGACGCCGACGGTTCCGAGGTGGTCCGCAGCGGACAGGCCACTTTTGGAGACGACGACTATTGGATGATGGTCTGTTGGGACCGGGACGGCAGCGGCCATTCCATAGATTACCTGCTGCGAAAGGATTTGACGGCGCTGTACTGTCAGCCCAGCCTGTACCCGGGATACCTGTCGGACCTGGCGCCCGCTGAGACGGTGACATTGGAGGACGGCACGCCGGTGACCGTCTACCGTCTGCCGGAATAACGAATACATACAAACAGGAGACAAGGCGCAGCCACATTGGGCTGCGCCTTGTCTCCTGTCAGGAATCCGGCTGCTCTTGCAGCAGCGCTTCCTCCGTCCGGAACGATTGTCGGGCCAGTTCGTTGGTGGTGCGCTGCATGGCATCGTCCAGGACGGCGCGGCATTCTGCCGTCCGGCCCATCTCCCGCAACACACGGATTTTCAAAATGGCCAGATAGTCCCGGGCGGGCAGATCATAGAACGCGGTCCGGTCCACACCGGGCATGGCTTCGCATTGGGCCAGCTGGGCCAGATAGGCGTCGGCGTCGTGGGACAGCTGGTATTGGAATACAGCCTTGTCGATCTGCTTTCCCAGACGTTGGGCCCGCACCCCCAAATAAATCCAGTAACACAGGCCCAGGAGGACCAGGGCCCCGCCCAGAACAAAGAGGACGGAGAGCAGGGAGGAGCCCTCCTCCGCCAGATACGCCTGGACCACCCATACCAGCAGGATGCCCCAGAGAAAAAAGACAAACAAGCGGAGCAGCCGGTTGTTGTTTCGCGATTTCATGTAAAAAGCCCTCCTGACCGTGCCGGTTTGCATGGTACCATTGTAACACCGGGCGGAGAAAATGGAAAGTCTCCTTTTGGGGCATCCGCGGACAGGAAAAAAGCGCCGCCGGTCAAAAGGGGGGAAGACCGGCGGCGCGAAAGGAATGGGCAGAGATAGAATGATTAGTCCACGGTGGAGTATTCGCCGTCCCACAGGACCTTGCGGAACTTGAGGGGATCGGTGTTGCCCTCGGTGGAGAACAGCAGTACCTGGCTGAACCGGTCTAGACCGATGGCGTCGCGGAGATCCTTGTACTCGTCGGTCTCCATCAGAGCGGCCAGCAGGCCCATGCCCACGGCGCCGGACTCACCGGAGATGACGGTGGGATCGCCCTTGACGGGGACGCCCAGCATCCGCATACCGCGGGCGCTGACCCAGTCGGGGCAGGAGACGAAGGCGGAGACGTGGTTGCGGAGGATATCCCAGGAGAGGATGTTGGGTTCGCCGCAGGCAAGACCCGCCATGATGGTCTGGAGATCGCCCTCCACAATGCGGGGTTTGCCGTCACCGGCCAGAGCGCCCTGGTACAGGCAGTCGGCGGCGCGGGCCTCCATGACGATGAACTTGGGGGGATTGTTGGGGAACAGGTTGGTGAAGTAGCCCACCACCGCGCCGGCCAGGGAACCGACGCCGGCCTGGATGAACACATGGGTGGGGCGGTTCACTTCCACCTGCCGCAGCTGCTCGGCGGCCTCGCTGGCCATGGTGCCGTAGCCCTGCATAATCCAGGAAGGAATCTCCTCGTAGCCCTCCCAGGCGGTGTCCTGGACGACAACGCCCAGCTTGGTCTCAGCGGCCTCGGCGGCGGCCATGCGGACACACTCGTCGTAGTTGACATCCTCGATGGTGACCGTGGCGCCCTCCTTGGCGATGTTGTCGTAGCGGGCCTGGCTGCTGCCCTTGGGCATGTGGACCACGGCCTTCTGACCCAGCTTGTGGGCGGCCCAGGCCACGCCGCGGCCATGGTTGCCGTCGGTGGCGGTGAAGAAGGTGGCCTGACCGAACTCCTCCCGGAACTGCTTGCTGGTCAGGTAGTCATACGTCATCTGGGAAACGTCAGCATCCATCTTTTGGGCGATGTACCGGGCCATGGCGAAGGAGCCGCCCAGAACCTTGAAGGCGTTGAGGCCGAAGCGGTAGGACTCGTCCTTGACATAGAGACCCCCCAGGCCGAGATACTTGGCCATGCCGTCGAGACAGGCCAGAGGCGTGACGGAATACTGGGGGAAGCTGCTGTGGAAAAACCGGGCCTTGGCCACGTTTTTCAGAGACATGATGGCAAGCTGCTTGTCATCGCTGGCCGGCATGTGGTTATCCACCCATTTGATCTGCTCTTTCATAGTACACTCCAATATACAAAAATTTTTTGAACAGCAAAAAATTTATTTGTTGTTGGAATCATCATATCATATTCCGCTGGGAAGTCAAGGGGGGAGCGGGGGAAATTTCGGAAAAATCCGTCAGGGGGCCAGGTTGCGGGCAGCGGTTTCCAGCTGTTCCGCCGTCAACTCCCAGTCAGCGCTGAGTCGGACCAGCCGCGTGTCCCAGCAGAGGATGTAGGAGGGGTAGCCTTTTGTATGCTGGTAGACGGCGGAGACGCCGGGCAGGGGGTCCCGGAGGGTGTAGCCGTCGCCGTAGCCTGGGTCGATGAGAAAGTCACGGCACAGATTATAGAATAGTGGGAATTTTACATCCACGATCTCATAGGACAGTTCCGGCAGATCGGCGTCATCAAAGGGGGCTTCCTCAGTACAGGCGAAGTCGTAGAGGAACAGAGAGCGGTCCACATGGACCCGTTGCACATAGCGGTCATCAGTTATCCCTGTCAGGTCCGCTATGGCCAGAGGGGCCGCAGTAATATCGTCTTCCTGATAAAACGCCGGGTTTCCTACGAGAGAGAAGACCAACATACACTGTAGCACGACTGTGAACAGGGTGGCGCCGATGTTGGCGACAATCGTCCACCGCCGGTTGACGTTGGCCGGGACGCCCCGCCGTTTCAATATTCCATGGGTGACGCCGGGAATGATAAAGATGGGGCACATGCCCGCCAGAATCACTACCAGCAGCAGACCATATCCCGGCATACGGGAGAACAGGAGGATATAGAGGATGGACAGGACCGCCGTGCCCACAATGACACGCAGCAGCCGGGCATGGCTCCGCACTGGGACGAACTCGCCCACGGCGGCGGCAGCTTTGGCCTTCCGATGCCACCGGCCATAGGTCACCAGCTCCGTCACATTGTACAGGGCCAGCAGCGTCCAGCAGATACCGCCCACCAGGGTGGCAGGGGAGGCCAGCAGATGGATGGGATTCCGCAGGACATTCCCCACCAGTACCCAGAAATTGAACAGAGCCACCAGCAGAGTGAACAGGTTGGGAATCCGGGTCTTCTTTGCCAACCGTTCCACGGTTTCCAGCACCAGCTGGGGGTCCGTCTCAATGGGCGGCGCGTCCTCGTCCTCGGTGTAAAACGCCTGTAACGGCCCGTTGGCCGCCGCCACCTCCCAGCCGCTTTGACGGCACAAATCCTGATATTCCTGCTGCCCCTCGCTGCCCTCCGGGTCAAAGACGGAAAAGGTGTCCTGGTATGTCACCGTAAACCGCAGCCGTTTCGGCTCCATGCGTCGGTAGTGCCAGCCAAAGGTGGTCATCCTTTCCAGCATCCAGCCACGGGCGGCCATTTCTTCCAAATGACGGCCCATGCCGTCCAAATCGTAAAAGCTGAAGTATTGAATATGAAAATGGTGCTTCCTCATGGTGTTTCCTCCTCTCCCATGACGCGCCGGAAGTCTGCCGCCTGACGGCACAGCCGGTCGTATTCCTTTTGCAGGGCTTCCACACCCTTGCCGGTCAGCCGGTAACTGCGCCGCCGTCCCTCAATGCGGGTCAGTACGATCATCCCCGCGTCACAGAACTGCTCCAACAGGTTGTAAAGGGTGCCTGCCCCAATGCGCACCCGGCCGCCGGTGCAGGCCGAAACCCAGTCCATAATATCCATACCGCACCGTTCCTCCCGCAAACACAGAAGAATATAGTACATTTGTTCCGTCAGTGTTTGGAATTTCTCTCTCGGCATGGCGGTCACCTCCTATAGCGAATATCGATAATACACAGGAAAGAAAAAAGGGGATTTCGCCCGTTGCGACGGGCGACCAGAGGCCCTGCCTCTGGACTCCGCGATTTTTTGAAAAAAATCGAGTAAAACTTTTAATGTTTTGGATTTTTTATTGGGTTTGGTGCAGTACGTTGGAAGAAGTGCGGTAACGCACTCAATCCATGCTTCGCATTGTTGCGGTGAGAGGGCCAAAGGCCCCGCAGTCCCGCCGGGACCGGGTTCCATCTGATCTCGCAGGAAGGGAGCGTACCTCTGCCGCCGATAGCTTTCCTTACTTGCAGTATAATATCGAATATCGATAATGTCAAGGGGATATTCCCCTTGCACCGTCGCCGGGGAGTGGATATAATATAGAAAACAGAGGAAAGCGAGAAGATAGCATGACGACAAAAGACTTTCAGACCAGGGGAAAATTATCCATTTTCCTCTCCTATTTCAAACCCCATTGGAAACTGTTCCTGCTGGATATCAGCTGTGCCTTTCTGATTTCCATGATTGATCTGGCGTTTCCGCTGGTGTCCCGGACAGCCATGTACGACCTTCTGCCCAATCAGGCGTACCGGACGTTCTTTACGGTTATGGCCATTGTGGTGGTGGCCTTTGTGCTGCGGTCCGTGCTGTATTATATTGTCACCTATCAGGGCCATATCTTCGGCATTCGGGTGGAAGCCGACATTCGCCGGGACCTGTTCGCCCATATGCAGAAGCTCAGCTATGGATTTTTCTCCCAGAACCGCACCGGCCAGCTCATGAGCCGTCTCACCAACGATCTGTTTGAAATCACCGAACTGGCCCACCACGGCCCCGAGGACCTGTTCATTGCCTCTGTGACCATCGTCGGCGCGTTGGTGATTATGTTTACCATCCAATGGCAGCTGGCCCTGGTGGTTACCATCATGATTCCCGTGTTTCTGGTGGTAATCGTCACCATGCGGGGCGCCATGCGCCGGGCATCCCACAAGGTCAAGCAGAAGACCGGCGCCATCAACGCCGATCTGGAATCGGGGCTGTCCGGCATCCGGACCGCCAAGGCGTTTGCCAGCGAGGGCGCGGAGCTGAACAAATTCGACCAGGCCAACGAGCAGTACAAAGGCTCCAAGACCCAGTATTATAAGGCCATGGGCCGGTTTATGGGCAGCATGGAACTGTTTATGACCCTTCTGAGTGTGGCCGTTATCACCGTCGGCGGCGGCCTGATTATGCAGGGGACCATGACCTATGTGGATTTGATCACGTTCAGCCTGTATATCACCACCTTTATCAACCCGGTCCGGAAGCTGGCGAACTTTGCCGAGCTGTTTTCCAATGGATTTGCCGGTCTCGACCGCTTTATTGAACTGATGGCCACGGAGCCCACCATTCAGGACGCGCCCAACGCCAAGCCCCTGGAGCGGGTGGAGGGCCGCATCACCATGGACCATGTGGACTTTGCCTATGAGGATGACGACCGGGAAGTTTTGCGGGACGTGTCCCTCACCGTGGAGCCCGGTGAGACCATCGCTGTGGTCGGCCCTTCCGGCGGCGGCAAGACCACCCTATGTCAGCTGATTCCCCGGTTCTACGACGTGACCGGCGGCAGCATCGCCATCGACGGCCACGACGTCCGGGAGGTCCAGCAGGATTCCCTCCACAAAAACATCGGCATTGTCCAGCAGGATGTATTTCTGTTCCCCAACACCGTGCTGGAAAATATCCGCTACGGTACCCCCAACGCCACCATGGAGCAGGTCATCGAAGCCGCCAAACGGGCTGAGATTTATGAGGATATCATGGCCATGCCCGAGGGTTTCCACACCTATGTGGGCGAACGGGGCACCCTCCTGTCCGGCGGCCAGAAGCAGCGCATTTCCATTGCGAGAATTTTCCTGAAGAACCCGCCCATTCTGATTTTGGACGAGGCCACCTCCGCGTTGGACTCCGTCACCGAAGCCAAAATCCAAAAGGCCTTCGACCAGCTGGCCCAGGGCCGTACCACCCTGATTATTGCCCACCGCCTTTCCACCATCCGCAATGCCACCCGCATTTTGGTGGTGTCCGACGGCGTCATTGCCGAATCCGGTACCCACGCCGAACTCCTGGAAAAAGGCGGCGCTTACGCCGAGTTGTACCGCACCCAGGCGGCGGTGACGAAGCTGTAATCGGTGCGGTAGGGGGGATTTCGCCCCGTGCGCGGGGCGACCGGGGGCGCCGCCCCCTGGACCCCTGCGATTTTTTGAAAAAAATCGAGTAAAACTTTTATAGTTTGGATTGATATTTTGATTTGGTGCGGTGGTTTGGAATGGGTGCGGCAACGCGCTCAATCCATGCTTCGCATTGTTGCGGTGAGAGGGCCAAAGGCCCATCAGCCCCGCCGGGAGAATGCTCCATGGGTTGGTACGGGTTTGCATTGGTGCGGCGGTGGACGATACCTGGCCCCGCCCTGGGGCATCGGGCCGCACACCCCATCATGGAACAGGAGAACAACCATGATTACCTTTCGGGAAATTGACAAAAGCAACTATATGGACTGCATCTGTCTCCAGGTGGCGGATGAGCAGAAAGGATTTGTGGCCGACAACGCCCGGTCTCTGGTGGAGGCCCAATTTGAGGAGGGGCTGTACACCCGCGCCATCTATGCCGATGACACAATGGTGGGATTTCTCCTGTTTGACTATGACCCGGAGATTCCCGGCTGGTCCCTAAGCCGCATGATGATCGGTGCCCAGTATCAGGGCCGGGGCTATGGCACAGCGGCGGTCAAAGCCTTTTTGCAGTACCTCCGGGACACCATGGGCATCCGGGAACTGTACCTCTGTGTGGAACTGGAAAACACCGTGGCCGCCGCTCTGTATCACAAGTTGGGGTTCCAAGACGTGGGAACGGTGGAATACGACTTTGACGGCGTCCACTATCGGGAAACTCGGATGAAAATTGAACTATAAAACAAACTGGCCCCGGATTCCATGGGAATCCGGGGCCATTGAAAGTTTTACTCGATTTTTTCAAAAAATCGCGGGGGTCCAGGGGGCAGCGCCCCCGGTCGCGCCTCACAAGGCGCGAAACACCCGCCCGCCGCAGCGGGCGAAACACCCTCTTTACGCCTCCACCCGGAAATCCAGGGTGATGCTGTCGATGGAGGGAATCAGCTGACGGTAGGTGACGCCGGCGGCGTCCATCATCCGTTTGGAAGCCAGGGTGGCGGCTGTCGAAGCGTACTTGTCCGACAGATATACCACCTCCCGGATACCCGATTGGATGATGGCCTTGGCGCACTCATTGCAGGGGAACAGGGCCACATAAATGGAGGCGTCCTTGAGACTTTTGCCGTTGCAGTTGAGAATGGCGTTCAGCTCCGCGTGGACCACAAAGGGGTATTTGGTGTCGTCGCCGTCCCGTTCCCAGGGAAATTCGTCGTCGCTGCACCCCTTGGGGAACCCGTTGTAGCCGGTGGAAAGGATGATGTTGTCGGGGCTGACGATGCAGGCGCCCACCTGGGTGTTGGGGTCCTTGGACCGCTTGGCAGCCAGCATGGCAACGCCCATAAAGTATTCATCCCAGTTGATATAGCCTTGTCGTTTCATTCTGCCGGTACCTCGCTGTCGGTGGTGCCGCCGTCATCGGTGGTCGTGGGAGCGGCTGCTGTGTTGGGAGCGGCGTAGGTGGATTCGGTGTTGGTGGCCAGATGCTCCAGCGCGGCCTCCATGGCCGTCTTGACCTCCTCCGTGGGGTTGCCGTTCAGAACGTCATAAATACCCCGGATTTCATAGCGGTTGATGGCCGATTCTCCGTTATCAAAGAAGTAGATAGGCACATATTCCGCTTTGGAAATGGTGGTGCTGTCGTTGGTCTTGGTGAATTCCAGATTGAGCACAACGCTCTCATTGACATCGGTGCTGTCGCGGTTCATGGCCCCCATGAAGTTGCCCAGGGAGTAGGCCACAAAGACCTGCTTTTCCTTGCCGTCCACGGTGACGGTCTGCATCTCCATCTTGCCCACGATGTGGGGATGGCTGCCGATGATGACGTCCACGCCGTTCTGGGCCAGGGTATTGGTGATCTGCTTCTGGGTAGCGCTGATTTCCGTCTCGTATTCGCTGCCCCAGTGGACCATGGCCACAATCACGTCGGGGTCCTTGGCCTTGGCGGCTTCCACGGCGGCGGTGATGCCTGCGGTGTTGACGGTGTTATAGGTGGTGGCGTAATCGGTGTACAGCAGGTCCACGCTGTATTCCGATCCTTCGGGGACCGTCAGGTTGTTGACGCCCTTGGTGAAGCCGATAAAGGCCATACGGATGCCGTTGACCTCCTTGACCACCACTTGATTCTCCGTCTTATCCTCAGAGGACAGATAGGTGCCCAGAGAGGACATACCGTTCTCCCGGATGACCTGGACGGTGCTTTGCAGTCCCGCCATACCGTTCTGGATGGAATAGGTGTTGGCCGTTTGCAGGATATCCACGCCGAGACCGGCCAAGGTGGTAGCCAGGGATTCGGGCGCCCGGAAATAGGGATATCCGGCGGGTTCTCCGGCGAAGTTGGCCTCGAAGTTGGCCACGGTCACATCGGCGGCCGTCAGCAGGGAACTGACGGGGGCCAGAGCCGGCAGGAAGTTGTAGGTGCCGTCGGCTTCCTTGGCGTCGGCCAGCTGGGCGTCGTAGATCATGATATCGCCCACGGCGGAGAGGGTGGCCGTAGAGGAAGTGGGCAGGGCCGGGGTGTCGTTGGTGTCCTGCTGCTGCGTCTGCTGCTGGGTATCGTTGTCGGCGGGAGGCGTTTTGTCGCCGCCGCAGCCGCGGGCAACGAGAACGATGATCAGAAGAATCACCAGGGCGGCCAGGCCCAGGATGATGCGTTGGCGGATAATGCGCCGCCGTTTGGCCTCAATGCGTTTGAGACGGCGAGCCTCCAGGCGCTGTTCATTGCGCTCATAGTCGGAGGGGTTATAATCAAAATCAGCCATAGGAGTACCTCCTTCATGCTATACTTTGATACTATTCTACAATAAATGACCGAAATACACAATGGATTTTTGAAAATTGCAAAAAACTTGGCGAATAGGCTCGTTTGTGGTATACTGTCGGGGAAAGGTGGTCGAGAACATGCGAAAAAAGCGGCGTAGCACACCGCCCGCAACGATTTTGCTGATTTTTATTGTGGTGGCCGTGATCTTCGGCGTCCTCTTCGGCGCGTTTGAGCTGGTGGGCCGGTACCTGCGGAACGAGCCGGAGCCGGAACCGGAGACGGTGGAAACGGACGAGCCCTGGCATCCTACAGAACTGATTCCCGGCCTGCCGGTCAACGAGTATGACGCCGACGCGTTCCGTTGGGACGGCAGTTATCTGGTATACGATGGTCCGGAGACAGCCCACCGTGGTATTGACGTTTCGGACCATCAGGGGACAATTGACTGGGCCGCTGTGGCCTCCGACGGTGTGGAGTACGCCATGCTGCGGGTGGGCTACCGGGGCTACACCGAAGGCACGACCTCGCTGGACGCGAAATTTTATGACAATGTGGCCGGAGCCAGGGAGAATGGCATCGCCGTGGGCGTCTATTTCTTCTCCCAGGCCATCACCCCGGAGGAGGCCCGGGAGGAAGCCGACATCGTCCTGCGGGCCATCGAGGGCCTGAATATCACCTATCCCATTGTGTTCGACTGGGAGGATGTGGGCCAGCCCCACGCCCGTACCGCCAACATGACCCAGCAGCAGCTCACCGACTGCGCCAAGGCGTTCTGTGCGGAAATTGAAGCCGCCGGATATACGGCCGGTATCTATTTTAACCAGATTTTCGGTTATCAGTGGTTCATGCTGCCGGAATTGACCGATTATGTCTTCTGGCTGGCCGAATACGGCAGCGCCCCGGACTTTGTCTACGATTTCAAAATGTGGCAGTACACCAACGAAGGCACCGTCTCCGGCATCGAGGGCGGCGTGGACCTGAACCTCAGCTTCTGGGAGCCGGAGCAATAGGGAAGCCCGGTTCGTGGGGATTTCGCCCCGTGCGCGGGGCGACCGGGGGCGCCGCCCCCTGGACCCCTGCGATTTTTTGAAAAAAATCGAGTAAAACTTTTTAATTTTGGGGGAGTGTTATTTTAGTGGTTTGGTGCGGTGGCTCGGAATGGGTGCGGCAGCGCCCTCAATCCATGCTTCGCATTGTTGCGGTGGGAGGGCCAAAGGCCCCTCAGCCCCGCCGGTACACTTGCACGGATACCCCTATATAAACAGTTCTGGCCCTGGATTCCGTGGGAATCCAGGGCCATTGAAAGTTTTACTCGATTTTGGGCAGTCTGATACCCGTTGGCAAGAGTTGTCGGTGAGTTTTTTTCGTCAGAGCAAGGTGTGGATTTGCAGCCATACTGGATGTATGGCAAAAAGCCACACCGCAGCTATGGCGGAAAAGGCCCAGCGACAACCGCAGACACACGGGTGTCGGATTGCCTGATACAAAAAATCGCGGGGGTATGGGGGCAGAGCCCCCGGAAAAAGTCCCCTTACTTGCTGGGCTTGAAGCTGTCTTTCAGGCTGACGGCGCGGTTGAACACCAAATGGTCCGGGGTGGAATCCTTGGAGTCGGCGCAGAAGTAGCCCAGGCGCATGAACTGGAAGCGGTCGGCGGGCTGGGTATTGGCCAAAGCGGCTTCCACCTTGCAGTCGGTGAGGACCTCCAGGGAATGGGGGTTCAGGCACTCCAGAAAATCCTTGTCGCCCGCGTCGGGTTCGGCGTCGGCAAACAGGTTTTCGTACAGACGGACCTCGGCGGTGCGGCAGGTGGCGGCGTCCACCCAGTGGATGGTAGCGCCCTTGACCTTGCGGCCGTCGGCGGGGTCGCCGCCGCGGCTGTCGGGGTCGTAGACGGCCTCAATCTCCGTGACATTGCCCGCATCGTCGGTCTTGTAACCGGTGCAGCGGATCAGATACGCGCCCTTCAGGCGGCACTCGGGGCCGTCGGGGTAGAGACGCTTGAATTTGGGCACTGGCTCAGTGAGGAAGTCGTCGGCCTCCACATACAGCTCCCGGGAGAAGGACACTTCCCGGCTGCCGGCGGCAGGGTCGTTGGGATGGTTCTCCACGGTGAAGGTCTCGGTCTGGCCCTCGGGGTAGTTGGTGATGACCAGCTTGACGGGCCGCAGAACCGCCATGACGCGGCGGGCCGTCTCGTTGAGATCCTCCCGGAGACAGTGCTCCAGGAACGCGTATTCCACGGTGGAGGCGGACTTGGCCACGCCGATGCGCTCGCAGAAATTGCGGATGGAGGCGGGGGTGTAGCCACGGCGGCGCAGACCGCAGAGGGTGGGCATTCGGGGGTCATCCCAACCGGCCACCTTGCCGTCCTCCACCAAGGCTCTCAGCTTCCGCTTGGACATGACCGTGTGATCGATGCCCAGACGGGCAAACTCGATCTGCCGGGGCTTGGCGGGCAGGTCGCAGTTGTCCACCACCCAGTTGTAGAGGGGCCGGTGGGCCTCAAACTCCAGGGAGCACAGGGAATGGGTGATACCCTCCAGGGCGTCCTCGATGGGGTGGGCGAAGTCGTACATGGGGTAGATGCACCACTTGTCCCCCTGACGGTGGTGGTGCTTGTGGTTGATGCGGTAGATGACCGGGTCGCGCATATTGAAGTTGCCGGAGGCCAGATCGATCTTGGCCCGCAGCGTCATGGCGCCGTCGGGGAACTCCCCGGCCCGCATACGCTGGAACAGGTCCAGGCTCTCTTCCATGGGCCGGTCCCGATAGGGGCTCTGGGCGGGGGTGCCCACATCGCCGCGCATGTCCCGCATCTGCTCGGGGGTCAGCTGGCAGACGTAGGCCAGACCTTTTTTAATGAGGTCCACGGCGCACTCGTACATCTTCTCAAAGTAATCCGAGGCGTAGAAGAACCGGTCGCCCCAGTCGAAGCCCAGCCAGCGGATATCCTCCTGGATGGCTTCCACATATTCCACATCCTCCTTGGTGGGATTGGTGTCGTCCATGCGGAGGTTGCACAGGCCGTTGTACTTCTCGGCGGTGCCGAAGTCGATGACCAGGGCCTTGCAGTGGCCGATGTGCAGATAGCCGTTAGGCTCCGGCGGGAACCGGGTGTGCACGGTCATACCCTCATATTGACCGCCGGCGGCAATGTCCTCGTCGATGAAGGCGTGGATAAAGTTGCGGTATTCCGGGGTCTTGATTTCTTCTGCCATAGTTTCCGTCCTCTCCGCCGCCGCAGCGGCGTAATAATCGTCAGTATTGGAATATTATACCCGAAAGACCGCGGCGGTGCAATCCTGAAATGAATTTTTTGCACCGCGAGATCACGGTATTCCGGATGGAGGAGGTTGTGGGCGCGTCTACAAAAATGAGAAAAGGAACTTCCGGTTGTTCCGGCATGTTTCGCCGGGAAAAAGTAAATAATCTATAAACTCCGGCGGGAAATGAAAATTTCCTCTTTTCAATCGGCCCTGGATATTATAGAATAGGGTAAGAAACTGAAAACAGGAGAGGCTGTTATGAGTGAAATCAAATATAAACGCGTTCTTTTGAAGATCAGCGGCGAGGCCCTGGCCGGTGACCAGCACCGCGGACTGGACTTCAATGTTATCGGCGGCGTCTGCGACGTCATCAAGAAGTGTGTGGAAGCCGGCGTCCAGGTGGGCGTCGTCGTGGGCGGCGGCAACTTCTGGCGCGGCCTCAAGGACGGCGGCGACCGGATGGAGCGGGTCCGTGCCGACCAGATGGGTATGCTGGCCACCGTCATCAACTGTCTGGCCGTGGCCGATTGTCTGGAGCAGCGGGATGTGCCCGTGCGGGTCCAGACGGCGGTGGAGATGAACAAGATTGCCGAGCCCTATATCCGCGGCAAGGCCCTGCGCCATCTGGAAAAGGGCCGTGTGGTCATCTTCGGCTGCGGCACCGGCAACCCCTATTTTTCCACCGATACCGGCGCCGTACTCCGCGCTGCGGAAATCGATGCCGACGTGATTTTGCTGGCCAAGAACATTGACGGCGTCTACAGCGCCGATCCCCTCAAGGACCCCACCGCCGTCAAGTACGACGAAATCACCTATGATGAGGTTCTGGCCAAGCATCTCATGGTCATGGACACCACGGCAACATCCCTGTCCATGGACAACCACATTCCCATTGTGCTCTTCGCCCTCAAGGACCCGGAGAATATTTACCGCGTCATCATGGGTGAGAAAATCGGTACTATCGTGAAGGAGGAATTTTAACATGGCAGATTATTCCGCATACAGCCATAAGATGGATAAGACCCTGGAGGTTCTGGCCGCCGACTTCGGCGCCGTTCGCGCCGGCCGCGCCAACGCCCAGGTCCTGGACCGCATCAGTGTGGAATACTATGGTGTGGATACTCCCGTCGGTCAGGTGGCGTCCATTTCGTCCCCCGACGCCCGGACCCTGGTCATTCAGCCCTGGGACGGCACCCTGCTCAAGCCCATTGAGAAGGCCATTCTCACCTCCGATCTGGGCATCAACCCCCAGAATGACGGCCGGATTATTCGTCTGGTGTTTCCCCAGCTCAATGAGGACCGCCGTAAGGAGTTGACCAAGCAGGTCAAGAAGTACGGCGAGGACGCCAAGGTTGCCATCCGCAATGTCCGCCGCGAAGCCATGGACGCCTTCAAGAAGCAGCAGAAGAAGGGCGAGATCACCGAGGACGACCAGAAGAAGTGCGAGAAGGACTTGCAGGACATGACCGACAAGTATATCAAGAAGATTGACGATATGTGCGTGGTCAAGGAAAAGGAACTGATGGAGCTGTAAGTTCCGTATTTATGAGGAGAGGGGCCGCCGTAGGGCGGCCTTTCCCATCGAAAGGTGAAGATATGGGAATTTTTACGAAAAAAACCATCGAAGCGCCCGTCGTGGTGCCGCGCCATGTGGCCATCGTCCTCGACGGCAATGGCCGCTGGGCTCAGAAGCGGGGATTGCCGCGGACGGCGGGCCATGCCGCCGGCAGCGAGAATTTCCGACGCATTGCCACCTATTGCCGGGACATTGGCATGGAGCATCTGACGGTGTACGCCTTTTCCACCGAGAACTGGAAGCGGTCCGAGGAAGAGGTATCGGCCATCATGGGCCTGTTGAAGAAGTATCTGCTGGAAGCGCTGGAGAAGATGGAAAAGGACCGGATTCGCCTGAACTTTTTCGGCGATCTCAGCCGCATTCCGGCGGAATTGCAGGAGCTGGCCAATCGGACGCTGGAGACGTCCACCCATTACCAGGGCTTCCAGGCCAACGTCTGTCTCAACTACGGCGGTCGGGATGAGATTCTGCGGGCCGCGAAAAAATTTGCCGCCGACTGCGCGGCAGGGAAGTGCAGCCCCGACGATTTGAATGAGGGGATGTTCTCGAACCTGCTGGATTCCGCAGGCATTCCCGATCCGGACCTGGTCATCCGGCCCAGCGGGGAGCTGCGCCTGTCCAATTTCCTCCTGTGGCAGTCGGCCTACAGCGAGTTTTATTTCACCGATGTGCTGTGGCCCGACTTCGACGAAAAGGAACTCAACAAGGCCCTGGCGGCCTATGCCCAGCGGGACCGCCGCTTCGGCGGCGTCAAAAAGAAGTAAGGGGAGGAAACGCAAGTGTTTCAACGTGTGATGGTTGCCGTCGTCGGCATTCCGTTTCTGCTGCTGGTATTGCTGTGGATGCCCGATTGGGCCCCGGCCATTCTGGTCACGGCCATGTGCGCCCTGGGCGCCCACGAGCTGCTCCACGCCGTGGGCGTGAACAACCGGCCCCTTCGCTGGACCAGCGTCCTGGCGGCGGTCTTGGTCTCGGCGGAGATCTACGCCACGGCCTGGCTGGACCGCAGTTTCCTGCCGCTGCTGGCCCTGGTGTTTGTCTTCGCCCTTTTCGGCCTGGCCATCGGCAACTATGGAAAGCCTACCGCCATCCCCTTCGGCCATCTGACCATGGCGTTGTTTGCGGGCCTGGTGTTCCCCTCCATGCTGGGCTGTCTCCTGCGGTTGCGGCTGGTCTATGAGCTGGGCCCGGCCCTGGCCTTTGTCCCCCTTTGCATTTCCTTCGGCAGCGATACGTTTGCGCTGTTCGCCGGGATGCTCTTCGGCAAACACAAGCTGGCCCCCCACGTCAGCCCCAAAAAGACCGTGGAGGGCGGCATCGGCGGTCTCGTCGGCGGCGTCTTCGGCATGGCCCTCATGTGGGCCATCATCCACTGGACCATCGGCTATGATCTATGTACCTGGTGGGAGGCCGTCATTCTGGGCGTCGTGGGCAGCGCCATCAGCCAGATGGGCGACCTAAGCTTCTCCGTCATCAAGCGGGAATTCGGCGTCAAGGACTACGGCAAATTGCTCCCCGGCCACGGCGGCATCCTGGACCGCTTCGACAGCGTCACCTTCGTGTCCCCCTGCATCTGGCTGCTGCTCACGATGTGGATTCTGCGGTAAAGGAGTTTCGCCCGTTGCGACGGGCGACCGGGGGCGCCGCCCCCTGGACCCCTGCGATTTTTGAAAAAATCGAGTAAACTTTTATCGCTTAGATTGTGTTGGTGATTTGGCGCTCTGCCGCTAAATTTCTGCGGTATGGCTCTGAATCCATGCTTCGCATTGCTGCGGCGTTGGATAGAGCGTGTGTACGGCTACAGAAGTGCTGCCCCTGGAATACTATTTTCTGGACATGGATTCCACGGGAATCCATGTCCTATTGAAAGTTTTACTCGATTTTTTTCAAAAAATCGCGGGGTGCGGGGCAGCGCCCGCAAGACTGTACCATTCGACAGATAGAAAGGAGTTTCTATGACTCGTTGCATTTCCATCCTGGGTTCCACCGGCTCCATCGGCCGCCAGACCCTGGACGTGATTCCCCAGCTGGGGATTGCCGTGGCGGCATTGACCGCCGGTACCAATGTGGAACGCATGGAAGCCCAGTGCCGTCAATTCCGGCCCAAACTGGCCGTCATGGCCACCGATGCGGCGGCCCGGGACCTGCGGACCCGCCTTTCCGACTTGGACATCGACATTCAATCCGGCATGGACGGGCTGATTGCTGCCGCCACCCATCCCGACGCCGACACGGTGGTGACCGCCGTGGTGGGCATGGTGGGGCTGCGGCCCACATTGGCTGCCATTGCAGCCAAAAAGCGCATTGCCCTGGCCAACAAGGAAACGCTGGTTTGTGCCGGGGAACTGGTCATGGCCGCGGCGCAAGAAAACGGCGTGGACATTCTGCCGGTGGACTCGGAGCACTCGGCCATTTTCCAGTGTCTCATGGGCTGCCAGGACCGCAGCGAGGTCCGGCGGCTGATTCTGACGGCGTCCGGCGGTCCGTTTTTTGGTATGAATCGGGAACAGCTGCGTACAGTAAAGAAGGGCGACGCCCTGAAGCATCCCAACTGGAAAATGGGCGAAAAAATCACCATCGACTGCTCCACCATGATGAATAAGGGATTGGAGGTCATCGAGGCCATGCGGCTCTATGACCTGCCCCTTTCCCAGGTGGATGTGGTCATCCACCGCCAGAGCATTGTCCATTCCCTGGTGGAGTACCGGGACGGGGCGGTGATGGCCCAGCTGGGGACGCCGGATATGCGCATCCCCATTCAGCTGGCCCTGACGTATCCCCGGCGGCTGGACAATCCGGCCCCGGCCCTGGATTTACTCACCTGCGGCCCCCTGACGTTCCACGCGCCGGACCTGGAAGCCTTCCCGTGTCTGGCCCTGGCCCGGCAGGCGGCGGAGCGGGGCGGCACGGCCTGCGCCGTGCTCAACGGCGCCAACGAAGCGGCGGTGGCCTTGTATCTCCGGGACGAAATCGGCTTTTATGACATTTCCGACGCCGTGGCCCGTGCCATGGACACGGTACCCTTTGTGGCCGGTCCCACCCTGGAACAGGTGTTGGAGGCCGACCGGGCCGCCCGGGACAGCGTATATTCCAACGTGTGAGGTTATGGTTCTATGACGACGATCCTCTATATCCTGCTGGCAATCCTTCTGTTCGGCGTGCTGATTCTGGCCCATGAGTGGGGCCACTTCATCACGGCGAAAAAGCTGGGCGTTCAGGTCAATGAATTTGCCATCGGCATGGGCCCCGTTCTCTGGAAGCGGCAGCGGGGCGAGACCCAATATTCCATCCGGGCCTTTCCCGTGGGCGGCTTCTGCGCCATGGAGGGCGAGGACGAGGACAACGACAACCCCAGGGGCTTCCACAGCGTTTCCTGGTGGCGGCGGGTCATCATTCTGGTGGCCGGTTCCTTTATGAATTTCGTGGTGGGCTTCCTGATGGTGGCGGTGCTGCTGTGTACCTACAGCGGCTTTACCACCCTGGAACTGACGGGATTCTATGACAACGGCGGCTTGCAGGAGCAGGGCTTGCAGGTGGGGGACACACTGTACGCCCTGGACGGCCACCGGCTGTATCTGACCAACGACCTGTCGCTGCTGACGGCCCGCACCGGCGACGGCTACTATGACCTGACCATTGTGCGCGACGGCAAACAGATGGTCCTGAAGGACTTCCATCTCTTCCAGGACACCTACGAATACGAGGGCCGGCAGACCTACGGCTACGGCATTCTCCTGGGCTATGAGGGCAAGACCGTGGGCAGCGTCCTGAAAAACGCCTGGTACAACTGCCTGGAGTTTGTCCGCATGGTCCGCATGGGCCTGGAGGATCTGATCTCCGGCGCCGTGGGGCTCAAGGATATGTCCGGCCCCGTGGGCATTGTGGACGTCATCGCCGATACGGGCAATTCGTCCCCCACGGTGACCATCGGCCTGCTGAATATTCTCTATTTGGCGGCCTTTATCGCCGTCAATCTGGCGGTCATGAACCTGCTGCCCCTGCCGGCCTTGGACGGCGGCCGCGTGGTCTGCCTGCTGCTGACCACCGTGGTGGAAAAGGTCACCCGCCGCCATATCAACCCCAAGTACGAGGGCTATCTCCACGCCGCCGGTATGGTGCTGCTGCTGGTTTTGATGGTCTATGTGTCCTTCCAGGACGTATTCCGCATTATTGGAGGGTGAGAAAATGACGAGACAGATTTTAGTGGGCGGCGTCCCCATCGGCGGCGGCGCGCCCGTTTCCATCCAGTCCATGCTCAATACCCGTACCACCGACGTGGAGGGGTCTCTGCGGCAGATTCAAACGCTGGCCGACGCCGGGTGTCAGATCGTCCGGCTGGCCGTTCCCAATCAGGAGGCCGTGGAGGGGTTCCGGCAGATTGCCGCCCGGTCGCCCCTGCCCCTGGTGGCCGATATCCATTTTGATTACCGGCTGGCCATCGGCGCGGCGGAGGCGGGCGCGGCGAAAATCCGCATCAACCCCGGCAACATCGGCGGCCCCGACCGGGTCCGGGCCGTGGTGGACGCCTGTAAAGAACGGAATCTCCCCATCCGCATCGGCGTCAACGGCGGCAGCCTGGATAAGGAGCTGCTCCAGAAATACGGCCACCCCACGGCGGAAGCCCTGGTGGAAAGCGCCTTTTCCCATATCAAACTGTTGGAGGACTGCGGCTTTTACGACATCTGTGTGTCCATGAAGTCTTCCGACGTGCCAACCATGATGGCGGCGTACCGGCTGTTCCGGGAGCAGAGCGACTACCCGGTCCACCTGGGCGTCACCGAGACCGGCACCGCCTATATGGGTACCATCAAATCGGCCATGGGCATCGGGGGCCTTCTGTGCATGGGCATCGGCGACACCATCCGCGTGTCCCTCACCGACGACCCGGTGGAGGAAATCCGCGCCGCCAAAGCCATTTTGAAAGCGGCGGGCCTGCGGAAAGACGGCGTCAATATCGTGGCCTGTCCCACCTGCGGCCGGACCCGCATCGACCTGATCGGTCTGGCAAAGCAGGTGGAAGACGCGTTGCAGGACTGCAAAAAACCCATCACCGTGGCCGTCATGGGCTGCGTCGTCAACGGCCCCGGCGAGGCCCGGGAGGCAGATGTGGGCATTGCCGGCGGCGAGGACTGCGGCATTCTGTTCGTCAAGGGCGAACAAAAACAAAAGCTGCCCTACGATCAGCTGCTGCCCGCGTTGCTATCGTATATCGACCAACTGTAACCATGGAAAAAACCGTTTATTTTCTCGATATGTTCCGGGGCTATGCGCCGCCGGAGGAACAGCAGCCTGCCTTTCAGCAGGCTGCCGTTTGCCATGCGGAAATCGACATGGAACGCCGGACGGTGGCGGTCTATCTGGCCATGCCCCAGTATGTCTCGGCGAAACACCTGGGGGAGACGGAGCGGGCGCTGGAAAAACAGTTTGCCATCCGGCGGGTGAAGCTGCACCCGCGCTTTCCCGGGGACTGTCTTTCCCAGATGGATTTTACGGAATTGACCTGGGTTCTGAACCGGGTCTATCCCATGGCGTCCTCGACCCTGGCCGGGGCCATCTGGACGCTGGAGGGGGACAAGCTGACGGTCCATCTGCGGGCCAATGGAAAAAATGACCTTTTGCCCCATTTGCCTGCTGCCGTCCGCTACATCCAGGACCGGTTTGGCCGGGATGTGAATATTGACGTGGAGCGGGGCAGTCTGGCCGACGACGCGGACTTGTTTGCCGAAACGGCCCGTCTTCGGGCGGAGACTGTGGCAAAGCTGGAACTGGCCCCGCCGCCGGACAAGGAGCGAGGCGAGAAGAAGCAACGCAGCGCCCCGACCCTGGACGTGTCCGCCGACGTCATTTACGGCAAACCGTTCCGGGGCGAAGTGACGGCCATGAAGGATTTGACCCTGGATATGTTCCGCATCATCGTGGAGGGACAGGTCTTTGCCGTCAACCACAAGGAATTGAAGAAACGCAACGCCTGGGTCGTCAGCTTCGACATCACCGACAATACCAGCTCCGTCCGGGTCCATCAGTTCATGGAGAACGCCAAGGCCCAGCCCATCATCGAGAAGGTCCAGGTGGGCATGGCTGTGAAAATCCAGGGCAAGATGACCTTCGACCGCTACGACAACGAAATGGTATTGCAGCCCCAGGGCATCATGGTGGGCGCCATGCCCCAGCGGAAAGATACGGCCCCCGGCGAAAAGCGGGTGGAGCTGCATCTACATACGTCTATGTCCTCCATGGACGGACTGACCTCCACCACCGCCGCTGTCAAGCAGGCGGCCAAGTGGGGCCATAAGGCCATCGCCATCACGGACCACGGCTGTCTCCAGTCGTTCCCGGAAGCCATGAAGGCGGCGGGTAAGGCCAAGGTGGCCGGTACCGACGAGAACATTAAAATCCTCTACGGCGTGGAGGGCTATTATGTCAACGACGTGGACGACCGGGTGGTGGTCCATGGAACCGGCGATGCGGGACTGGACGGGGAATTTGTGGCCTTTGACCTGGAGACCACGGGCCTGTCCAACAAAACCGAAGTCATCACGGAAATCGGCGCGGCCATCTATAAAAACGGCGAGATCATCGACCAGTTCCAAACCTTTGTCAATCCGGGCCGCAAGCTGAGCCAGCAGATCATCGATCTGACGGGCATCACCGATGAGATGTTGAAGGATGCCCCGCCCATCGAGGAGGTCCTGCCGAAATTTCTGGCCTTCTGCGGCGACCGGGTCCTGGCGGCCCATAACGCCGACTTTGACGTGGGCTTTATTCAGGCCGCCTGCCGGCGGTTGGGCATCGAGTATCACCCCACCTACATCGATACTCTGATTATGGCCCAGAATCTGCTGCCGGAGCTGAACAAGCACAAGCTGAACCTTGTGGCCGAGGCATTGGAATTGCCGGAGTTCAACCACCACCGGGCCGTGGATGACGCCATGACCGTGGCCCATATGCTGCGGAAGTTCTTCGCCATGGTGGAGGAGCGGGGCGTATCGCGGGTCCGGGAACTCAATCCCCTGATGGCGACGCTCCGCAGCGGCTCCCGCATCGATGGCCGCAATACCCGCCATATCATCCTGTTTGCCAAAAACCAGACAGGTTTACGGAATCTCTACCGGCTGGTGTCCTATTCCAACCTGAAATACTTCAAGCGCCGCCCCCGGATGCCCAAGTCGGAGCTGCTGCGGTGGCGGGAGGGCCTGATCATCGGTTCCGCCTGCGAAGCAGGCGAACTGTTCCAGGCCGTCATCGAGGGCAAAAGCCGGGAGGAATTGCTGCGTCTGGCGTCGTTCTATGACTTTTTGGAGATTCAGCCCTTGTGCAATAACCGGTTTATGCTGGACAAGAGCCTGGCCGAGGACGAGGAACAGCTGCGGGACTTCAACCGCACCATTGTCAGCCTGGGCAAGGAGCTGGGGAAACCCGTCGTTGCCACCGGCGACGTCCACTTCCTCAACCCCGAGGATGAAATCTACCGCCGGATGCTCCTGGCCTCCAAGGGCTTCGAGGACTGCGACCGGGAGTTGCCCCTGTACTTCCGCACCACCGACGAAATGCTCCGGGAGTTCTCCTATCTGGGGGAGGACGTGGCGCGGGAGATCGTCGTGGAAAACCCCAACCGCATCGCCGATATGTGCGAACTGCTGCGGCCCGTTCCCCACAATCTATTCGCCCCCTCCATCGAAAATTCCGTGGAGGATTTGAAATCCCTGGTCTACGGCAAAATGCACCGGCTCTACGGTGAAAACCCGCCCAAGCTGGTCACAGACCGCGTGGAGACGGAGCTGCACGACATTATCTCCTGTCACTACGACGTGATCTATATGTCGGCCCAGAAATTGGTTCAAAACTCCCTGGAGCACGGCTATCTGGTCGGTTCCCGTGGTTCCGTCGGCTCGTCCATCGTGGCCTATATGTCCGGTATCACGGAGGTTAACAGCTTCCCGCCCCACTACCGGTGTCCCAACTGCAAATACTGCACCTTCGACGTGCCAAAAACCGCCGCCTGCGGCGCGGATTTGCCCGACGCCACCTGTCCCGAGTGCGGGGCCAAGCTGGACAAGGACGGATTCAACATTCCCTTTGAGACGTTCCTGGGCTTCGGCGGCGATAAGGTCCCCGATATCGACCTGAACTTCTCCGGCGAATACCAGGCCCGGGCCCATGCCTACTGTGTGGAGATGTTCGGCGCCAGCCACGTGTTCCGCGCCGGTACCATTGGCACCGTGGCCGAGAAAACCGCCTACGGTTACGCCAAAAAGTACCTGGATGAGCGCCACCGGACGGTGCCGAAAGCCGAGGAAAACCGTCTGGCCGCCGGCTGCGTCGGCGTCAAGCGCACCACGGGCCAGCACCCCGGCGGCCTGGTGGTCATTCCCCAGGAAAATGAGATTTGGGACTTCTGTCCCGTCCAGCACCCGGCCGACGACCCCAAATCCGATATCATCACCACCCATTTTGAATACCACTCCATGGAGGAAAACCTCTTGAAACTGGACATGCTGGGCCACGATGACCCCACCATGATCCGCATGATGGAGGATTTGACCGGCGTCAACGCCCAGGAGATTCCCCTGGATGACAAGGACACCATGTCCATTTTCACCTCCAGCAAGATTCTGGGTTTCGAGGACGATCCGCTTCTGGGGCCGGTGGGTACCTGCGCCATTCCCGAGTTCGGCACCAGCTTCACCCGCGGTATGCTGGTGGATACCCAGCCCCATGAGTTTGACGTTCTCATTCGTCTGTCCGGCTTCTCCCATGGCACCGATGTGTGGCTGGGCAACGCCCGGGACCTGATTGTGTCCGGTACGGCGTCGGTTAAGGACGCCATCGGCTGCCGCGACGATATCATGAACTACTTGATCGCCAACGGTATGCCGGAAAAGCGGTCCTTTAAGATCATGGAGTCGGTCCGTAAGGGCAGGGGACTGCCCGAGGGCGCGGAACAGGAGATGATCGACGCCGGTGTACCGGCCTGGTACATTGAATCCTGCAAGAAAATCAAATATCTGTTCCCCAAGGCTCACGCCGTGGCCTATGTGATGATGGCGTTCCGCATCGCCTGGTTCAAGGTCCATGAGCCTCTGGCGTTCTACGCGGCCTATTTCTACCGCCGCAGCCAGAAGGGCGGCTTTGACGCCGCCATGATGTGCCATGGCATCGACCTGGTCAAGGAGAAAATCCAGGAGATCAACCACAACCCCGACGCCACCGACAAGGACGACGATTTGAAAACCACGCTGGAGGTCTGCTACGAGTTCTACCTCCGGGGCTTCGACTTCCTGCCCATGGACCTCTACGAGTCCGAGGCGTTGAAGTTCAAAATCCAGGACGGAAAATTGCTGCCGCCCTTTGTATCGGTGTCCGGCCTGGGTGAAACCGCCGCCTGGGACATCGTCGAGGGCCGCAAGGGCAAGCGCTTTATCTCCATCGAGGAGTTCTCCGCCGCCTGTCCCAAGGTCTCCAAGACCCACATTGAAAACCTCCGGGCCGCCGGAGCCTTCGGGGATATGCCCGACACCAGCCAGGTTTCGTTGTTCTGAATCGATGGTGCGGCGGGGGGATTTCGCCCGCTGCGGCGGGCGACCGGGGGCGCCGCCCCCTGGACCCCTGCGATTTTTGAAAAAATCGAGTAAACTTTTAACTGACCATGGATTCCCCCGGAATCCATGGCCGAGAGTATGGAGGTATTGTTGTGAACAAATACGTCCGCATTGTCACGGTAGTTTTGGTGATTCTCGTGGGCGGTTTCTTTGTCTACCGCTCCACCAGCAACAAAATTGAACAGCTGCGAGGCAGCCAGGACAGTCTCAGTCTGGAGCTGGCCGACCGCTGGGGAGCGGGGCTCCCCGACGGCTACACCAAGGAGGTGGATGACCGGCTGGACACCGACGGTACCTTGTATGCAAAGCTGACCTACAGCAAGTCCATTGCCGATCTGCTGGCAAAATGGGAACCGGTGGATGAAACCCTGGCCGCGGATTTTACAGCCATAGCCCCCGCCGATGCGCCTATGCCGCCGGTGGGAGACTGGCTGGGCTACGAATTGACCGACGGCGATGCCAGGCTGGTTCTGCTCTACGATCCTGCCGCCTATGTCCTCTATGTGGTGGAATCGCAGCCCCAATAAAACCATTGCCCCGGATTCCCTAGGGAATCCGGGGCAATTTTAAAGTTATACGCAATTCTTTCAAAAAATTGCAGGGAGCGAGGCAGAGCCCCGCAAAAAACCATTACTCCGCCCGCTTGTACACAAAGGCATTGGGCAGCAGCCGTCCCTCGGGAAGGGCCGTGTTGGAACACTGGGTCACATATTCGCCGTCATACCAGAGGATGGAGCTGGTGCCGCCGTCCAGGTTCAAAGCCTGCATACAGCCATGGTCCAGCAGGATGGGGGCGCAGTCGTCCACGGTGATGCCCACGGACTGGACCAGACGGCCCTCAACGACCATCATCAGGATTTCGCCCTTGTCGGACTGACCGATGAGGGTCCGGGGATTCAGGGCGTTATAGCCGCTGGTAGCCAGCACTTTGCCGTCTACAATCAGGGCCGGGGTAAACTCCACGGCGTCGGTGGTGTCCTCATGGACCGGGGCCGAGGTATCCACGATATAGAGGTAGTTGTCCTCCCGCAGCTCCACCCGCTTGTAGCTCCAGCCGTAATGACGGCCCATACCCTCGCCGTTGGACATGCAGTAACCGGCCAACAGGCCGCCGTTGCCCACGCCGTCCGGGTCGATAAAGCCGCTGCCGGTCATGGCCAGAACGCCGTTGTGATTCTGCGCGATGGTACCGGCGTATTGACCGTAGGAGCCAATCCCCTTGGAGTTTTCCACAGACAGACGGCTGGGGTCCTTGGCCACGGCCAGAACGCCACGGTACCCGCTGCCCTTGACGCGGACCAGAAGAATCTGATTGGGTACGTCGATGGCAAGCACCTGTTCGCCCATGGTGGTCTGGATGGAGGTGCCCTCGTCGTCCAGACCGGCTTCATTGATGTAAATTTCATCCCAGCCGTTGTCCAGCGTTTCGGGATGCTGCTTTAAGTAGGCGTCCATGGAGTTGGGGTCAATCTCCCAGAACAGCTCGTAAAAAGCCGTCTTTTCCGGGTCCTCCGTCACGGTCGTATCAGTCGTATCAGAGGTGGTGGGCTTGGTGTCGGTGTCGGACGGCTGCTGGTTGGCCCAGTTGTCCGACGAGCTGTGTTCCGTCTGCTCCTGCATGGCGGCGGCACGGCTTGCCATGGCCTCTTCAATGATGCCCTGGGGAATAAAGGCGGTAGCCAACCACTGATGGCTCATGGTGTCCATGGCCGTCTGAATGTAGATTTCCCGCCACTTGGCAATAAAGGGAATGTTGGAATAGACGCAGACGAAATAGCCGCACTCCAGCACGGCCAAAATGGTAAGGATCACCGTAATGAGTTTCAGCGGCGAGCGCTGTTTCTTGTTCCGCGCCCGAGGGGCGGAGGACTGGGGGGCGGCCCGTCTGCTTTTGCCGCCAAATAGCTTCACCTGACTCAAGATGTCACTCCAATCAACTGTTGTCGGTTTCGGTCGAAAAACCGTTACGCTCTATCATACCACGATTGCCGGGTGGTGTAAATACGGTTTTGCCGGGGAAATGTTAAGAATGTGGAAACAATGCGGCCAGTTTCCGGGGATGGCGCCAAAGGATGGGATTTTCATTTACATTTTGGGGAAAAGGGATTATAATGGTAGACAGTAAAAGAAACAGGAGAAGTCAGTATGATTTTTACGGTAACGTTGCATCCGGCCCTGGATAAAGTCTCGGTGGTGCGGGACTTTGAGGTGGACAGTGTGGGCCTGACGGAGCGTTCCCGGCAGTCGCCGGGAGGGCAGGGAATCCAGATATCCAGAGTGCTCCAGGGCTTGGGGGCCCGTACCGTGGCCATGGGCCTGATCGGCGGTGCGGCAGGAGACTGGATTCGCGACCAGTTGGATATGCTGGGCATCCCCAATGACTTCACCTTTACCGCCAATGAAACCCGGACCAATCTCACCATTCTGGACCCGGACAACGACACCTGTACCCGGATTCTGGAGCCGGGACAGCCGGTGACGACGGAGAACCTCCAGGAACTGTGGGAAAAGCTGGAGGAACAGGTCCGGCTTGGGGATACAGTGGTGTTTGCCGGAAAGAATCCCGCCGGCGTCACGGACCATCAGTTGGCCGACTGGATTACAGTCCTGCGGGACCGGGGCATCCGGACGGCGTTGGATACGGCGGGTATGGCCATGAAAATCGGTGTGGCCGCCGGTCCCACGGTCATCCGGCCCGACCGGGCCCAGTTGGAGGCGCTGTGTGAGAAGGAACTGCCGGACCGGGAAGCCCTGGCAGCGGCAGCCCGTACCGTGGCGGCCAACGGTGTGGAACGGGTGGTGGTGACCTTGAGCCACCGGGAGGCACTGTTTGTCACGGCAGGGGAGAGCTTTCACGTCTGCGGCCCCATTCTGGAGGCGTCTGCGGCCCGCGGCGCGGCCGATGCGCTGCTGGCCAGCGTCCTGTGGGACCTGGAGCAGGGGACGGCGTGGCAGGAGACGGCCCGCCGGGCCGTGGCGGTCAGTATGGCCCATGCGGCCTGTACCGGCGGTGCGCCGGTGACCATGGACGATGTGGCGGATCTGTATGCCCAGACGGTCTTGGAGCCGCTTTCAGAACCATAGACGATTTTTGACGGAAAACGTTCCAGAAAAACGCCCGCAGGCGTACCGATGATTCGGCACGCCTGCGGGCGTGTTTTTTTAGGCGCAATACAGGGCTTTCAGCCGTTCCATCAGGCCGTACAGCCGCTGGTCGGCAATCTGGTATTCCACAAACTGGCCGTGTTTGGTGCCATCCACCAGACCCGCCGCCCGGAGCTTTTGCAGGTGTTGGGACAGGGCCGGACCGGTGATGTGGGGGACGGCCTCGCCCAGCTGGCCCACGGTTTTGGGTCCTTCCAGCAGGGCGCAGAGAATCAACAGCCGGTTTTCATTGGCCAGTTGTCCCAGAAGGGCCGCCACGGCTTTGGCCTGTTCCTGCAATTCAGCCATGGCCGCAGCCCTCCCGGGAACAGGAAGCGCAGCTGCCGGAGCAGGCGGGGGGCGGTGTTTTTCCGGCCCGCAGCTTGCAGATCCATTGGGTCATGGTACCCATGGGGCAGAAGACGCACCAGGAGCGGGGCTGGAACAGAACCATGACGATGAGACCGATGAGGGTGGAGGTCAGCATCATACCGTAGAAGCCAAAGGCGAATTGGGCGACCCAGGGGGCGAAGACGGTGCCGTGATAGGCCCAGTCCCAGGGCACCCGGAAGGTCCAGAACAGTTTGACGGCGGCGCTGACGGAGTTGGCGCCGGCGCCCACCAGATACGTCACCCAGAGCATCTGGAAGAACATGGCGAAGAAGAAAATCAGAAATCCATACCGGAACCATTTGGAGCCAATCCAGCGGGGGGTGGGGACGTTGCGGGACAGATGAAGTTTTTTGCCCAGGAGGGTGAAGAATTGTCCCCGATCACAGTAGCGATTGCAGTAGAGTTTGCTGCCGCCGAAAATGGCGATGAACAGGGGGAGACAGAAGAAGATCATACCGATCCAGGCAAAGAGGATGTTGAAGAAGCCCAGGGCGAAATAGACGGGCGTCACAATCCATAGATAGTCGTACCAGTGTTTTGTCTTGTTCATACGGCGGCCTCCCGGTTGTTGAGGACGATGGCCCCGGCGGGGCATTCTTTTTGACACTTGCCGCAGCCGATGCACAGCGTACCATCCACTACGGCGGAGACGCCGCGCCAGACGGTGACGGCTCCCTTGGGACAGACCTTACAGCAGCTGCCGCAGGCCACACAGCGGCCGCTGTCTACGGCGGCCAGTCGTTTCGATGGCATAGTGGGTTCCTCCATAATAATTAAGTAATTAAGCAATTACTAATATAATAGACAGAATGAGATTTGTCAACCGGCTTTTGCGGACAGGAGGGAGGAGGAACCTCCCATCGGACTGTCCGGCAATCTGTACAATCTGCTGTAAGAGAGCAGCAGGGGGGTGTGCGGGGGACAAAAGTCCCCTGCACCAATTTCAATCAATAGGACAAACCTGCAACGTTTGTAAAGTTTCGGATCAGGAATCCCGGAACGCTGCTTCCAGCTTTTGCAGGGCCTTTTTCTCAATGCGGGAGATATAGGACCGGGAAATGCCGCATTGCTGGGCCACCTCCCGCTGGGTCAGGGGTTTACGGCCACCCAGCCCATACCGAAGCTGGACCACCAGCAATTCCCGGTCCGTCAGGACCTCTTTCATGGCCCGGTGGAGCCGTGCGGCATTCTCCCGGGCGCTGAGGTCCTCGAATAGATCATCATCGGTGCAGATGACGTCCATCAGAGAAAGAGCGTTGCCGTCCTTGCCCGTTTCTATGTAATCGGACAGAGATACGTCGCCGCTGGACTTTTTCTGGCTGCGAAAGTGCATCAGGATTTCATTTGCTATTCCCGCCCCAATGCGCTTTTGTACCGTCGGTGGAGTCATCGGGATTCGATGGATTTTCTGCGTAGTCATCATCGGAGCAGGTGGAAGGTTCGTCAGTTTCGCCATCGGTATCGTTGCCGTCCGGGTCAGAACCGTCGGAGGGGAACGGCGGGTATTCAATCTCATCATCCGGCACGCCAAACAGTACCACATGGGCGTGGATGCCATCCCAGACCACTTTGCGTACCACGGTGCGAACCGCAGCCCGTTTCTGCTCCAGGGACATTTCCTGCATGCCGTCCCGGAAAACAGCCAGCAGCTGCCGCAGGAGATCAAACTCCAGATCACTGAGGGCATGCTGGGAGGTCAACCCCTCCAACTCCTGAATCCGTTTACCCAGATCGTCGCACTGGCTGCTGAGGGATTCGATACGCCGGGACACCTGACCGCGGGCAGCGGACTCGGCCAGGTCTGCCAGGGAATCCACCAAAGCGTCCAGCTTCTTTTCCAGGTCACGTTTTTCTCCCCGCAGGGCATCCAGCCGCTGCTCGTAGTCCATACGGTTGCCGGTGTAGAATTTGCGGCTCTGTTCCAACTGGGCGAGAAACGTATCTTGATCCTCCTGGAGCAGCTTCAGCTGATCCAGAACGGCCTGGTCCAGCAGATTGCCACTGGCATTTTTGTTGTTGCAGAGGGCGCGCTGGCTGCGCTCTTTCAACTTGCACACATAGGTATAGACGGGGCTGCCGTTGGCGGTTTTCCGCTTGCTGACCTTGGGGTACATCCGTTCGCCGCAGCGGCAATAGAGCAGACCTGTCAGCAGCGCTTCATTGCTGCGGGGCTTGCGGAAGGCTTTCGATTTGTTTCGCTCCAGAGACTCTTGAACGGCGACCCAGGCCTTGCCGGGAATCAACCCTGGATGCTTGCCCACGGACACAATCCAGTCGCTGGGAGGCAGATAGATGGTGGCCCGACCCTTTTCCTGGTCGGTACGGTTGTAGGCCATTATGCCGTGGATACCGTCAAACTCGCTCTGCTCAGAAAACAGGTCCGTTTCATGCTGCTGAAAGAAATCATAAGCCTCCTGGTCGGCGATCAGATAGACAGGGTTCTGCAAAATGGACTTGATAGAAAAGCGGGTGAAATGATTGCCCCTTTTCGTCTGAATTCCACGCTGCATCAGCCGAGCTTCGGTGATGGTCAGAGAATCCGTTTCCAGATACAGGTCAAAAATGGTTTTGATGATTTCCGCTTCTTCGGGAATCAACTTTAACTTGCAGGCCTTTTTCGTTTTGCCGTCCACCGTCACGCTTTTGACGGCTTCGGAGGCATAGCCGGTGGGGGTGGTACCGCCTAACCAGCGGCCGGTTTTGGCTAATTCCTGCATGTTGTCCCGAATGCGTTCGGCAATGGTTTCCCGCTCCAGCTGGGAAAAGACAGAGGCAATGTACATCATGGCCCGGCCCATGGGGGTGCTGGTATCGAATTGCTCCTTGATGGAAATAAAGGAAACATTCAACCGAGACAATTCTTCAATGAGGCCGGAAAAGTCGCTGACATTGCGGCTGATGCGGTCGAGACGGTAGACAATGATGGCTTGGAACTTCCGCTGCCGGGCCGCTTCCATCATGCGCCGGAAGGCCGGACGGTTCAAATTGCCGCCGGAAAACCCTTCGTCTTCGTAGATAACCAGCTGTTCCGCGGCCTGCTCTCCAAAGTGCAGCCGCACATATTCTTTACATAGCTCCACCTGATTGCCAATGCTCTCGCCCTTGCCGGTAAACCGGGACTTGCGGGAATAGAGGGCAATGGCATCTGACTCGTTGGGCATCGTTCATCCTCCTTTGCTCGCATGTGATAGATTGCTGCAAGTATATCATAACGCAGAGATCATACGAAGAGGATTGTGTCATACCTTGTCTCAGAAAACGCCATAGGAAAAACGATCAGGCAACACCCAGATACAGCAGGACTTTGACAGTGCTGCCCGCTCCATGGACCTTTTAAAATACAACAACCAGCATCATTTTAAAGGCTTCTTCGCCGTATACGGCGTGAGGATGCCCGGCGGGCATCACAATGGATTCGCCTTCATGGAGCAGATAGTCCACGCCGTCAATGGTGATCTTGCCGACGCCGTCCAGGCAGGTGACAAAGGCGTCGCCGCCGGACTCGTGCGTGCTGATCTCCTCACCCTTGGCAAAGGAGAACAGGGTAATGCTCAACGCATTGTTCTGGGCCAACGTCTTGCTGACCACCTGGCCGTCCTGGTAGGCAATTTGATCCTTCAGGACCAGAACCTCTGCCTGACTGATATTTTTCATTTTAGCGTTCATAAAACGAACCTCCTGTTGTGTGATAGTAATAGTTTATGGTTTAACCTTCACTGATACAGGCCCAAAATGGTTATGCAAAGCGTCGTATCGGTAGTGGATTTGCAAATACGGCGCAGCGTTTGCGTCACCGAGCCTGTTCCGAAGGCAGCAGCGAACAAGGTGTCTTTGACGCTGCCCCATGTTTGTTTCCGAGTTTATTGTATCGGATAAGTTGCAAACTGTATGTTGTAATTACAACGAAAAAAAGAGCTGGGGCGCGATACCAGTGCCAGTTGACCAACAGACCTGAAGGAGCTGTTTTCTGATGAAAAGCGCAGGGGATCAAACCCTGACGGGTTCAATCCCCTGCGCTCTTTTTTACGGTTGCAATAACGGCATCCAATAACGCTGCTTTTTCCTCTGAGGGACAAGGCAGCGTTTGTATGTAGCGATGGACCAGATCGGCATGGACACCGGCAACACGTTTTGCCAGCTCCTGCTGTCCGGCTTCTGTATTTGGAGCATGGACAATCACATGGAGCGGAGCGCTTTTTCTGCTGATACCACACACCTCCCAATAGGCAATCTATGAGAGGGTAGTAGTCTGCTATACCCGATGTTTTCCCGGAGCGGGTTGGACCTTCTGTTGTGGTTTCAGTTTTTTCAGGAATCCGCCATTTTGGGCTTTCGGAGCCTTGGGGGGCCGATCCGGGACATAAAACCCATCGGCGATAATAGTATTTCATTTGGAGATTGATTAAATGCTTGTGAAAACAATCGATGGAACGCCGGATGCGGTGAAAGTCGCACGTCCGGTGTGAAGTGGGGGAAAATCCGGCGATAGGGCAAGGACTTTATACCTGTTCCCCCAAAAACAGCGTTTTACTGCGTAACACTTCCAGACTGCACCCATAGAAAAGCCGGGGCGTGGTAGTCATTGATTGGCTACTGCGCCCCGGTTTTATTGCGTTCTATCAAGAATATTTTTTTGTGCTGTTTCTTTGCATATTTGAGTGTATTATAAGCACCCCCAAAATCCCGCCAAACACAGGCAATCAGATAATCCGAGTGATCGACAAGCCACCTGTTACGGGCGGGAATTGCCTGTTTGTAGTGGACTTCTGCTAATTCTATGGGTATCAGTATTTCATCATAGGCAGTTTCGTAGTATTCCCGGTATTCGTTGATTTTTTGCTGCATATAGGGAAGCACCATAACAAGCGCAATGTTCTTGTCCTTGTGCCGCTGCTTTAGAGAACGTACCGCGCCTGCACACAGCGCGTCAAATTCTCCCATAGCCCCGACATAGCACGTCATATCCGTTTCGTTTTCCAGCAGCTTTTCCAATATCTCGATGATTTCCGTATCTCTCATACCGAAAATTTCTCTATGCCCCGCAAAAGTACAAGTTACCACAATATTCCCACCAGTTCATAAAAAATAGCAATCAGCCCATGTTATAAAATTATGTTTTATAAAAATAAAACAAGTAAATGTTTCCTTTATACAGTTTATTATATATGGAAGCTGGTTAATTTACAATATGGAGGTGTAGGGAATGAATATGATGTGAGGACTTTTGCGTATGGAATTAGACTACAAGGCGATAGGAAAACGAATAAAAATTGCGCGGATAAAGGCAGACTTAACACAAGAAGCATTAGCGGAAATGGCGGGGCTTTCCACTACCCACATGAGCAACATTGAAACCGGCAGCTCAAAACTTAGTTTGCCGATGATTATTGCGTTGGCAAATGCCCTTTCTGTTTCCGTCGATGAATTTCTCTGCGATAACGTCATTCGCTCCAAAGAGATTTTTTCACAGGAGATACAGACGATTGTTGCCGATTGTGACGATTACGAGATACGCATATTATCTGACCTGTTAAAAGCCGCGAAAGACGCGATCCGCAAGGACGCGAAATTAAGACAAAAAGAATAGTGCGTGACGGTCTGTTTGACCGTTACGCACTATTCTTTGTACTGCCCATTGGAAAGCGGGAATTGTGGGATTGCTTCTATCAGTTTTAAGATAATGGCTTGACGTAAATCCTCGTCAAGCTCTTTTTTTATGCTTCCGTCCGGCTGCTCGACGTTCACGGTACTTTCACGGTCTATCTCGTCGGAATAATGCTCAATGACCTTTTGTACCGCCCACTTCTCACCGGCAACAGCGGCTTTTATCGTTTCAAGATCAAGTAACTTTTCTCCCGCCACGCCTTATCACTCCTTGCTTTTCAAGATAGGATAAGCATAGCACAAGCGGGGCAAAAAAGCCATGTCTTTATGCCCTTATTCGTCAAGCAAATCTTCATAACTGACATTTAAGACCTTTGCGATTACTCTTAATTCAATGTCTGTCACAAACCTCTGTCCGCTTTCAATTCGCTGTATGGCGTTCTTATCAACGTCCAGCCCTGCAATTTGCAGCAGATCAGCCAATTCCTTTTGTGATGGCTTGGTAGCCATAGCTTCCCGAAAGGCTTTTATCTTTCGTCCGCTGATGTTGTTCTTTCCGTCTTTTGCTTTGTTCTTATACATATCGGCTCTCCTGTTTGACATTTAGTGATTGTCACAGAAAAAAGTATATGCTAAAATTATGTTGGCATTGACATTCACTAAATGTCAGTTCTAAAAAATATGGAAAGGCGATTTTGTATTATGAAAAAGAAAAAAATTGACGCAGAACGGGCAATACAGATGATTGCTTTGCGGGAGGGTAAAAGCGTGAAATATATCCGCGACCATATCAAAATAGCAATGTTGGCGGGTATGTGTAATCCAGACCCCGCAGTTCAAGAACGCTGGAAAAAGATACCTTGCAAGGGAGAAGTCCCAACCCCCGAAGAAGTGATAACCTACATAGCAACCCATGTAGACGCGGGCATTAACCCATTTGAGCTATAAGTGCTGTTCGTCCTTTTCCTTTTCTTTGTCCGGCTCCCGGTTCAGACGCAAGTAGCTGTCAACATTCCGCTTGATAACGTCGTATTCCCTGACCTGTTTTTTGCGCTTGCCATACTCGGCGTACAGGGCTTCTTTTTGCTCTTGCAGTTTGACATATTCCGCTTGCAGCGCGGCAACATCGGGAAGTTTGGAAACGCCCGCCGCCTTTAGTGCCTTTGCTGCTGCTTCATGCAAAATAATTTCGCGCTCATGGGCTGCCCGGTAGCTGCCCTTATTCTTTGCCTTGCGGTATGCGTCATAGGCAGGCTTTGTCTTTTGATAGGTGGTAGTATTCTTGATAAGTACCGCCATATCGGAAAGCCTTGTTTCCACGTCTTTTAGTGTGGCTGCTGCCTGTTCGCTTGCCACTTGGACTTCCGCAATTTTGGCGGTCAAATCCGCATACTGTTCAATCCCATGCGCCGTGAGGAAGTTGTACGTTTTTGCCGCCTGTTTCAGATTGTAGATTTTCGCCCATTGCTCATAGCCCCGGCTCTGCGCCGCCTTGATATTATTCTCAATGTCAATAAGCAGGCTGACGCCCCGATCTGTTTTCGGGGCTTTTGCCGCATGGGTACGCTTGCCCTCTATCCGTTCCCGGATTGCTTCCTCGGTGTAGTCTGCGCCAATGGTTTTTAAGCGGGTAAACCGTTCCTGCCCTGGTACAAGGCAGGACATATATTTTCCGCGCTTTATCTCATAGCCCAACCCTTGCAGGCGGGATAGCAATTCCTCAAAGCTGCTTACTTGCGGGATAAGGGTATCAACGGCAATCTTTAGTTTTGCCTTTGCGGATTTCTCCTTGTGGTATGCGGCATAATTTTTCCCCCTGCTGCCTTTCTCCGGCACAACCACCGACAAGCCGTTTTCCCGGCACAGCCTGTCACTGATGTTGCGTATGCCGTAATAACTGCGCTTGTTGGAAACATACTTGTGGTGATCTACAAAGTTGACCGCGCAAAAAATGATGTGGTTATGGATATGCCCCTTGTCAATGTGCGTTGTCAAAACGTATTCATGCTGTCCCTTTGTTACCGCGTCGGCAAGCTGCCGCCCGATCTCATGGGCTTTTTCATAATCGACTTCCCCCGGCTCAAAGGATTGTATCAAGTGATGGGCGAGGTTATTTCCCTTGTCCAGAGCCTGCGACAGGGTAAATCCAAACTCAATGTCTGCCGTTTCATAGGAGCAGCCAAAAGAGGACACCAGCATTTTCCCGTCCGTCTTGTCCGGGTTTTGGATATAGTCAAGGGCTTTGCTCAACGTGCTTTTAACAGGTTTAATCTTTGTAACCGCCATATCTCCGCAAGCACCCCCTTTATTTCCTCTATGTCCTCTTGGTAAACGCTGCCCGTCGCATTGACGCGCTTTGCAATCTGATTGATATTGACCCCGATTTTCTGTATTTCCGCAGTCATAGCCTTTATGTCGCTATGATCTATCTGAATGATGTACCCGTCGATTGCCATTTTCCGCAGATAGGCTTCCATGTTCCGAGTGGGGACGAGCTTCATTTTTTCCTCAATCAATGCCCGTTCTTCCTCGGTTACTCTAAATTTGATTTGCACTGTTCTTTTCCGTCCGTCCATGCGCCGACGCTCCTTTCTGCTTAGAGGGTTTGGGACGCTTCCCAACAAGCAATTTTCAACCGCCGCGCCGCAGAGCGCAGAGGGCGAAAATACGGAAAGGGTACCCCTTTCCTATGCTTGCTACGAAACTTTTTCCTTTGTTCTCTACAACACCGCAGGGGCGGGAATTGCCAAAGGGGCGAACCTTACAGATTTGGGAAATATTTTGTGAACCTTTCGGGAATGGTGTTGCTTTTTGCGGTCTTTTCCTATATAATTTATATTATATTTTTATATCAAAAGCGGGGGGTGCATAAGGTACCGTTTCAGAAAGATTTCGTGAAAAGGGGGCTTGACAAGCAATGCTTCTTTGCAATACACTGACGACAGACAGACAGACAGACAGACAGACAGACAGACAGACAGACAGACAGACAGACAGACAGAATAAGTCTGTCCTTTTGTGCTGCTCAAAATTCAATATTACCGTGTTAAAAGGCGCGCTGCGTCGACGGCTTTGCCGTAGGCGTGACGCGCCTTTTTTGCGTATGGCAGAATTGTGGAAAGTTCAACCACACAGGTATAAAGAGGAATCAGCATGGCGGCTTATCAAAGCGAGTTGGCGGTTATCACAAAAGCAAAAGACCTCTGCTCCTATGTGATGACGGTAACGGATAAATCGCCAAAGCGTTTCCGATTTGCCCTTGTTGCAAAGCTGCAAAACTACGCGCTGAACATTATCGAAAACCTGTACCGGGCAAACGAGGTGTTTGTCAAAGCGGGCGACAGAGAAAAGGCGCAGCAGCGCATAGACTTCCAGCACCAAGCCTTGACGGAATTGAAACTATTGGGCTATATGGCGCAGCTATCTATGGAGCAGGGCTGCATACTGCCAAAGCAGTATGAGCAGATCACAAAGAAAATCCACGACTGCCAGAACATGCTGGGCGCATGGCTGAACAGCGACAGGAAACGACTGGGGGTGTAAGCCGAAAGGCTTTCATCATATACGGGATAGGGTTGTAAAAACTTTGAGCGCCGGTGTGTGGTGGCTCCGCTCGCCTAACGCAAACAATACGAACAATGCGGGCGCGGTCAACAACAATGGTAATGTGAACAACAACAACGTGAACAATGACTGGGCTGCTCGTCCCGCGTCGCCTTATCGCCCGAAGTATGCCGCAGGCGCGTCATACCCGTGCAGGCCGGAAAAAAGGCTTGCTTGCATAAGGCAAAGGAACCCTATTCCCTTTCGCGCAGGGGTGTCATGGAGAAGCAAAGCGCGGAAAAACACATGCCGCCGGAGCAGCCGGACGCAAACGGGGCAAGCGGCAGAGCAAGCCCGGCAGGACGCTTTCGGTTTCTTTGAAAGAGCAGCCCATTATGGCCTTTGAAACGCTCTTTCCCGGCGGTGAGATAAGGAGCATAGTCCGCATGACGGAGTATGAGAAAATATATCAGTTTGAAAACCTGTACCGGGCATATAAAATGGCGGCGCGGTGCAAGCGTACAAAAAGGGAAGTGATCGAGTTTGAACTAAACCTTGCGGAAAACCTCTGGAAGCTGCACGATGAGTTGGAGAACAGACGCTATCAAACGCCGCCCTACCACCGCTTTATGATTTACGACCCGAAGAAGCGGGAAATACAAGCCCTCTCTTTTCGGGGACGTGTGGTGCAGCACAGCCTATGCGACAACGTATTGAAGCCGTATTTTGAAAAACGGTTGATTTACGATTGCGCGGCTTGCCGGGAAAATAAGGGGACGCATTTTGCCATGAAACGTTTGACAGGGTTTTTACAGGCGTTTTACAAAGAGCATGGCACAAAGGGATATTTTCTGAAATGCGACGTGCGAAAATATTTTGACAGTATCGACCACGGCGTATTGAAGTACTTACTCCGGCGTTTTCCCGATAAAGAGGTTTTGACGTTTCTGTATCAGGTCATCGACAGCTTTAACGCCGATACGGGAAAAGGGCTGCCGATGGGAAATCAGTCAAGCCAATGGTTTGCCCTGTACTATCTTGACCGGATAGACCGTATCATTAAGGAAAAGTACAAAATCAAATACTATACCCGGTATATGGACGATTTGATTTTGCTGCATGAGGATAAAGAACACTTAAAAACCTGCCTTGCGGAAATCCGGGCGTTTGCGGCTGAAAAGCTGAAACTTGAGTTTAACGAGAAAACGCAGATTTTCCCCGTTTCGGAGGGCGTGGATTATCTCGGCTGGAGGTTTTATCTGACCGATACGGGCAAGGTCATACGGCGGCTTCGGACAAGCAATAAGCGGCGGTTTAAGAGGCGGCTGAAAGCCTTTCAAGAGAAATACCGCAGCGGGGAGATGGATTTTGACGCAATCAAGCGCAGCCTTGCAAGCTACGACGGGCATTTGCAGCATGGGCATACATGGAAGCTGCAAGCGAAGATATATGGAAAGTTTGTACTGACAAAAGCCCCGAAAGGAGAAGTAATGGCAGTTCCGGGTGAAACGCCCGAAAACGCATAAAGATGTGAAGAAAAGGACAGAAGGACATAAAATGAAACCGAAACGAAAAATAATCAGCTTACTGCTTGCCATCTGTCTTGTGGCAGGGCTCTTGCCACAGGTCGCTTTTGCGGCGGGAACAGATACCGGCAAGGCGATACAGCTTGTGGACAGCGGGACTGCCGCCAATATCAGCGGCGGGCAGGCCGATAACATCTATTTCGGGACATGGGAGGAAAACCCAATCAAATGGCGGGTTTTGGACGACCAGACCAACACCGGGGGAAGCGGCCTTTTCCTGCTCTCCGACGCGCTGCTTGGAACAGGCAGTTTCGGAGATGTGTATTTTGATAACAGCGGAAACGGCAGCAACGTATGGCAAGGCAGTACGGCGCAGGACTGGTGTAGAACCTTTTACAACGGCAATTTTTCCGAGGGCGAGCAGGGCGCGGTGCTTGCAACCACGAAAAGCGATGGAGCATTTACCAGCAGTACATATAGCGTACCATTTGCCGCCTCTGAAAATATCCTAAACGGGGACAAGGTATTTTTCCTCTCGGCAGAGGAAGCGGAAAACAGCGCATACGGTTTTACCGATGACAATACGCGTATTGCCAATTATGGCAATAGCGCCGGTGTGTGGTGGCTCCGCTCGCCTGGCGCATTCATTACCTACTATGCGGGCGCGGTCCTCACTTATGGGATTGTGTACTACTACATCGTGACCTATGACTGGGCTGCTCGTCCCGCTTTTAATTTAGATCTGAACTCTGTCCTCTTCACATCTGCCGCCGAAGGCGGCAAAATCCCCGCCGCCAACGGCGGCGGTAATCAAGGCGGCGAAGCCGCCGACGCGATTTTTAAAATTGACGATTATGACGGCAGCGAATGGAAGCTGACCTTGCTGGATAGCAGCCGCCAGTTCTCCGTAACGGAAGAAACCGCCAGCGGCAAGCCCGGCGATACCATTACGCTGAATTACACCGGGGCTACGGTCTATAACGCTGACACCGCCCCCAACGAATATATTTCCGTCATTATTGCGGACGATAGCGGCGCACAATATTATGGTAGAATTACGCAGCCGACGAGTGCGGAGGGGCAAGTGGAGATTACAATTCCGACTTCCCTTGTAGACGGAACCTATACCCTTAATGTGTTCAGCGAACAATATAACGGCGGTGCAAACGACGATACCAAACTGACCGATTACGCCAGCGCGTTTGAAACGGTTAGCCTTACTGTTTCAAATGACACCACTGCCCCGACGCTTTCCAATGGCTCGGCTACCCGCGACAGCGACACCACCGCGACGGTGAAGTTTACCAGCGACGAAGCAGGCACCTGCTACTATATCGCGCAGGATACGGAAATCACGCTGACAAATGCGGAAATTGCCGCACAGGACACCAAGCAGGCGTGCAAGGCGGGAGAAAACGAGATCGAGCTGGACAGTATCACCGCAAACACCCAGTATGTGGCGGTTGTCGTGCAAGACGCGGCGGGGAATATCAGCGATGTGCTGAAAATCAGCATACCCGCCTATATCGCGCCGGTCTATGCAATTTCCGCCGATACAGAGAGCTGGGATTTTGGCACCGTCACCGAGAGCTATACGGAAGCCCCCGCCGCGAAAAAAGTGACCATTACCAATACCGGCAACCAAACTGTAACGGTTGATCTGCCCACCAGCACGAACTACATCATTACAGCGGGAGAGGGCTTTACGAATGATACCGCCACCCTTGCCCCAAATGGTACGGCGAGCTTTACCGCCCAACCCAAAACCAGGCTTGGCGCGGGCGACTATTCCGAAACGCTTACCATTTCCGGCAGCAACAACACAAGCGCCAGCGTGAAACTCTCCTTTGAAGTGCTTGACACCTATACCCTTACCGTCAATCTGAACGGCGGCAGCGGCAGCACAACCGGCGGTGAATATCCCGCGGGCGAAGCTATCCATATTGACGCGGGCAGCCGCAGCAATTACCGCTTTAACGGCTGGACTTCCTCAAACGGCGGCACCTTTACCGACGCTTCCAGCGCAAGCACCACCTTTACCATGCCCGCAGCCGATACGACGATAACGGCAGCTTGGAGTTATAACGGCGGTGGCGGCGGTTCCAGCTATGACTATTACACCATTACCGCCAGCGCAGGAACGGGCGGCTCTATCTCTCCGTCCGGCAGCGTCAGCGTCCGGGAAGATACGGACAAAACCTTTACCATTACCCCGGACAGCGGCTATCACATTTCCGATGTGCTGGTAGATGGAAAGAGCGTCGGCGCAGTCACAAGCTACACCTTTGAGGACGTGCAGAAGAAACACACCATCGAAGCGGTATTTGCAAAGGATAACCCGGATACCGGCGTAAATAATCCGTTTACCGATGTTCGCCCGGACGATTGGTTCTATGAAGCTGTTATATTCGTTTACCAAAATAACCTGATGAACGGCACCAGCGCAACCACATTCTCCCCGAACGACGCAACCACCCGCGCACAGATTGCAACGATTTTCTATCGCATGGCAGGAAGCCCCGCCGTGGAGAATACCAACCCGTTTACCGATGTGCCATACGGTCCGGGTACAGATTGGTACTATGACGCAGTTCTTTGGGTACAGCAAAACGGCATTATGCAGGGATATGGCGATAACCTGTTTGGTCCGGGCGATCCTGTGACCCGTGAACAGCTTGCCGTGATTTTCTACAACTATGCGAAGTTTAAGGGCTATGACACAACCGCCAGCGGCGACCTGTCCGGCTTTACAGACGCCGGGGATTTGTCCCCTTGGGCGCAGGAAGCTATGAAGTGGGCAGTTGGCAGCGGCGTAATGAGCGGCAAGGGCAATGGAATACTTGACCCGAAAGGCACCGCTACCCGCGCTGAAATTGCGGCTATGCTCCAAAACTTCATTGAGAAAAACAATCTTGTGCCTGTTGTTCCCGGCGGGAATGGCGGCACAGGCGGAACCGGCAGCGGTGGCGGCTGGACACAGCACATTTCCAGCCCGCAGACCGGCGACAGCAGTAATATAGGACTTTGGCTCTCTACCATGCTTCTTTCCTTGGCTGCTATTGTTGCATTGACCGTAATCCGACGACGTGAGCAAAAGGAAGAAGAAAGTTTACCGCAGCTTGTATAACACATAACAAGTTCGTTTTGTAACAACCGCAGGGGCGGCGAGGCATTTTGCCCCGCCGCCCTCTTTGTTTTGCCGGTGGTATAGCTAAAAAGCTGCCCCACCTACGGATTTTTTAGGGAGGGGAAATTTTATGCAATATTTCTTTATCTGTCCTAATCCACCCAATCGAATATGGAAACGCAACGCCCGATTTGAGGTTGAAAAAACCTTAAATCGGGCGTTTTCTTTTGTTCTGCGAAAATTGTTGAGAGAAAGAGGAACAGAACGAAAAATACCGAAAATTGCGCCATTTGTCGAACGGTTTAGGGGGCTGAAATAAAGCTGCTTTTGCTGCTTTACAAATCTATCCCCGTTGTCGTTCCCCGCCTGCTTCTGTCCGTGACACGTTGGTTTACGCAAATCGGACAGGAGGTATTTATCATGGCAAAAAAAATTAAAAATTTTTCTGAAAATCCGCTGTTTTCGTTTGGCAGTTTTCAAAATGCGGTGGTGTGGCAAGTGAAAGGGGAAAACCAACAATCAACCACTTTCACAGACGGGAAAGGAGCTGATCGTATGGACGAGCCTGACCGTAGCCAATGGGAAATCCGCTGTGCATTTAACGGCTTTTGTAAAAAAGTCATTCGGTGCGAAGCGAGCAATGCCCACCGCGACGTAAAACGCCATCAGTTGCGGGAAGTCACTTTTTCCGACCTTACCACGCAAGAAGAAAATAGCCTTTTCACGGTTGACAGTTATTTTGACGACGAGGAAAAGGACGACGGTTCTTTTCATGTGGCAGGAAAGAAAATTACCCCAAAGCTGCTTGCCGAAGCTCTGCGGACTTTGCCGGAAGAAAAGCGAAACGTCATACTGCTTTATTACTTTGAGGGCATGAGCGACGCCGAAATTGCGAAGCTCCACAATATCCCCCGAAGCACGATACAGTATCGCCGGACAAGCTCTTTTGAACGGCTTAGAAACTATTTGGAGGAACGCGCTTATGAAGATGAACAGTGATTACGACGAGCGCGGTTTACTGCCTTATCCGCTGATCGTTGCTGCCAATGCAGGCGACCCGGAAGCAATCGGCTTGGTATTACAGCATTATGAGCGTCAAATCTCTGCCCTGTCAATCCGCAAGCTCCGCGACGAACGCGGCAATACATATTACGGGATTGACCGGGATATTTACGACCGTTTGCGCTCACGGCTGATCCGCGCTATTTTGGATTTTCGGTTTTGATTGTTAGCCGCCCCGTTCCCCCTTTCCGTGGCGGCAAACTGAAACCCTCTCTTGTACCTTGACAAAGAAAGCGTCACTTGATTAAAAGCGGCGCAGCATAGGGCAAATCAGATACATTCCTTTTGCGCCGAGCTACGCGGCGGGTACGCCATGACGCTTTTTCTTTATGAGGAAAAGCCGAGCGATTTATACCTACGCCGTAAAACGGGATAGCAGCCCGTGGGCGACGACGCGCAGAATACATAATGATACTCCCGCGTTGAACGCCCTCAAAGCATTGCGCGGCGCACCCACAAGCATGGGACGGGGTGAAATTCCCGTGAGGTTGTGCTACCAACCGTCTGATGAACGCCCATTTTTCGCTGAATAGTGGACTTGCCCCTATTCATAAACTTGTATTACCTGATTGCGAAAGAAAGGGGGCTTTTCTTTGTCGCAGCATACGATACCCGTTACTACAACGGAACATAAAATTGGAAAAGTAACTTATCTTGTCTGTTCGTCAGCAAGTGAACGGGCTACGGACACTCTGGACAAAAAGATTAAAAAACTTATTCGCAAGGATATGGAACAGAACGCTGGAAACGCCCGAAAATAGGGCGTTTTTTCATATTTTGGACATGACACGGGCAGCGGTGCATGGTATAATTTAAGTAGTACAAATACCATGCTTGTCTGCCGCCGGAAAGGAGGACGAAATGTTACAGGCAGACAAGATCACCGCATTGTATTGTAGACTTAGCCAGGAAGATATGCAGGCAGGCGAAAGCGAAAGCATACAAAATCAAAAGCTCATTTTGCAGAAATACGCAGATGAACACCATTTTTTCAATACCCGCTTTTTCGTTGACGATGGCTTTTCCGGCGTAAGTTTTGAACGCGAGGGGCTGCAAGCGATGTTGCAGGAAGTGGAAGCCGGACGAGTGGCAACGGTCATTACCAAAGACCTCTCCCGTCTTGGCAGAAACTATCTGAAAACGGGCGAATTGATAGAAATTATCTTTCCCGAATATGAAGTACGTTATATTGCTATTAACGACGGTGTGGATACCGCGCGGGAGGATAACGAGTTTACCCCGCTGCGGAACTGGTTTAACGAGTTTTATGCCCGCGATACTTCTAAAAAAATCCGCGCAGTTAAACAGGCGAAAGCCCAGCGTGGCGAGCGCGTCAATGGCGAAGTGCCTTATGGTTACATTGCCGACCCCAACGACCGCAATCATTTATTGCCCGACCCGGAAACGGCACACGTTGTTAAACAGATATTTGCAATGTATGTGCAGGGCGAGCGCGTGTGCGATATTCAGCGGTGGTTAAGGGATAACGAAATACTGACCGTTGGCGAACTGCGCTACCGCAGGACGGGAAGCAGCCGCCACCCGCGCCCACAACAAAACGCATGGTACAACTGGCCCGATAAAACCATTTATGACATTCTTGCGCGTAAGGAATATTTAGGACACACCTTGACGGGCAAATCCTACAAGGTATCTTATAAGTCAAAAAAAACAAAGCGTATTCCAGAAGAAAAGCAATATTTTTTCCCGAATACCCACGAAGCCCTGATTGACGAAGAAACCTTTGACCTTGCACAAAAGAGATTGGCGAACCGCCACCGCTGCACACGGGTAGAGGAAGTCGATATTTTTTCCGGGCTGATGTTCTGCGCGGACTGCGGCTACAAACTGTACCTTATTCGCGGTGCCGGAACGCCGGAGCGAAAACACGCCTATACTTGCGGCAACTATCGCAACCGGGCGAGAAATGATTTTGTATGCACCACGCATTATATCCGCAAGAGCGTTGTCATGGAACTTGTCCTTGCCGATCTGCAAAGGGTACTTTCCTATGTGCAGAGCAACGAGGACGATTTTATCCAGACAGCCACCGAATGTAACGCACAAGCCACTAAAAAGGCATTGGCACAACAGCGCAAGGAACTTGACAAGGCAGAAAAGCGAATGAGCGAGCTAAATGTCTTATTCCGAAAGCTGTATGAGGACAATGCTTTAGGGAAACTTTCTGATGAACAATTTGCTTTCCTGACTTCTGGCTATGACGATGAAAAAAAGACGCTGACCCGGCGTATCGCTGACCTTACACAAGAGATCAACGACGCCACCGAGCGCAGCGCAGATGTGAAAAGGTTTGTCACGCTGGTACGCAAGTACACTGAAATTAAGGAACTGACCTACGAAAATGTGCATGAGTTTATTGATCGTATTCTTGTCCATGAACTTGACAAAGAAACGAACACCCGCAAAATTGAAATTCTGTATAACTTTGTAGGCAGAATTGACAGCGGCGACAACCCAACTGAAAGTATCTCTTATTTCAGACAAATAGGAGCAGACGTAAAGAGTTTCGCTATTTAATATACATCTAAAAATTGGGGTAAGGCAGCGCACCAAAATGGTAACGCTATCTTACCCCAACAAAATTGCCGCCGGAAAACCCTTCGTCTTCGTAGATAACCAGCTGTTCCGCGGCCTGCTCTCCAAAGTGCAGCCGCACATATTCTTTACATAGCTCCACCTGATTGCCAATGCTCTCGCCCTTGCCGGTAAACCGGGACTTGCGGGAGTAGAGGGCTATGGTTTGATTTTGCGTTGCCATGGCTTTTCCTCCTTGTTTTTATGATATATCATTTATTATATTATATCATAACGTAACAAACTTTCAATGATGGTTGTAGATTCAAAGACAACAAAAAATTTTCGTGCAATATATTGTAATTCTCGTGCAAACAGAATACAATAGAGATATCAAAGGAAGGAGTGGAGCCAATGGCCAACAACACAACCAATATCAGCATCCGCATGGATGCAGACCTCAAGGCCCAGGCCGATGCACTGTTTGCCGAACTGGGCATGAACCTGACCACCGCATTCAATATTTTTGTGCGGCAGGCCCTCCGGGAAGGCGGTATTCCCTTTGAAATCTCGCTGAACCAGCCCAATCGGGAGACGGTGGCGGCCATGCTGGAGGCAGAGCGCATTGCCAGGGACCCTTCGGTGAAAGGGTATACGAACCTGGATGAATTGTTTGCGGACTTGAAGGCATGAGCTCTATGAAATATACCGTCAAATTGACCACAGCCTTCAAAAAGGACTACAAACAGGCCAGAAAACGTGGGTTGAACCTGGAGCTGCTGGATACCATCATCACGGCATTGGCCAACGATGAACCGTTGGCGGAGAAACACCGGGATCATGCACTGACCGGGAACTGGGGTGGTTTTCGGGAATGCCATATCGGGCCGGACTGGCTGTTGATTTACCGTATTGAAAACGGTGTGCTGGTTCTGACTTTGGCCAGAACCGGAACCCATAGCGATTTGTTTGGAAAATAACCCAATAAAAATAGCAGATGGTCAAACCACAGCAGGTTTGACCATCTGCTATTTTGCTATGAAGGGAAAACATAGATGAAAATAATCTGTAAATTTTTGCTAGATTCTCTTGCGATCAAGTAACACACATCCTACAATATAAATTGCTAAAAATAGGGAAAACTGGTGTAACCTGTATGGTGAGGCGTCTTGCGAAATGCCCAGGAAATCAAACCCACACGGGTTCAATCTCCTGCGTTCTTTTTGACGGTTGCAATGACGGCATCCAATAACGCTGCTTTTTCCTCTGTGGGGCAACGCAGCTTTTGTATGTAGCGATGCACCAGATCGGCATGGACACCGGCAACGCGTTTCGCCAGTTCCAGCTGTCCGGCTTCTGTTTTTGGGGCATGGACAATCACATGGATTGGAGCGCTTTTTCTGCTGATACCACACACCTCCCGATAGTGCAATCTATGAGGGAGAGGCTGCCTGCTATACCCAATGTTTTTCAGGAGCGGGTTGGGACCTCTGTTGTGGTTTCAGTGTATCAAGAACTGGACTGACTTGCATTGAGCGGGAGTTGACCGCAAATTGACAAAAGCAGAAGGGAGGGTATTTATGGAGCGATGTGATTTCTGCTCGATTATGGCGATTATCCGCCGCTATATCAGTGATGACCGCAATATGAGCCAGACCGATTTGCTCTATGAACTCTTTGCCAGTTTTTTTAACCAGAAAGAGGAACAGGACTTTTATCTGGATAACGGCCTGGTCTGCCGCTGGATGAATGGTCTTTCCAGAATCAGCCCCCGTAGCAGATGTATATTTTACTCCTGCGTTTCTGACCTCGCCATTGATCCGTGATAACACATGTATCATATGGGAACCTGACTCAAACTTTATAGGCCCAGGTTCTCCAAAATTTACAGTGGAATTGGAAAATGATGTTCAGAATGATCCGTGGATCTATAGACAACTTCAGCCCGGAAAGCCTTTTGAAAAAAACTTTTCCTGCAAGCCGGGGAGTTATGGATGCAAGGTATTTCTTGACCTGCCGAATGATAATCCTTTTGTTGTTGGAGATCGCCGCCAGTTGGTTTGGGAAGAAACGTTCCAAATTGAAGAACGGCCTGAATGTAGGTTTGATGGGAAATTTGTTCGCCTTATGAAAGTGTGGTTCTGGTCCTGTGAAACACGGAAAATAGAGATGGCAAAGTTCCACTACAATGATGCGGTTATTTTTGACATTGAATACATTGGTATGCGTGACTTTGACGGAGAGTTTGAACCTCCAGTTCCGACGTATGAAGGCGTGCTCTCATTTCGTGCTCCGGATCAACGATGGAACTATATGAACAATGACCCGGAGAATGAACAGTACGAAAACATTAACCCAGTGTCCTTCTGCGTTGTACAGGGTAATCGAGTAAAAGTTTACAATGCAGACGGAGAGCCGCTGCTGCTTGATGTAGATACAAAAGTGTATCTGGAAAAAGGATATGTGCGCATAAAAAATAGAAAATGGGATTGTCCACCGGAAGAAGCGTGGAAAAGATTTCCCATTGCTGATGAGTTTGCATTCAGAGAGGAAGATGATTTTTGAACCGATTTGACCCAATTGTGGCGTCTGACAACATAAAGCAAAGCTATGTGGACTACATTACCACCAGTTTTGACATTGCAGACAAAGAGTATGCCAAAGAGCTGCGGACACAATTAGAGAAAGAAGGATTTGTGGCCAAGGGACCATACCTGGATGTGAGCGGGTCCTACAAAACCGGCGAAAGTCTCTCTCAGTTGATAGCCAGTGGCATTGCCAGTAGAGAATTTGCAGAGCTGGAGCCGGTTGCAGAAAAGAAGCGTGAGCTGAAGCTGGAACGCTCTTTGTATCTGCATCAGGTAGAAGCACTAAAAAAAGCAGCAGCTGGAAATAATCTTGTAGTTACCACAGGAACAGGTTCTGGCAAAACGGAATGTTTTTTGCTTCCAATCCTCCATTCACTTTTGAAGGAAAAAGAAGTAGGCACACTGAGCGTGAACGGCGTTCGCGCCATCATTATCTATCCCATGAATGCGCTGGCCAATGACCAGATCAAACGAATGCGCAGACTTTTGCGTAATTATCCAGATATTACGTTTGGTCTTTATAACGGAAATACAGAATATACCAGGGCAAAGGCTCGGGAGCAATATCGTAAAAACAGTATCAATGCAGAATTTCCAGAGCCGTTGACCAATGAAATATTGTCCAGAGAGGAAATGCAGCAGACGCCGCCCCACATATTGATTACCAACTATTCCATGTTGGAATACATGCTGCTTCGTCCAAAAGATGATAAAGTCTTTTCCAGCGCAAGACTTCACTTTGTGGTTTTGGATGAAGCGCATGTATATAAAGGAACAACTGGCATGGAGACTTCTATGCTTATGCGTCGCCTGCGTGCCCGGATTGGAAACAGCAGTGTGCAATATATTCTGACCAGTGCTACACTTGGGGGAGAGGATGCCAATCAAGATATTGTGGATTTTGGAAAAAATCTTTGTGGCGTAGAATTTTACCCGGAGAATATTATCCGCTCTCAGGATGCCAGTCCGGCCATCAAGGAACGATTGGATGTTCCAGTTGCTATTTTTAAGGAGATTGCGGAAAAGCGACTCCCGTTGGGGGAAATACTGCAAAAGTACGGTATCGAGGATTATGCTCCCAATGGGGATACAGAGGAAAAAATCTATGAATTTTTGCTGCACTGCGACCTTTTTTACCGTTTTAGATGTGCAACTATAATGCCGGAAACAATCGATACAATCAGAAAGTCTTTGGGCATCTCAAAGGAAGAACTGATTGATTTTGTGGCAGTTTGCACTGCGGCGGAGAAAAATGGTGCCAGCCTTATCAAAGCCAAATATCATTTCTTTGTCCGGGCGTTGGAGGGAGCTTACATTACATTGGGAAATCCCAAAAGGCTCTATTTGAAGCGCAGGGAGCGCAACGAACAGGGGCAGGGCGTATTTGAAATCGCAATTTGTCAGGATTGTGGTCGGATTGCACTGGTCGGAAAAAATGAATGCGGCCAGTATCGGCAGGTTTCCAGGAAGTCGGAACAAGATCCCGACGATTGCGAGTTTTTTCTTCTGTGGGATGATGCCGAATTGAAAGATATGGGCATCGAAGATGCAGAAGGAGAAGCATTGGAAGATCAAGGTGAAAATGATTTTGTAATTTGCACGCAATGCGGGAAGATGGGCACCAAAGCAGATATTGTTTTGGGTTCGATTTGTGATTGTAAAAAAGCGGAATATATCCATCTTAAGCGTGTAAATCGAACGAAAGGTAAGAAAATTGCCAAATGTCCGGCTTGCGGATATGGAAGTTTTCGCAGCTTCTATCTGGGTTCTGATGCTGCTACAGCGGTTCTGTGTACGGAGCTTTTTGAGCAGCTTCCAGATGCAGAAGTCGTAATACCTGCAGAAAACTCAGACAAGGAGGCGATCCAATGGACGGATGATCCTTTTGCTCAAGTGAGAAATATCAAAAAACCTGAGTTAAAGGAAAAAGCAAAACAATTTCTGTGTTTCTCTGATAGCAGAAGTGAAGCAGCATTCTTTGCGAATTATATGGAGAAATCCTATCAAGAGTTTCTCCGGCGGCGTGGTATTTTCCGTGTTGTAAAGGAAATGAGGACAAATGGAAATTACCGCTTATCAGTAAAGGCGTTTGCGGAAAGATTAACTCGAGTATTTGAGTCAGAGCACTCATTTGACCTTTGGGACCCGGACCAAGCAACGGACAAGGACATGTTGCATGAACGATCCAAGCAGAATGCGTGGATTGCACTGCTGAATGAACTCTTTAACGGGAGAAGAGCTACAAGCCTGAGCTCGATGGGAGTAATTTATTTTCAATATGCCCGCAACGCTCCAGGGTGGAAAACCGGAATCGATTTGCCTGCATTTTTCCATCAAAAGTATGGACTCTCTGCAATCGAAGCAAGACACTTGCTGGAGCTGCTGGTTTTGGATGGCTGCTATGCCGGTGCTCTTAATGCAGGCAAAGAAATGGCTCTGAATGATTCGGAGCGGGAGTATATTTTCTTTACGCCCTATGAGAAAAAACTGGTCAAGTGCAAAACCGACGATACTGCCAAAAGCCATCTTATTGGCTGGGCTGCACGGACACGGGAAAGTGGAAACAGTGCATATTACCCCAATACAAGACTGTCAAGGCTGTGCCAGGCCACAGGAATGTCAGAAAATGATGCCAACCGTTTCCTGATGGATTTTTGGGCCTATATTCTGGAGGGCGGCGACAGTTCGGAGCTGAGCCTCAATATCTGTGATTTCGATATATGCCTGAACTGTGAACCGACAGCACACACTTATCGATGCAGGAAATGTGGCAGAGTTACAGTTCACAATGTAAAAGGGAAGTGCTCTGTGGTACGCTGTGACGGACAGCTGGAGGAAATTGATCCGGAGCAATTCTTTGCAGACAACCACTATATGGCCCTCTATGACAGTGATAAAATGCTTCCCCTGCAAATGAAGGAACATACGGCGCAGCTGTCCAGAAATCGTCAATCCGTATATCAGGATGCCTTTGTAAATGGAAAAATTAACGCGCTTAGCTGTTCCACCACCTTTGAGATGGGCGTGGATGTAGGCGGACTGGAAACCGTGTGCATGAGAGATATTCCACCGAGCCCTTCCAACTATGTGCAGCGTGCAGGCCGTGCAGGCCGTGCCTCCCATACTGCTGCATTTGTGATGACATATGCTAAGCTTTCTTCCCATGATTTTACCTATTATGAAAATCCGGCCACCATTATTTCAGGAAAGATCAACGCGCCGCATTTTTCTCTGGAAAATAAGAAAGTCATATATCGCCATATTTTTGCAGTTGCGCTGAGTGAATTTCTTGCAAAAAATAGTGAGGTATATGATGGTGATAACGCAAATATTTTCCTGAATGAGGATGGTTACGAGAAGCTTGTGACATTTTTGCATCAGCCAAACCAGCGCCTAACCGAGCTGCTGAAAAAATCTGTTCCTGCCTCGATGCATGAAATTATGGGTATCCATGACGGCTCCTGGATCGAAGAACTGATCGGAACAGACTGTGGTATTCTCTCCGAGGCCGTTGAACTGCACCGTGAAGAGGTCAAGAAGCTGGAAAATGAGCTGAAAAAGATCCAGAAAAATACCCCTGAAAACTATAAAAGCTTTTATTTTGAACTGCGCCGCATTCGGTGCGGCCGGGAGGACGGGTTCAGGCGGAGTCTGATTGATTTCTGGACCAGAAATAATGTTCTGCCCAAATACGGTTTTCCGGTGGATACAGTCGAATTGCAGATTGCAGGTAAAAAAACAGGAACCAGCAATGAAGATTTGAGTCTAGCCAGAGATCTCCAGATGGCAATTGCAGAATATGCCCCCGGTTCCGGCGTGATTGCAGACGGGAAATTGTATACGAGCCGCTATATCCGGATGGAATCCAAAACAAGAAAGGCTGCTTCCCGCGGATTTTTTGCAAGCTGTCCGCATTGTAGTCAGGTGAACTATACAGATGATTTGCTGGCTCGAAACAGGGAAAAGGAATGTGTTTCCTGCGGTGAAAAAATTCCCAGAAAGCGATGGAATGCAGCATTGGAACCCCGCCTCGGATTTATAACCGATAAAGCGGATGCTCCGGATGCACCACTCCGGCGTCCGGAACGGGATTACAGAACGGATGATTATTATGTAGGAGATCAGCATGATATCATCAAGAAGATCAGGTTTTCCTTTGCGGGCGCAGAAGTGGAATTGCAGTCCACAGCAAACGATTCACTTGTAGTCATAGGCTCTGAAAAGCATACCATTTGTCCCCTCTGCGGTTGGACAAGCGATGCCAAAGCACCGTTAAAAGCGGAGCACTACACATCATGGGGTACAAAATGCATCTATGAAGGCCAAGGGACAGAATCTTATTTGTCCCACATATTCAAAACAGATGTTGTTCAGATTACATTTTTTACAGCAGAATCCTTGGAATATGAAAAAATGCTTTCTGTCATGTATGCACTGCTGGAAGGTCTCTCCAGAGAGCTTGATATCGAGCGAACAGATTTAAAGGGATGCTTGCATCTGAAAAATTGTAGCGGCCAGCTCCTCTATTCTGTGATCCTCTATGATGCTGTGGCTGGTGGAGCAGGCCATGTTCGCCGTTTGGTAACAGAGGATGGAAAGGTCTTCTCGCAGGTACTCCAATCTGCCTACCGTGTGGTTGCCAACTGTGATTGTCAGCCCTCCTGCTACCATTGTCTGCGAAACTACTATAATCAACGCATCCATGATCTGCTGGATCGGGATAAGGCAAAAGAGTTTCTGTCTAGGTGGTTAGGAGATTGTGTAGTTGCGGAGATACCGGAGGAAATAACGGAGAACAACACCGTTTCTGAAGCACAGGTAATCATGCTTTAAGCGGACGGAGATGGCGATACCTAATATCCTAAGGTATAAGAATAACACCCGGCACCAGATAGTGTCTGGGCCGGGTATTCCTTAAACAAGAAGGAGAGGAAATATGACTACTATAGAAGAATACGGATTAGAAATAGCAAAGGCTACTGCTGAAAGTGTTGGAAAAGAGAGCGCAAATAAACTATTTGAAATAATTGGTGGGATATTTCCGTTTTGGGGATTAAAGAAAAAAGCTGTTTCTACATACATTTCTGAGATTGAGAATAGTAACCTATCGCCAGAAGTAAAAATGATGGCTATTGCCAATGCCAAAAAAACGTATCAATATATGAAGAATCAGGTAACAATTGCACAAATTGCACAGGATGTAGCTTTAGAGGGGACAAACTTTACTGCTACATCTAAAGTAGATGATGAATGGCTTGAACGATTTATAGATTCTGCAAAGTTTGTTTCTGACGAACAGGTACAGCTTTTATGGGGAAATATTTTGGCAAAAGAATTTGAACAGCCGAGCAGTACGCCACCAAGTGTAATCCGAATTCTGTCGGAAATAACACCACGCTATGCAAGAGTTTTTCAAGTTATATGTAATCTTGCAGTTTATATAGTACCTGTTGATACAACAGGAAAAATTATGCCAGCACAGAGACACATTATTCTGCCAGTTGATTATAGCTATCTCGCACAATATGGTATTAATTTTTCAGAATTGAATGAACTTCAAATGCTGGGACTGATACAGTTTGACCCCTCTATCGGTTACGTCATTCAATACAATTCTGAATTAAATCCCAAATTACACCTTATATATGGAGAGAAAACAGCAACCGTATTGCAATATAAAGATAGGCATTTCCCAAGTGGAGCAGTTATGTTAACTCGAGCAGGAAAAGCTATTGCAAGATTTTCAGAAACGGAAATTATTGAGGGCCATTATGATGCTGTCTGTAATTTCTTAAAGAAAAATAAAGTGGAATTAGCTGATACTCCTGAAATTAAAGTGGTTTAATCCCTAAATACCGATTTAATCAATAATCAACCAAATCTGTTGTAGAATATAATTTTGCAGATGAAAGAAAGATTATAACAAGAAAAATCACCGAAAATTCTGCTTGGAGATTTTCGGTGATTTTCTTTTTTATTATACTGCAATCATCCCTTTGAAATATTTCTCCCAGGAAGCTTTGGAAATCTGCTTCTTCTCCGACTCCCACGCCCGAAGGCTCTGCGGTGTCATATGAAGCAACCGGGCATAGGGTTTCTTCTGGAGGCCGAGACACTCCCGATGCTCCCGGATGGCCTTGCCCTGTCCGTAGTAAAGAAAGCGACTGAAGTCATCCAGGAGATCTGCCGCCGGGATGCCGAACAGCGCAGCCAGCTTGTCCACAACTTCTTTTGGGTAATAGTCTACGGCTCCGGTTTCTAAATCCATGTATTGACCGCGGCTGATCCCAATACGGGCTGCAACCTCCCTTTGCATCAAGCCCATATGGTGACGGCACCAGCGGAGCCGGTCCGGTACAGTTGAGAGTTCCCCATAGCTGTGGTATTGCAGTTGGAACTGTTGGGCGTCTCGCAGCCTGCGGGGGGTAATCAGACGGAACCTGTGTACATAGAGGGGGGCATACCGCACATGGGCATCCAAAGTGGCACAAAGGATATAAACAGCCTCGGAAACCTGCGCCCAAATCCGCCATTTTGGGCTTTTGGAGCCCAGGGGGGGCCGATGAGGGACATAAAACCCATCGGCGATAGGATAGCATTTTCCACACACCGGGCGGCATAGGTGGCAAGTCTTGCCCCTTTGGAGCCGTCAAAGGTGGAAATGCCCTTAATCAGTCCGATGGTGCCGATGGAGATCAAATCCTCCTGATCGGCAGAGGATGTATAGTATTTTTTCATGATATGCGTCACCAGACGCAGATTCCGTTCGATGAGTATGTTACGGGCCGCCAGATCGCCCTGGGCGGCCAGCTCCAGATAGTGACGTTCCTCCTGCGCACTCAGCGGCTTGGGGAAGGAGCCGCCGGACCCGGAGAGGCGCAGGGTTTGCAGCATACCGCTGAGTATCAGCCATGCGGCGGCTGACAGCATATGCCTCACCTCCATGATAGCATCCTATTCGGCAACCGCTCGTCCCCATGTATGGAGGCTGTGCTGCCGCATACGGTATCCTATTCCAGAGGTGCGGACTGTGTGCTTGACCAAAGGAAACCGTCCGGCGATTTGTCAGAGTTTGCGGCGCATGAGGCCGTGGTGATTACAATAAAGATACAGATACCCGCCCCGCTGGAACCGGAACCGGCAGGCGGCGGCGCCCTCCGGGTACAGCTTGACCAGCTGGAACCGGTCCGGCGTCACATAGGCCAGAAAGGAGAGGTGATGGGTCTTGGTCATGGGATGGTCAACGGTCACATAGTGTTCATCCTCCACCGGTTCTATGGTGATGGCGTGGGTGTCGTCCGGTTCTTCCGCTTCCAGCGGAGGCAGGGTGACGCCGCAGCAGCTGACCACGGCTTCGCCGGTGGTGTGGATTACGTTGCCGCAGATGGGACAGACGTAAAATCGGGAACGCAGCAGATTGGCGGAGCGATTCCGATTGACCACCGGATCACCGGACAGCAGTTCCATCACCGAGACGCCCAGAGCGGCGGACAGGGGTTCCAACAGGGTGAGATCGGGAAATCCCCTGGCCGTTTCCCACTTGGAAACGGCCTTGTCGCTGACGTCCAACCGTTTGGCCAGACCGGCCTGGGTCAATCCTCTTGCTTCGCGCAGTCGCCGGATGGTGCTGCCGGTTACATAGGCATTCATACAATTCCCTCCATACTGTGATGTGATTTGCCCCTATGATAGCAGACCGTCCGGCCCCGTACAACCTACGCCTGGTAGGGACGGAGGGACAGACAAAACGGCATGGCCTGAATTTTGGCCATGCCTTTGCCATTTGCAGCGATATTGATTCAGCTCAATCCGGCGAAAAACTCATCATAGGAACAGTCATACAATTTACGCAGTTCCAGAAGTACACTGACCCGAATATTCAGCTCACCGGATTCGTATTTTGCATAGGTGGTTCGACCGATATCGCAGCCCCGCCGTTGCAGTTCGGCACAGAGCTTCTCCTGAGATAGCTCCCGTTCCAACCGCAGCCGACGCAGATTGTCACCCATGCAGCGGTCCCGACGCAATTTCTGTTCCATGCAATCACCTCATATAACATTGACCAATATTGGTTGCAACTCCAACTATGGTATGCTATACTGAGAGAAAATATTGACCGCTATACTGGTCAAAAGGCGGTATCAAAATGATAGTATGTACATTTTTTGGACACCGTGACTGTCCGGTTTCCATTCGTTCCCAATTGCGGGAAACACTGGTGCGGCTCATAGAGCGGGAGGGCGTGACGGATTTTTATGTGGGACATCAAGGGAACTTTGATTCCATGGTGCGGTCTGTGCTGGGGGAGTTGGTCATGCAGTATGACCATATCTCTTATGCGATTGTATTGAGCGGATTTCCGGGAAAAAACATCGGCAGCAGCCAAAGAACGCTGCTGCCGGAGGGCATAGAGACCGTTCCGCACCGGTTTGCCATCGTCTGGCGCAATCGCTGGATGCTGGAACGAGCACAGTATGTGGTAACGTATGTAACGCATAACTGGGGTGGAGCGGCGCACTTTGCCGCAGAGGCCCGCAAGAGAGGAAAAATCGTATACAATTTGGCCGGTTGGGGAGAAGAAAAAACCGCCGGAGGGTTGCTCCGGCGGCAGAGAAAATAAAGGTTAATGTCCCGACGGCTTGGTGTCCACCAGTTCTTTTTCCGTGGTCAGGTCCGCATGGAGCAGGACGCCGAACAGGATACCCAGCGGAATCAACGTTACCCACAGGGCTTTTCCCAGGAACAGGCGGCAGCAGATGGTGCCAATGACCGCGCCGCCCACAAAGTACACCAGCATCATAAAGTGCTTGTACAGCTTCTGCCGGTGGGCCTTGTTGGTGCTCCGGAAGTGGCGCAGCTCCATAGCCAGACCAATGCCGATCTGGCGGACATGGTTGGTGGCGAAGGTGGTGGCTACGGGAGTACCCTGGGCCTGACGGAAGGTATTATACTGCATGGAAGCAATAAAATTGATGGCCACTTGGGAAATCTGCACCGGGGCTGTCTCCGGCAGAAATCCCAGCACCAGCACCACCACCATTTCAATGGCAATGAGCAGCGTATCCCACCGCATGGGCAGATGGTGCTTGACGGGGTTGGGCAGCAGCTCCGAGAAAAACGCGCCCAGGACATACGCGGTAATGGGAATCAGATAGTAAAAGCCATGACGCCAGTTGCCCTGGCCGAAGGCAAGGCCCATCAGGACAATGTTGCTGCTCTGGGCATTGCAGAATACATGCCCCCGCAAAACGTAGGTGAATGCCCCAAGAAACCCTGCCACACCGATGAGCAGGAAGTAAATCCAGTTGCGTTCACACATGAGGTAATACCGGTCGGTTTTTGCCGGAGCCGGTGGAAGAGTCTGTTCCAAGGAGTGGTCCTTCTTTCTATGGGAGTGTGGGTGTGTGGCAATGGCCCCGGCAGCCGCCCCGCAGGGGCGGAGCCGGGGCCATTGCGGCTGCATGGCAGCCGTGGGGAATTGCGCCATCTGCGGATGGCGCTTTAGAACGATAGGGGAGTTTCGCCCGTTGCGACAGGCGACCAGAAGCGCTGCCTCTGCACTCCGCGATTTTTAAAAAAATCGCGTAAAACTTTTCATTTTTGGAAGTTAGTGGACCGCGTTCTGCAACTGGCGCAAGTCCTCCGTGTCGGGATGGGACAAGGCCGCGTCGAAGTTCTCCAGCATCTGGGTCCGGCGGGGGCTGTCTTCCATGGCTTCATACCGCTGCCGCACGGTCATGGGCATACGGCCCTGGCACAGACGATGACCCAGCAGCGTCACACCGTCGGGCAGCAGGGCAGTCACCCGCTGGGCGATCTGGTCAAAGTAAGCGACGCTGCCGCCAAACCCGGCGGTGCCGAAGAGGAATACCTCCTGATTGGTCAGTTGGGCCAGAAAGGCGGCTGTATCGCCGTCACAGGTGCCTTTGTCGGTCCAGAAGCCGATGTACAGCCGCTGTGCGGCCAAAGCCGCCGCGTCCGGCGGTCCGAAATAGCGGCAGTCCGCCGGTGGAAGCACCTCCCGAATGGCGTCGGCCAGGGCCCGGGTGTTGCCGGTGCGGCTGCTGTAAACAATGGCGTATGACATATTGCGCATCTCCTTATGTATCAGATGCCTCTTTACGTTCTCTTTATGCTGCAACAGAGTATACCGCCGCCCGGTGGAAGAGTCAAGGTATTGCGCCGCCGGTGCCGGTGGAGTATAATATAAAATAGTATCTGATGTGCAGGAGGCTATCATGGGAAAGTTCTGGGGACACCTATCCACCATCACCAAGCACCGAACACTGGTGATGATTCACTGCTTCAAAGTGGGGCTTTATTGGCGTGGTCTGACCCACGATCTGTCCAAATATTCTCCCACGGAGTTTCTGGTGGGCGTCCGCTACTACCAGGGCAACCGCAGCCCCAATACGGCGGAGCGGGAGGACAAGGGCGTGTCCACAGCGTGGATGCACCACAAAGGCCGCAACAAGCACCATTTTGAATACTGGACCGATTTACAGATCGGAACCCGTCAATATGTGCCGGTGCCCATGCCCACGGAGTATTTGGTGGAGATGTGCATGGACCGGATTGCCGCCTGCAAGACGTACAACGGCGCGGCCTATACCTGTGCCGACCCGCTGCACTATCTGGAACGGGCCATGGAGTCCTCCCTGATGCACCCGGACACCATGCGGAAAACGCATTTTCTATTGAGCATGCTGGCCGAGCGGGGAGAGGACGAGACTTTTCGCTATATTCGGAACCATGTGCTGCGGGGGGAGGAGTTCGCCGCCGCAGCCCCACAGAAATGAGGAATCTATGCAGAAAACGTATATCACCACCATACCCGACAAGGCGGGCGCGTTTCTCAAGGCCAATCAGATCATTGCCGGTCACGGGGGCAATATCGTCCGGGTCAGCTACAACAAGGCCGTGGACCTGCACACGCTGTTTCTGGACGTGGAAGCCGATAAAAAGCAGTTGCAGAAGATCACCCAGGACCTGGGAGCCATCGGCTATCTGGCCAATGAGAACAAGCTCTCCCAGCGGGTCATGCTGGTGGAGGTGCGGCTGCTGGACGTACCCGGCGCCCTGACGCCGGTGCTGGAGCTGCTGCAGCGCCACCATATCAATATCTCCTATCTCAACGCCCAGCAGAGCGGCACGCCGTACCAGAAAATCCGCATGGGCCTGTATATCGAAGAGCCTGCCGTCATGAAGCAGCTGCTGGATGACATGTCAGCCATCTGTGATGTGAAGATTCTGGAATACAGCGTCACCGAGAAGATTCTGGACAGCACGGTGTTTTATATTGAGTTTGCCAACGAAATGCGGGACCTTTTGGGACTGGACCGGCGGCAGACCAACCAGTTTATCATTGAATCCAACCGGATTATGCAGATGCTGGACGGGAAGGACCAGGCGCCGTTTAAATCCTTTGACTATATCCGCCGGTTTGCCCGGTTTATCGCCGGCCATCGCGGCGGTAATTACCAACCCATCATCAGCCAACGGCGCATGAGTCCCCAGGTCATGGGGTATATTGTGGAGCCGCCCTGCGGCAGCAATACCTATCTGTTGGACGATGGAAAGGAACTGCTGTGTATCGACGGCGGGTTCCGGTGCTTTTTGCCGGAGTTGCAGCCCATTCTGGAGAGCATGATTCCCGGTTTTTCCACCCGGAAAAAGACGGTGGCGCTGACCCATGGCGATATCGACCATACGGGCCTGCTGTCCATTGCCGACCGGGTGCTGCTCAGTGAGAACTGCTATCAGAATTTCGTTTTGGAACGGGAGGGGAAAGCCGACTATCGGGAGCAGAACCCCCTCCATGCGCCGTATTGCTGTCTCAGCAAGATCATCACAGGCTATACGCCGCCGGAGCTGGACCGTATGGAGATCATTGGGCGAAAGCTGGACGAGAAAACCCTGTCCCATATCGGCACGCTGGACTTTGCCGACCTGCATTTTGAGGTCTATGAGGGCAACGGCGGCCACGTCCGGGGAGAGACGGTGTATGTGGACACGGAAAACCGATTGATGTTCAGCGGGGATAATTGGGTGAATATCAAGGGGTTTTCCGATGACCAGATGGCATTTAATAAGTTGGCCCCGTATTTGATGACCAGCGTCAATATGGATTCCAAGGAGGCCACCGCCTGCCGGAAGCAGCTGCAAAAATGGGCGAAAGGCATGGTGGTCTGCCCCGGTCACGGCATGTGGTTTGAGGCAGCCGCAAAATAAAAAGTTGTACTCGATTTTTTTAAAATCGAGTACAACTTTTTATTTTGGGTGCGGTGGTTATTGGCCGCAGGACTTACAATAGGGAGCCAGCGTACACTGGTCGCACTTGGGTGACCGGGCGGTACAGACGGCGCGGCCATGGAGCACAATCCGATGGCAGAAATCGGAGGTCTCCTCCTTGGGCAGTACCTTCCACAGCTGCTGTTCCACCTTCACCGGGTCCTTGCCCTTGGCAAGACCCAATTTGTTGGTAATACGGATGCAGTGGGTGTCGCAGACCACGGCGGGCTGATGATAGATGTCTCCCAGCAGCAGATTGGCCGTTTTCCGGCCCACGCCGGGCAGCTTCAACAGATCATCCATATTGTCCGGCACTTTCCGGTCGAAATCGCTGCGGAGCATCTGACAGGCCAGCACAATGTCCCGTGCCTTGTGGCGGTAGAAGCCGCAGGTACGGACGTATTCCTCCACCTCGGCAATGTCGGCGTCGGCAAAATCGTCCAGGGTGGGGAACCGTTCAAACAGCGCCGGAGTCACCAGGTTCACCCTCGCGTCGGTACACTGGGCCGACAGCCGCACGGCGATCATCAATTCGTAGTCCTTCTGATAGTGCAATGCGCACAGGGCGTCGGGATAGGCAACTTTCAGCGCTTCGATGATGCCCGCCACCCGTTCATTCATTCTCATGGTAAATTCCTCATTTTCTACAAATGGTTTTTTACCATCATACCACAAGTTTCGACCGGTGGAAAGATTGCGTTTTTTGGAAGACAAGGATATAATATATAGAATATAGAATTGCTACAGGAGGTGGTTTTTGTGTATCGACCCCTGGCCGACGCCATCCGGCCCCAAACGCTGGAGGACGTCTTCGGTCAAGACCATATTCTGGCCCCCGGGGCCATGCTGCGCCGGATCATTGAATCAGGCAGCATTCCCAATCTGATCTTCTACGGTCCCTCCGGCGTGGGCAAAACCACCGTGGCCAATATCATCGCCAATCGCACCAAACGAAAACTGTGCAAACTCAACGCCACCACGGCATCCTCCCAGGATATCCGGGACATTGTGGCCCAGCTGGGTACCATGATGGCCCCCAACGGCATCCTGCTCTATCTGGATGAGATTCAGTATTTCAATAAAAAGCAGCAGCAATCCCTGTTGGAGCACATCGAAAACGGCAATATTACGCTGATTGCCTCCACCACGGAAAACCCCTACTTCTACATCTATAACGCCATTTTGAGCCGGTCCACGGTCTTTGAGTTCAAGCCCATCACCCCCGAGGGGGCCTTGCAGGCGGTCCAGCGGGCCAAGACGTATCTGGAACAGCGGGACGGCGTCACCTGTACCGCCGAGGAGGGCGCCTGGGAGCATGTGGCCACGGCCTGCGGCGGCGATCTCCGCAAGGCTATGAACGCCGTGGAGGTGCTTTTCTCCACCGGCAACGACGGCAGCGGCCATGTCCACATCACCCTGGCCGACGCCAAGGCCATCACCCAGAAGTCGGCCATGCGCTACGACCGGGACGGCGACAGCCATTACGACATTCTCTCGGCCTTTCAGAAATCCATCCGGGGGTCCGACCCCAACGCCGCCGTCCACTATCTGGCCCGGCTGTTGGAGGGCGGCGATCTGGCGTCTCCCACCCGGCGCCTGCTGGTCATTGCCGCCGAGGATGTGGGTCTGGCCTACCCCCAGGCCATTGCCGTGGTGAAAGCCTGTGTGGACGCGGCGTTCCAGCTGGGACTGCCCGAGGCCCGGATTCCCCTGGCCGAGGCGGCGGTGTTTCTGGCCACCTGCCCCAAATCCAATTCGGCCATCTGCGCCATTGACGCGGCCATTCAGGATTTGAAGCACGGCAAATCCGGCGAGATTCCCGCCCATTTGAAGGATTGCCACTACGGCGGCGCGGCCAAGCTGGGCCGGGGCCTGACGTACCAGTATGCCCACGATTTCCCCAACCACTATGTGGCCCAGCAGTATCTGCCCGACGCGTTGCGGGATGTGGTCTATTACGACTACGGCCCCAACAAGACGGAACAGGCCGCCAAACGGTATTGGGACACCATCAAGGGTTCAGCGGGGGAAGACGGTCCGTAGTCGGGCATTGGACGGGCTGTATTCCCAGTACTCGAGATGGCCCTCGGTCTGGGTGTAACGGAGAACCGGCGGCGGCAGCAGCGCCGGGTCCAGGGTGTCGAGGACACTGAGCTTGATTTTTTGCCGGTCCGGCAGAATGGCCTTGATGTAGGCCGATACCACCTGACCGGGATGCAGTGTGTCATCTGCTTCGGCCAGACCGGAGAGATTGGGCGTCAGCTCCAGAAAGACGCCGTAGGGCTGGACGCTGCGGACAATGGCGGGGACCGTCTGGCCAGTCTGGAACCGGGCGGCGTTTTCCTCCCAGGTGCCCAGCAGCTCCTTGAGGGTCACGGTGACGCGGCCCGCTTCCGGGTCCTGACGCTGGAGCACCACGAACAATTCCTGTCCCACGTCAAACCGGTCGCCGCCATGGCTGATGCGGGACACGGAGATATTTTCCAGCGGCAGCAGCGCCGGAACGCCGCAGCCTACGTCGCAGAACGCGCCGAAGGCGGTGGTGTTGGTCACCACGGCGGGCAGAATGTCGCCGGGCTTTCGTTCATACAACAGATGGTGCAGGGCGTCCCGCTGGACGGCGGTCCGGGACAGGACAATGGGACCGTGGTCGGGAATGGCCGTAATCCGGCAGCAGACCACCTTGCCCACCCGGCTCAGGATGGCGATTTCCCGGACGGTACCCTCGGCAATGCCCAGGGCCGCCTGTTCCCGGGGGATTACAGCGGGGAGCCCGCCCAGAGACAGATGGAGATTGTGGTCCGCGTCGCACCAGAGGGCGGGGACCGTCAGCACAGCGCCCTGCTCCATCCAGCGGCGCAGCTGATCCATGGTCACGGCGTCCAGCGGCGTTGGGGCCTGCATGGACTCCGGCAAATACGGTTGCATAGGATTCCTCCCTTTGTTTTTCCCATACTATGCAGGGGAAGAGGAAAGGGTTTTTGACAAGAGACAGGAGGAAGAAACATGGACATTCGACTGGGAGATATCCTCGTCATGAAGAAGCCCCACCCCTGCGGGGAAAAGAAGTGGCTGGTGCTGCGTACCGGCATGGACTTCCGGCTCCGCTGTACCGGCTGCGGCCATGAGGTGATGCTGCCCCGCAGCAAAGCGGAAAAAAATATCCGGGAAGTTCTGCGCGACAGCGACGGAAAAGCCTGACGGATGCTGTGTGGTCGTGGCGGGAACGGCGCGGCGGCGTGACAATTTGATAAAAGATGACGAGCGAACGGTCGCACTTCCTATGGGAAATGCGACCGGTTTTTTTGCCCTCCGGGGCTATACTTTCACCAGGAAGGCAGGGGGTGCGGCGGTGACCATCTATGTGGACGGGTTGTTTTTGCTCAATACGGCGCTCAACGGCCTGCTGCTGCTGGGAACGGCCCGGTTGGGGGGCGCGGCGGTGGTCTGGTGGCGAATCGTCCTGGGAGCCGTGCTGGGCGGCGGATACGCCGTGGCGGCTCTGGTGCTGCCCTGGCCGGCGGTGTCCGGTCTGGCGGGAAAACTTCTGTCGGCGGCGGCCATGACCGTATGTGCCTTTGGATTCCGGCGGCAGACGGTGAAGCTGGGCGGCGTTTTTCTGGCCCTCAGCGCCGCGTTGGCCGGGGTGGTCCTGGCGGTGGTGGAGATCATGGGTACGGGGCTGATGCTGGTGGACGGCGGGGCGTACTATCCCGTCAGCGGGAAGGCGCTGCTGCTGACGGCGGCGGCGGTGTACGTGCTCAGCCGGACCGTCTTCGCCCAACTGGTGCGCCATACCGGCGGGGAGGTCTTTCCACTGGAATTGCGCGCCGGCTCCAAGGCGGTCAAGCTGACGGCCCTGCGGGACACGGGCAACACCCTGCGAGACCCGGTGAGCAACGAGGAAGTGGTGGTGGCCGAGTGGCAGACGGCCCGGGGCCTGCTGCCGCCGGAGGCGGCGGCGCTGGTGGACGCGGCGGCGCTGCGGAATCCGGCGGAGCTGCTGCCCCGGCTCCTGGCGGCCATGCCGTCGGGGAAATGGCGATTGATTCCCTTTCGGGCCGTAGGCGTCAGCGGCGGTATGCTGCTGGCCATGCGGTGCGACGCGTTGCGCATAGGCAAACGGACCGTCCGAGGCGGCGTGGTGGCCTTTTCTCCCACGCCGGTTTCCGACGGCGGCGGATATACAGCGTTGATAGGAGGCAGCATATGAAAGCAATGGTATGGAATTGGCTGGTACGGCTGGGGGTAGTCCAGCCGGGGAAGATCATGTACATCGGCGGCAGCGACGTCCTGCCCACGCCGCCCAAGGGGGAGGAGGAGCAAGAGCTGCTGCGCCGTCTGGCGGCAGGGGACGAGGGGGCCAAATCCACGTTGATTGAGCGGAATCTGCGGCTGGTGGTGTATATCGCCCGGCGGTTTGAGAATACCGGCGTCAACATCGAGGATTTGATCTCCATCGGCACCATCGGTTTGATCAAAGCTGTGGGGACGTTCCGGCCGGACCGGAATATCAAGCTGGCCACCTATTCGTCCCGGTGCATCGAAAATGAAATTCTCATGCACATTCGGAAAATCTCCGGCCAAAAAGCCGAGGTCTCCCTGGATGAACCCATCAATACCGATTGGGACGGCAACGAGCTGCTTCTGTCGGACGTGCTGGGAACCGACGGGGATACGGTGGTGCGGCCCATGGAGGAGCGGGTGGATTTGCAGCTGCTCCACCAGGCGTTGGAGCGGCTGTCGGAGCGGGACCAGCGCATTGTCACCATGCGGTTTGGACTGGGGGGCCGCCGGGAACAGACCCAAAAGGAGGTGGCCGATTCCATGGGCATTTCCCAATCCTATATCTCCCGCCTGGAGAAGCGCATTATGGTGCGGCTGAGGCGGGACATTCTGCGGCAAACCACTGTATGATATCGAAAAAGGACGTATCGATAAAGAAAGATGGAAATAGGGATTGCCAAAGAGGCGCGTCGATGTTATAATAACAAACAAGTGGCGGAAGGGAAAACCGCCACTATGTTTTGTGCAAGGGGTGTGTCTGTCATGGCGCGCAAAGAGATTTCCAAGGCGATGCTGAAGCGTCTGCCGGTGTATCTATCCTATCTGAAATCCCTGCCGGACAGTGGGCATACCCACATTTCGGCCACAGCGCTGGCGTCGGCGCTGAGTATGGGAGAGGTCCAGGTGCGCAAGGACCTGGCCACGGTATCCAGCGGCGGCCGTCCCAAGGTGGGATATCTGCGGGAGTCCCTGATGGCGGATCTGGAGGAATTTCTGGGGTACGGCAACAGCAATAATGCCGTCATCATCGGCGCGGGCAAACTGGGTATGGCGCTGATGGGCTACAGCGGGTTTGCGGAATACGGTCTGAATATTGTGGCGGCGTTTGATACGAATCCGGCTCTGGTGGGGCAGGAGAGCAGCGGCAAGGCCATTCTGTCGTTGGAGCAGCTATCTCAGTTCTGCCAGGAGCAGAACATCAAGATCGGCGTCATCACGGTACCGGCGGAGCGGGCTCAGGAGGTCTGTGACCGGCTCATTGAAGCGGGCATCGCGGCCATCTGGAATTTTGCCCCGACCCATTTGGATGTTCCGGCGGACATTCTGGTGCAGAATGAGAATATGGCGGCGTCGCTGGCGCTGCTGTCAAAACACCTGAAGGAACACATGGGCAAACAAGGCAAATAAAAAGTGCTTGATTTTTTCGCGAAGATCGTGTATAATCCATAGCACATGCCGGTGTGATGGAATTGGTAGACGTAGCGGACTCAAAATCTTGTTCGTCCATTCACAGGCGTTTTTGTAGGACCCTTGGTATTACAGCATATTTTCAACTGAATAACAGCATTTGGTTTTAATATCCCTCCCGCATATCCCTCCAAAATCAGAGATATGCGGGACACAGGGAATTAAAATATAAATGCCGGTGTGGCGGAATTGGCAGACGCACCGCACTCAAAATGCGGCGGAGCAATCCGTGCCGGTTCGAGTCCGGCCACCGGCACCAACTAAGGTTGCTGAAAAAGATGCAACCCCTGAAACCCTTGCTGCGGCAAGGGTTTCAGCCGTTTCAGAGGACAAAATCGAGCACCAGACGAGATGGAGATGCAAAAGGCCATTTTCGTGATGTGGGGTGATCCGAACCTCTGAGCAAAGAGAAAACAGCGAGAGAAGCCCCCGCTGGTAGTTCAAATCGAACTGCCAACGGGGGCTTCTCTCTTTTTATTACATAGCTGTTTCAGTTGGTGGTATTGCTTGCTTTGTCCTTAGTTCCTTGGTGGTCTTGGTAATAGCTTTCTGACATGGTTTTGGATATACTTGCGTTGCAAAACGAGGAAAGGAGAGCAGACCATGGCAGACAAGAAAAACCTATGCGCTCAAATCGACATCGCCCTGCACAACCGGGTAACAGAAGAAAAAGACCGCCTGGAGATGACCACCAGCCAGTACATCGCAGCACTGCTCACTGAATACTACAAGATGAAAGATGAGAATGGAGGAATCAACATGACAGGCAGCAGAACGATGGCATTCCAGATTCCCGAGGAACTCTTCCAGCGCATCAAGACCCACCTGGCCAGAGAAACGGCTCGGACCGGCGTAAAGCTCACCCAGCGGGACTTCGTCCTGGGCCTGATCGAGCAGGCGCTGGCGGAAGCCGAAGCCAGCCTGGCCCCACAGGAGGGCCCTGAGAGCACCGAGGAAGCCCCGGAGGACAACGGAGCCGCCGGTACCACCCCAGACGCCAGCGAGGCCAGCACGGAGGCGGAGAGAGGCACAGCGGACATCGAACAATAACACAAGGAGTCAAAGCAAGGGGCCGGAGGACACATCTCAAACAGATGCGTCCTCCGGCCCCTTTTTTGTTTTTCCTAGAAGGGGGGTGAACATGATACAAACGTCAGAAAAAACTCGTTTTACAGAGGCTGAAATGGCCACTGTCCGAGACACGGACCTTCCAGATCTGCTGATCTCCCTGGGCTACCAGGTGAAGCGGATCGGCAGGTACTACACCACGCAGGAGATGGACAGCATCCGGATCAAGGACAGACGTACCTGGTTCCGCTACTCAGAGGGCATCGGCGGAGATGCCATCACATTCCTCCAGCGGTTCTATAACAAAAGTTTCCCGGAGGCCGTGGAGTACCTGCTGACCTGGCATGGCCGCGCCCGTGACTCTCCCCCGGTGAGCACTCCGCGGCAGACCAAGGAAAAGGAGGAAAAGGTCCCCTTTAAGGACGGCTTCCTGCTGGACGACACCCCCCAGACCGTCCAGGTCAAGGAGGGCCAGACCGTCACAGTGGAGTTCCGCAACCAGCCTATGGGAAACCTCATCATCCACAAGCTGTCCAGCAAGGACAAGACCCCGCTGAAGGGGGTGCAGTTCAAGATCACCTACGCGGACGGCACCTATCTGCCGGACGAGGGCGGCAAGCTGTCCTCCAACGGGCTGTACTGGACCAATGCGGAGGGGCAGATCATCCTCTCCGGCATCACCGGTACAGTGGTAGTAACTGAAGTGGAAAGCATCCCTGGATACACCATTGACCCCAACACCCAGAGCCAGACGCTGGTGGTAAACCCGGACGATACCCAGCAGCTCTATTTCTACAATGCGCCGGTGGGCGGTGTGGAGTTTACCAAAGTCAATGAGGCAGATAAAACAGAAACCATCTCCGGCGTCACCTTTGAAATCCGCCGCGTCAGCGATGACGCTCTGGTGGATACCGTGACCACCGGGAAGGATGGAAAAGTGTTTCTGCCCCTGGAGGCTGACAACTACTATGCAGTGGAAACCGATTGCCCGGATACCTTCAAATTGGACCCCACACCCATCTACTTCACCGTAAAGGATGGGGAGACCACCCGCAAGACCGTAACCAACAAGGCGTTTTCGGGTATTCTGTTACACAAAATCGACGCCGCCACCCGAAAGGGAATCTATGGTGTGACCTTCCTCCTTTACGACGGCAATATGAATCCCGTGGATCAGTTCACCACCGACCAGAACGGATACGCCTATGCCTCTATCCTTCGGGAAAAGACTGCGGCAGTGAAAGTGGCCGGTGGAAGCACTGCCGAAAAGATCCTCCAGTTGGAGGAGCGGGAAGGCTACTTGATGAGCCAGAAACAGGAATTGCAGGAGGCGTTGGATGCCGGCAGCGCTGCGCTGTCTTGTGCGGATCAGATCCTATCGGAACTGGACAGTGCGGAAGGCTGGGGAACCTGGGATCTCGTTGGCGGCGGTCTCATCACGGATCTGGTGAAACACAGCCATCTGGACGAGGCCCAGGCATCGGTGGAGACCTTGCAGACTCAACTGCGCCGCTTCAAAACGGAGCTGGCCGATGTGACAATCGATGCAGATATTCAGGTCAGCATTGATGGCTTTCTGCGGGTGGCCGATTACTTCTTCGACGGAATTTTTGCCGACTGGGCTGTGCTGGATCAAATCCATCAGTCCCAGGAACAGGTGCATCAGACCAGAAGTCAGATCTGCGGTGTATTGGATCATCTGCAGGCCTTAATGGAGCAGACAGAAGCGGACACTACCAGCATTTCTCTGGAAGTGGAGCAGTTGGTCGCAAGCGTATCCATGTAAAGCATAGCGGATTCCAAAAGGAGCAGTATATGGAGAAATCAAAAACCAGAGCACAGGAAGTACATACACTCTGGATCAGCCAAAATGAACATATCGTTTCATTCCATGAAGTAGAAAACGCTGACTACGAGCAATTGGTATTTACAAATCAGAACGAGAAAATGGAATTTGTGTTCCAGAAATGTTCCAGCGGCTTTCGTATCCAATAAGAGTCATTCCATAAAATCATAAGGAGATCTGTATGAGATTTGTCATTGACCATCTTTCGAAACATTTTGAGAAAAAAGAGGTTTTGAGAGAAATTACATTTATCTTCGAGGAGGGTAAAATCTACGGCCTGCTGGGCCGCAACGGTGCTGGCAAGACCACCCTCTTCAACTGTCTGAATCGAGATATCCGGGCCGACAGCGGCACCTTTTTCCTGGAAGAAAACGGTACGCCCAGAGAGATTTCCGCCGAAGACATCGGCTATGTGCTTTCTACCCCCACAGTACCGGAATTTCTCACTGGGCGGGAGTTTTTGAAGTTCTTTCTGGACATCAACAAATCTTCCATTCAGGACATCCGGCCTATGGACGACTACTTTGATATGATGAGTATTGCCCCAGAGGATCGGGACAAGCTGCTGAAGGACTACTCCCACGGCATGAAAAACAAAATGCAGATGCTCATCAACATCATTGCCCAGCCCAGGGTGTTGCTGCTGGATGAGCCGCTCACATCACTGGATGTGGTGGTGGCAGAGGAGATGAAGCAACTGCTCCGTTCCCAAAAAGAAGGCAAGATCACCATTTTTTCTACCCACATCATGGACCTGGCCTTGGACCTCTGCGATGAGATTGTGCTGCTTAGTCACGGGGTTCTGGAGGTTGTAGAGAAGTCCAATCTGGACAATCAGGAATTCAAGGAAAAAATTATTGCGGCACTGAAAGAGGAATCCTATGCTTAATACATTACGGCTGTCCTTTTCTTTGAAGAATACCTATCGGGTGAATGCCATCCTGCATTCCCTAAAGCAGATTCCGTTGCTGAAACATCTTTTATCGAATACACTGTATCAGGTGCGGGGATTGAAGATTTTTGCCAATGTTCTGACAGTGATCTGGGAACTGATTACGATTTTCCTTTTCAAGTTTCTCTACTTCTTTGTTATGGTCTGCGGCCTGGAGCTGATCCGTCCAGATCTTCAGTCCAAAGAGACATTCCTGCACATCCTATTGCTTCTGACGCTGATAGGCTCCTTTATGAACACCAATTTGTTCGATGCAAAACGGGACAAATACTATGCCATGATCCTGCTTCGAATGAATGCCCGCTCCTACACGCTGGTCAATTACGGCTATTACCTATTGAAGGTAGTTGTTGGTTTCCTGCCCTGGGTGCTTCTGTTTGGCCTTGGCCGGGGGGTTCCCCTGTGGCTGTGCCTGTTGATCCCGTTTGCTGTGGCGGGGAGCAAGCTGGCGGTGGATTCCTATTCTCTGTGGGACTATGAGCAAACCGGCCATGTACGCAACGACAGCAAATTAAAAAAATGGCCCTGGCTGCTGACCGCCGTCCTGCTGGCTCTGGCCTATCTCCCCTTGCTGGCGGGGGCCGTTCTGCCGCTCAAGGTATCCGCTGTCTTGTGGGTCCTCTGTATCCCGGCGGGATTGCTGGGGCTGCGGCGCGTGGTGACTTTCCGTTATTACCGGGAAATCAATCAGGAACTGCTGGCTGGTCTGTTTACCCAAATTGATACAGCGAAAAAGGCAGTCAAGACAGCCAATGAAAAGGTCATCTCCGCTGATCTCACCATCACCAGCCAAAAAAACGGATTTGAATTTCTCAATGAGCTGTTTATCAAGCGCCACCGCAAGATCCTATGGCGATCAACACTCCGAATCGCTGTAATCTGTGCCATCCTCTGCTGCGGCGTTCTGCTTCTGATGGCCCTTGAGCCAGGGGTGAAGACAGACATCAATGAGATGGTTATGACCTGGCTTCCTTACTTTGCTTTCATTCTATATTTGATCAATCGCGGAACCGGCTTTACCAGCGCGCTGTTCATGAACTGCGACCACAGTCTGCTGACCTACTCTTTCTACAAACAGCCTAAATTTGTGCTGAAGCTGTTTCAGATCCGACTGCGGGAAATCATCAAAATCAACGCCGTACCGGCTCTGGTCATCGGCATCGGGCTATCAGTGATTCTGTTTGTGTCCGGCGGCACGGAAAATCCTCTGAACTATGTGGTTTTGGTGGTTTCTGTTTTATTCATGAGCATGTTTTTCTCCATCCACTATCTGACCGCCTACTATCTGCTCCAGCCCTACACGGCGGGCACAGAGATGAAAAGCGGCACCTATCGCATCGTCATGATCTTGACTTATGTGGTGTGTTACGCCATGATGAACCTGCGTTTTCCAATTTTGGTGTTCGGCGTAGCGTGTATTGCCTTTTGTGTGTTGTACTCCGTAGTTGCCAGTATTTTGGTCTACAAATACGCTCCTCAGACTTTCCGGCTTCGGACATAAGGATTCCAAGTACAGAACAGGTTCCGTTTGTGGGACCTGTTCTGTATAAAATAAATTTTCTTCTCTATTGTTGGTTGAATTAGACTCTTAGGATTGATAGGGGAGATTTCGGCAAAAAGTAAAGAGCAGGTGACCCTTCCAGGTCCCTGCTCAGTTGCTCCACCGATGTGCTAATAATTTAACCAGTAATTCCAAACCAAATTAGCAACGCAATCCCTATAACCAGAAAAATGATCCCAACTAAACGATAAGGCTTTTCTATGTATTGCTGATATTTATAGAACAATGTAAAAGCTGCACCAAAAAACAGTAACGATAAGCTTCCCTTCCACGCTGGATTACCTTTAATTAAACATATCACCGTTAGTACTTGCGTAGCACCAATCATATATTCCAGTGCGGAGTTCTTAGCTTGTAGATCTATTTGTTTGTCTCGTTCGTCCTTAATTGGTGCTTTCCTTTGCGACTTTTTCATTATTTTTCTCCTTTAGCTACGCTTTTCAAACCAAATGTTTGCACAAATTAGAACGATAAGCATCACGATGAGTACACTGCAGAGCGTTACCGCTACCGTGAGAAACACAGTGTTTTTGAATACGCCGTAAAGAAAGAGCCCTAAAAAGCATCCCCCAAACAGTAGATAGTTGCTTATCAACAATGTCGTGTGACTGCTGTGCTGAGCGATATAACGGTCACGCTCATCAGCATATTCAGATGCTTGCTCGGCTACACCTTTCTTCGTAAAAGCTGTGAAGTAGCTTACCATGCTCCATGCTATCAAGATAATAAGTGAGATTACAAAGCGTGGCTGAGCGCCCTGTGTCATAATAATTCCAACACAGATGAGTGCAGCAATAGCAGTGATTACACCTGTCGCAAAGGCTCGTTTATTTTTTATGTGTTTCATACTGATGCCTCCTTGCTATAAATCTCCATATTGCTTATCCTCCAATTCTTTGTTCTCTTTCAGGCAACATAATTCTTCCACTGTTACACCAAACACCTGCGCTATTCTATATGCCAGCATGAGTGACGGACTGTACTGTTCTTTCTCAATAGAAATAATGGTACGGGAAGAAACATGGACGAGGTCAGCCAGCTGCTGCTGAGTCATTTTGGTTGCTGTCCGCAATTCCTTAACTTTAGTTTTCATTGTACCATCCCTGACATGAAGTTAACTTCCGGTGAAGCTAACTTCATGTTACTACAATGCGTTATATTTGTCAAGTGTTTAGTGAAGTAAGCTTCACTTTTCGCTATTTGGGAATATGCTCACGGTTTTTATATGCGAAAGGAGCTGTCCGGCAAGGGCGGCTCCCTGTCTGTGGTGCGAGTCTATGCTGGCAAAGAAAGACGGTGGCCTCGTTTTCTCAAAACCGCCGCTGGATATGTAGAGTAAGCGCACGAAACCAACCTGCTCGGCAACGGTTTTTTCTTTCCCCCGTCGGGCGGGGCGCTATTATTGCGTATTAGATAAAAAGGAACCGATAGCTTCAAGGAAAACCTTGTGCGCTATCGGCTCTGCGTCTGTGCGTCTGGCTCTTTGATCACTGTATATTTTACATTGATTAGTGACTCGTGCTTGCGCTCAGGCCAAAATAATAGAAAATTCAGAAGTTCGAAATCTTCTCTGATTTTGCTCTTGGCTTACAGCTGCAAAAGGGACACAAAATCCATTCTTCCATAATCATTGTTTTCTGAACACTCAAAATTCTTTGGCCTTATGGATTTTTACGGAAACAAAATAGGATGCAAAGAAGATTATAATTGCAATAACGGTTGAAACGGCTTCAACAAGAGGATGCCGCATATTCATACCGTCTGTCCATTTGGCTAAGCACGCGGCGGTCAGCAGCTGCATTCCGATTGCACCGAAAGTTGATAAGATCAGAATCAGTTCATTCTTTTCTGTCCCAAATTTCAGAACGAGCGGGTACATCACTGCAATCGAGAAGAAAGATAATGTAAGTCCAACTTCAAAGCCACGGAGCATAATTGGCAGTGTCATCGTATACCCGCTGATGTGCAAGAGTGCGACAGTTACACTTCCCATGAACATACCTAACACAAGCAAAATCACAACGGAAATATACTTTGCCAAAACAAGATTGCCTCGGCTGACGGGCAGTGTGATTTCATACTTGCTCCATTTAGCCATTTCATCTGCCCGAAGCGATGTACCGATATTGACTACAAACAGAAAAACTTGGATCGCTAATCCCACCTATACTACGGGCAAAGTCGTAGAATAAAAAGCAAAAACAGAAAACCCAGACTATCAGCACTAAGATTGGTAGTTTGGGTTTTCTGCTTTTCAGAATTATATTTTTTTGTCGTGTGCTTGACATACGGGTGCCTAAGTCATGGAAGCTTAATCAGCTATTATGTTGCACTATTTCGTAATTTATTGAAATTAATTGCGGAATAGTGCTTCCTTTATTTATGATTGCCTGCTATAATTAAAATTAACAAAATAGCCACCGAGGAATAGAGATGCATCCATATACAGGAGATTACACCGAACAGCGTAAAAATGAAGAATTTAATTTTACATACTATACCTTCACACCTCGTCCATTGAAAGGTGCTACACTTTTTAAATTGGATGATGAACTTGCCGCGCTTTTGGTCGAGGCACATCACAACCTTGGGCGATTAGAAGGTTTGCTTCAGTATGCGCCAAATAAAAACTCGTTTTGTGAATTAATGCGCTTAAAGGAATGCACCTATTCCAGAATGATAGATTATGATGCACCAGATTTTAGTGATATATTAGTTAGAAGAGGCACCGGTAAGGGTGATATAGAACCTATAAACAATTTGATGTCAGCTTATAAAGTAGCAGCTGGTATGCAGTTTGTAGCTCAAGATTACAGCAAAATATGTGGCATCACGTTATATGGTGATAAACCAGAGCAACAAATAGGTATCCGTGACACCCAAACATTTTTGCAACGTGCAGTATCAAACTTAAAAATCTATAACCCAACGGCTCCAGAGGCTGTTTTACCGTCATTGGCCGACATTTCTGCTTATCTCTATGACAGTGAAGATGATCCCCTGATTCAAGCTGCGTTGGTACACTATCAGTTTGAAATGATACACCCATTCGAGAAGTATAATGGGGTTGTTGGACGTATCCTAATATTCATGGTTCTGCAAAAAATCGCAAGCAAAGCGTTGCCTGGACTGTGTCTATCTGAACACCTGTTCTTCAATAAAAACGAGTATTTTGATATACTCAGCACAACACAATACAGTGGTGGTTATATACGTTGCATTAAGTATTTCATACGGATTATCAATGAAGCTGCTCAAACCAGTGTGGCACTGCTCAAGAAATATGAAGAAACAATTAAGCTGGACGAGGAAAGGTTAAGGGCTGAAGTACCACAAACAAGAAGTTTTTGGAACGTGTATGAGTACCTTAAGGCTTTCCCTGTTACAAGTATTCCTATTGCGGCAAAGCATCTAAACTTATCATACAATTCTATTTCTAAAGCATTTGCTACATTGCAAAAGTACAATCTAATTATGCAAGAAAGCGATGCCACAAGAAATCGGGTATGGAAGTACGCCTGTCTTGATTTTATATATACATTCCCAAGCATCAATCAAACAATATGTGACTAGTTTTGAAAAATAATACATGTGGGGGCAGAAAAATGAGTGAGTTGCTAAATGGCATATTTGAATGCCTTGATATAAATAGCAGTACCGGTTTGGCTACAGAAGACAGTTTGCAGAGCATGAGCCCCTTTCAAAGACTATTCTATACACAAGTTCATGAAAAGATAGGGATTGACGCCGTATATTTTCTTCGTGATACAAATGGGATTGCCAAAATTCCGCTTATCTATTTTTCCGTTATCCAGAAATATGATGCAAAACAAGTTGCAGAGTTGCATCGCCTTTCGTGGAATCTCGGAGAGGCTCCGCTGCTATTTGTAGTAACTCCGGATGAGATTTTAATTTATAATAACTACGCGACCCCTCAAGCCACTGAGAACGGAAACCTTAGCCCCACCGCAGGAATAATTGAAACATTAAGCTTGACCAATGGATTGGCTTCACAACGGCTTGCACTACAAAAATATCATCGCTCATTGCTTGAAAGCGGCGAATATTGGCGGCAAAGTACGATTAGATTTGACATCCAAAGCCGGGTGGATGCCACATTAATGTCAAATTTGAGGACAATGCGAAGAACGCTGATTAATCAAATCAGCAAAAGATGTGATAAGAGTAAGGAAACGATCACGAGCATAGTTCACTCTTTGCTCAGTCGGTCGATTTTTATTAAGTACCTGGAAGAACGAAAAGATTCAAACGGAGAAACAGTATTTCCGCAAGGCTTTTATTCCAATTTTTTGGAGTCAGCAAAACAGTATACCGATGTGCTAAACAGTAAAGATGCAACTTATAGCTTGTTTAGAACACTTAAAGAGAAGTTTAATGGTGATACACTGCAAGTCTCAGAAATTGAAATAGAGATTATTACTCAAAATGACTTGGATGAGCTTCGCACATTTATTCTAGGCGATAGCGAATTAGAGAGCAAACAACTCGCGTTATGGCCATTTTATAGTTTTGACATTATCCCCATTCAATTGATCAGCAGTATCTATGAGCTGTTTTTTCACCTGTCAGACGAAGATGATGAGAAGGGCACGTATTATACACCTCTCCACCTTGTCAACTTGGTCATGGATGAAGTATATCCGTGGGAAGGCGAGTATAAAGATACATCCTTTTTTGATCCATCATGCGGTTCGGGCATTTTCTTAGTTGAGGCATACAGAAGACTTGTTTGTAGATGGATGTCCCAAAATGATGTTCATACGATCAACTGTGATCAATTGAATCTTCTCTTGAAAAGCAGTATCTTTGGTGTAGATATTAATGAGGAAGCTATTCGAGTTGCCTCGTTTAGTCTTAGCTTAGCCATGTGTGATTTTCTTGATCCACGAAGCATCTGGGATAAGCTTTCATTTCCGCGTCTATTAGATAACAACTTGATTTCAAGTGATTTTTTCGATAAGGATAAATCCTTTAATAACAGAAAATATGATGTCATTGTCGGCAATCCGCCTTGGCAGAGTAACATTACTGGAAAAACAAAAGAATACTTGGAAAAAACAAATCGCGTAATAGGTGACAAGCAAATTGCGCAGGCATTTTCTATCAAGTGCTCAGAGTTGTGCAAGCAAAACGGAATCATTTGCCTCCTTATGCCGAGCAAAGGATTGCTTTTTAATAGGTCAGATAAAAGCAGGACGTATAGGGCAAATCTGTTTTCCGATAACAACGTCCTAGCGATTATTAATCTATCAGTGTATAGAAAATTCTTGTTTGATCACGCTAGTGGACCTGCTGCTGCCATTATCTATACTCCTAAAAAGGAGGAGGTCATTCAACCAATAGTTTATTGCACGCCAAAGCCAATTTACACGATTGAAGATATTAGGAGGTTTTCTATTGATCCTACCGATATATGTAGAATACCCCGTGACATTATTGATGACGATAGGATCTGGAAAATTGCAATGTGGGGAGCACCTAGAGATCTTGAATTAATAGGAAAACTGCAAAGTACTTTTGCACCTATGGCATCATTCATTGAAGAAAATCACATGATAACTGCCGAGGGATTCAAGAGAGGAAATAGAAAGCACCAATGTTGTGACTTCGAAGGTCTTCCATTGGTTGAAGCCAAATCCTTTAAACCATATTATATTTCATCCGACAAACTCCCAACGGTTGATTTTGATGATTTTGAGTGCATAGTTAAGAATGCTAGAGAAATTTTCAAAGCTCCACACCTAATAATAAAACAGAGCCACAAAAATGGGCAATTCCTTTCTGAGGTACTAGATTACGATGCTGTATTTAATCATAGCCTTTTGGGGATTCACGGTGAAATTGAACAGCTTAAGTACTTGAGCGTGATAATTGGCTCAAGAATATTTTCGTACTATCATATCCTTACAAATAGGAAGTGGCTAGTAGAACGGGACGAGTTAGAGGCCGGGGACATCTGGCAGACACCAATCCCAAAACCTAACAATGCCGAGCTTACAGAAGCTTGCAACATCTTCGATAAATTAGTGAAGTCCCCAAAAGAAAATTACCTGTTGGAACAGTTTGCGCGAAATATGTATCGGTTAAAGGAATATGAGTGCTATCAAATAGATGATGTTATTGACTATGTTTATGACTATTTCAAGAATAAAAGGCGTTCAGTATCTTTTTCCAGACCGAGCATTGATAGCTACAAACTATATTACGCTTCTGTAAAAGGAGTGCTGACTAGGACATTTGGAACTGACGTGGGTTTTTCTGGAGACCTATATATTGGCGATGCCCCACTATCTGTGCTTGTGTTGAATGTTGAGCATCCCACTACAAAGGATCTAAATGTTATAACTAACAATGATCAGCTTAATGAAATACTCCTAAACTTGGACCGTTCATTGGTAGATAATCAACAAATGGTTTTCGTGAGAAGAAACCTCCGCATTTATCAACGAGAAAAGATTTTTATTGTTAAACCAGCACAACGCAAATATTGGACATATTCTGCCGCCTGCAGAGATGCAGATGAAATATTCGAAGATATTTCCAAGGCATGGAGGTGATGTAATGAGCAGTATAAGAAATATAACGGCATCCTCAGCTGTGCCGGACGATTTGGCAAAGCGGCTTGGCCCTTCTGGAGTCAACGAAATATTATTGACTTTATGGCAGGGTTATCATGACATAATTGCGGATACAAGCATCACTATCACTGAAAATACTGAAGAAGATGATATTACGCAAGAATGGTATGGTAAAATTTCGCTTCGATGGACCAGTGAAAATAGAGCTACTATCCTACGAATAAACAGCATTGGCCCAGTACATCAATACCAAGATCCCACATTAAAGAAGGGGCGTGGATACAAGCCCACGATTGATTTTTGTTTTCGTGATTGGGATACTTCAAACAGTTATTTTGGCGCAGAATGCAAGAATCTATATAATCACAAGAAAGATAAAATCAAAAGATATGTCGAAACAGGAGTTAAAAATTATACCTCAGGACGGTATGGTTCACAGTCATCAGAATCTTCGATTATTGGGTATGTGTTAAGTGGTAAGATTCCTGAAATTGTAGCCGAACTTGTTTCTGAAATTGCGAAAGTTACGCCAGTAAGCAATTTGTCCCGAGAGTTACGCTATGTGGAACCGCAGTACTCTTCACAGCATACGCGGGATCTTGATAATCAGGAAATAACCATACATCACTTGTTTTTTGATTTTTCGCATTAAGATACATACCCAATATTTAGAGAATATGGTTTCTACTTATTATGTGCTACTTGTTATAGATAAGCAGTAAAAAGCAGAGAACTCAAGCTATTAAATCCATCTTGGTAGCTTGGGTTTTCTGCTTTTCAGAATTATATTTTTTGTCGTGTGCTTGACATACGGGTGGCGGAGATCGTGGAAACGGATTTTTTTCAATCCGTGGTTTTTCAATACAATCTCAAAATGCTGTGTGATGAAGTTTGGTTTGACAAGTTCGCCCATTGCATTTACATAGATATAATCCAGATATTTTTTGCAATAGGCTGCACCGCATACCTTTTGATTGACAAGCTGCTCTTGTTTCAAGCGTCGCAGCAGTTCTTCAAAGGGTGGGACCAAAGGCAGGGTCCGGTAACTGGACTTCGTTTTCGTTCGGTCCTTCTGTACGGTGATGTTCTTGCCATCCACATTGACTTGCGTAACGGTGTGCTTTATGCTGATTGTCTTTTTTTCAAAGTCAATCGCATCCCATTTCAGTCCGACTACCTCGCTCCGCCGCAGTCCGTAAAATGCGGCAAGAATAACACCCAGCTCAATGGGGTCGCCCTTCACAGTCTTGAAAAGGATTTCCAGCTCTTGTTGGTTGTAAATCGTCGCAAGATATTTGTCTTTCCGGGGCCGCTCCACACGGTCAGCGGGGTTTGACTTAATTAGTCCGATCTGGAACGCATACTGCAAGCATTTACGGATGTTGGCATGGCGATGGATTACGGTATTAGCCGTAAGCCCTTTACCAAGCTCAAATTGATAGTAGTCCTGGATGTGCTTGGGGTGCTTCTCCAGGTCCTGCAAGGTGAGCATTTTGTCTTTGAAGTACGGGACAATGCTTCCCTTGATGGAATTGGCGTAGGATGAATATGTGGTCAGCTCGACGCTGCTTTTCATCATTTCCAGCCATTCCAGAATAAAATCGGTAAAGAGTATGGGAGCTTCATCTGCACACGGGTTGATATGAGCCACAGGGTTTTCCTTCAGCCATGTCAACTCAACGGCGTATTGAAATGCTGCCACGATTATCTCGTGGTATTGCAGCAATTCCTGCGAAGAAGCCTCGTGTTCCTGTCTTTCATAGCGATAAAATGCCTCCAGATCGCGTCCAGACATTTTGAGCAAACCAATAGGATGTTTCTCAAAGAATGGCTCAATCTGACTTCTAACATCGTAGGCATATTCCGCGTATGTACTTGGGCTAAAGGAAAAAGCGTTTTCTTTCAGCCACTTATTCAAAAAAACATGAAACGGCATATCTGCGTTTTCCAGCAGATTTTCGGGGTTAAATTCTTTTCGGGTCTTGAGCAGCATTGCTTCAGCCCGTTTTTTATTGCCCTTTACGGCAAGTCCGGTGCTGATGGATTTGCTTTTCCGTTTACCGTCAGCACCTTTCCAGCTTAATATCATCTGGAAATATCCATTTTGTTCTCTCAGGTGGCCTGCTACCATCATCATTCCTCCTTTTTGCAGCAGCTATATTCACCCGCTGTTGACGGTAGCGTGAAGCCGCAATGGGCGAAATGCTTGCAGCTATTTTTGCTGGCTTCATAAGGAAAATCACTGCCGTGTCCGGGGATCGTTCTTTCATGTCACGGCAAAAATCAAAGCCGTTTCCATCCGGCAGGTTAACATCAAGAACGATTAAATCATAGTCCTGTTTTTCACAAAGCCGTTCTGCAACACTTTTACTTAAAGCGGCCTCCACCTCATAGCCAGCGGCAGAAAGATTATAGCAAAGAGTTGTATTCAAAAGACGGTCATCTTCGACCACTAAAATTCTCATGCGCTCACATCCTTTCTCTGATTATGATAAAAAAGAAATATCGCAGAAATCTCACAAAGAAGCATTCTTTTTGCGCTTATCTATTGGCTTATTGGCACTTTTAGGTATTAACCAGATTGTGGCCACTTTTATTGCACCCTCAATCCGATTAGCTGAACAATAATAATTTATCTGACGGGCAGAAACTCCCCATTTTTCACTTGCCTCTTTCAATGTCATGTAGTCCATTTTGGCACCTCCTGCAATTCATTCCATTATATTTCCGTTACTCGAATAATACAAGCCTACAACCATGCTATCGAAAAGAAAATCGGTATAATCATACCGGAAAACCGGAATGATAAGGTTATTCCTCAAATCAAACCGGAACGATACAATATTATTGAGGTGAACGATAATGCCGATTGACGATTTGACAGCCTTGGGAGACGCACTCCGAGCAGCAAGAAAAGAGAAAAATCTGACGCAGGAACAGCTGGCTGATAAATCCCATGTTTCTACCAAACAGATTGCCGATATTGAGAAAGCCAGGAGAAATCCTTCCTATCTGATTTTGAAAGCATTGGCAAAAGCGGTTCATCTTTCACTGGACTCGCTTATGTACCCGGACCTCACGCCGGACGAAGCAGGGCAGAATGAGATGAAGCTGCTGTATATGAACTGTCCGCCGGAGATGCGGGAAACCTTGTTGCACCACACTCGTGGATTTGCAGAGGAACTAAAGGAACTTTCCAAGAAACTTGAAACAAAGTAGGCCAGTGAGCGAAATTTGAAGGTTTCGTCACTGGCTTATTTTATTCCTACGGGAAAGAGGCAAGCAATGCCCCTGGATAGCCATTCGGCTCCCGGCGCTGCTTGTTGAGGGTATCCCCCAAGCCCCCATGAACGCAGAATTTCATTCTGCGGCTGCGCGTTCTGCGAACGCTTTAGGCCACGATCAGCTCACCGCTGCTCGTGGCCTTTTTCTCTTTCGGTATCGTGTTCTGCCTCCATGTTTAAGAGCCGATCTACATTGGCCTTTGCTGCCAGCAACTCCCGCATTTCCTCACGGGAGCGCCGGTACTCGGCATAGGTCTTTTTCTTTTCCTCCAGGAGCTGGGCATACTCGGTTTGCAGTTCCTTAACTTTGGGCGGCTTCTTGACCCCCATATCATCAAAGGCATTTTTTGCCGCCTGATGGAGCAGGATTTCTTCCTCGTGTTCTTGGCGAAATTTCTTGGAGTAACCGGCCTTCCGGTAGGCCACATAGGTGTCACGAGTTTTGGCATAGTTGATGATATGGGTCCGCAGCACGGCGATCTCTGCCATACGATTTTCCGCTACTTTAATTTTGGCAGATAGCTCATTGTGGTGGGCCGTAGCTGCCGCAGCCTTTTCCTCCAGAACCGCATACTCCAACAGGTTATGCTCCGTGAGATAGTTTACGGTCTGTGCCATCTGTTTCAGATTAAAGACCTTGGCCCATCTCGCATATCCGGCACCTTTTCCGGCCTGGAGCTTTGCCTGGATGTCAACCAGCAGATTGACCTTCGGCGGATCTGCTTGCTTGACCGTCTTCCGACGGGGCGTATGCTTCTTTTGTCCGGCGAGGACAGCCAGCAGGTCCTCCAGGGTGTAGCCGTCGCCCAAACTGTCCAGGCGGGACACTTTGCCCCAGCCGGGGAGCTTCAAACGGTAGGATTTGCCGCGCTTGGATACTTCGCAGCCGGATTCCCGGAGCAGCTTCAGCAGCTCGTCCAGGTCATCAGGCTTTTGTGCCAGGGCGTTATCTATGGCAGCACGAAGCAATTCCCGATGGGAGGGCTTCGCCTGATCGCCCAGCCATTGGTCGTAACTTTTGCCGTGGGGCTTTGGGTTCTCGACAATGGACAGTCCGTTCTCAATGCAGATGGTGTCGCTCAATCGACGGACGGCTTTTGTGCTGCCCCAAAAGTTGCGAAACTTCCGGTCACAGTCCAGGTCGACCGAACTCCAAATGATATGATTATGGACATGGGCCTTGTCAATGTGGGTACAGACGATAAAGGCGTGTTTTCCCTTGGTGAACCGCTTGGCAAATTCCACGCCCAGCCGGTTGGCTTCCTCCGGGGTGATTTCCCCAGGGCAGAAGGACTGGCGGACATGGTAGGCGATCACATCGTCCGCTCCACGGACCCGTCCGGTGGCGGCGATATGCTGGCGCTTGGCCAGCATGAACTCGGCGTCGGCTACACGGCTGTCGCACTCGTAGCCGGTGATGAGCCTGCCGTGGTCTGTCTTTTGCGGATTTGCCACATAGTCAATAATCGCGCTGATGGCACGGCTCTCGGTCCGGCCCTTGCCGATATGCAGCGGCATGATGCGTGTGGTTGCCATGAAGTTTCCCTCCCTTCAAAAAATGGGCAGCCTCAGCTGCCCATCTCGTCACGGTATGAAATAATCTGTTTCTTTTTCTGTTTGGCGCACCGCAGCGTAGTGGCAGCTCCACCCCAATCATGGAGAACATAGGCCACCACCACATCGGCGGACTCTACCATCCAGCGGTTCCTATGCGAAATTGCAAAACGGCGCGGTACAGTCTCCAGCGGTGGGTACACCGTGCTATCGTAACCGGAAGTGTCTCTCCCGGTGTTAAGATAGGCCAAGACAAGAATCAGCTCAATCTGTGGATACCGCTTTTTCTGTGATCTCAGAACAGACGCTGCCAAATTGTCAAAAGCTCCATAGCCACCCAGGTAAAAGGTAGTCGCGCCTTGCTCAATCAGTTTCTGCGTAACATCACATAACCAGTTCTCAATTTTCTCGCTCTGCGAAATCTGTGCATGACCGCAAAAGGTCACTGTCATAAAAACACCCCTGATTCCATCATAGCGCAAATAACGCCATTGGTACAGGTACAGGGACTAATTTTCACACGCCTGCCCATATAATAACTTTAGTACAGGGACAGGGACGGTGAGTGCGATTGAAGCTAAATCAGGCGGTCAGCAGACGCCTTTCAGAATTGCTGGAGGAGCGGAAGATGACGCAGTATCAGCTGTATATGAAAAGCGGCGTTCCCAAGTCCACCATTGGCAATATCATCAACTGTTCTTACGATTCTGTAAAGCTGCGAATCATCCATGAGATGTGCCAGGGGCTGGGAATTGGAATAGACACCTTTTTTGCTTCGCCACTTTTCAAGGAAGATAATCTGGAACCATAAGACCTCCGACGAGCTTCGCCGGAGGTCTTATCATAATTGTGTGCCTCATCCACAAACAGCCGATCCACGCCTAGTTGCTCGAAAGTCACCACATCGTCCTTACGGCCCTCGGCCTGGAGCTTTTCCAGTCTGGCCTCAAGAGATTTCTTGGTGCGTTCCAGCTGCTTGACTGTGAAACGCTCACCGCCGCTGTGCTTTACCTCGGCAATTCCCTCGGTATCTCATGACGCACAGTCCCGCAATGGAACATGGCGGATTGAAAATGGGGATAATGTGCTGATCGGGAACAGTGAAATCGAACTGTGGTGGTGCATAATTGGGGCCATCTGGCCGAGCAGACTCAGGCAGATACAGAGATGCAGATGTAGCGCCGTGCTGCGCCCGGTGGGCCGCTGTGTGCGGCTTTCCGGCGGCGGAGGGCTCCATGCCCATCCTAGCACAAAAACGCCCGCAATGGCCCGATTTCTGGAGCGGTACGGGAGGACGGAAACGAAGCGGGAGAAAGCCCCGACGCTCCTTGTGCGCCGGGCCATCCACAACTGCCCGCAGTGCGGGCAGTTTCCGGCCTTTGGACAGGCCGTTCCTTTGGCGGGAAAAACGGCGGAGGAACGCTCTCTTTTGAAAAAATGCCGCTGTTGCAGGGGTTTTACAGCGGTTCTACCATCGAGAGGAGGTAGTATGGTCAAGGGAAAACAGAAAGCGACAATCTGGCTGACTCCTTCCGTAAAGGAGCAGATTGAGGTCACATTTCGGACGGACAATTGCAGGAGTCAAAGTGAATTCATTGAAAAAGCGGTGGTGTTTTATCTCGGCTATCTGAGTACGAAGAACGCCGCTGCGTTCCTGCCCGGGGTACTCGCTGCCGTACTGACTGGCACGCTGGATCACTTCGCCGGGCGCATGGGTACGCTGCTGTTCCGGCAGGGCGTGGATCTCCATGTGCTGTCGCAGATCATTGCCTACGACACCGACATCGACGAAGGTGAGTACCAGCGTCTGCGTGGCAAGGCCATCCGGGATATGAAGCGTACCAATGGACGCATCTCGTTCCAGGACGCGCTGGATTTTCAGAAGTCGGTGTAACCTATGGTGAAGCTCGTACAAAAAAGCGGTTACATCCGGGCGGGAAAGGCCGGCGGATATATGGCGTACATTGCCACCCGGGAAGGCGTGGAGAAGCTGTCCGGCAACGGTCCGGTTACCAAGGGACAGCGGGAACTGATTCAAAAACTGCTCCATGACTTCCCCGATGCTGCGGAGCTGTTCGAGTACGAGGACTACTGCAAGACCCCAACACTTGGAACTGCCTCCGCATTCATCACCATGGCGCTGGATGCAAACCTTCATGAGATGAATTCAGAGAGCGGGTATCTGTCCTACATCGCCACCCGACCTCGGGTGGAGCTGCGCGGCGCCCACGGCCTGTTCAGTGCCGCCGCCGCGGTGAATCTTGACGCGGCGCGTGCGGAACTGGAGGCCCATATTGGAAATGTATGGACGCTTATCTATTCCCTGCGCCGTGCGGATGCCGCTCGTCTGGGATACGACAGTGCGGAGGCGTGGCGTGCGCTCCTCATGATGCATGCGCCGGATCTGGCCAGGGCCATGAAGATCTCGCCGGATCACTTCCGCTGGTATGCTGCCTTCCACGATGAGGGCCATCACCCACACATCCATATGATGGTCTGGTCAGACAATCCCAAGGAGGGCTTCCTGACCAGGGATGGCATTGCGGCTATGCGCCCCAAGCTGACCAACACCATCTTCCGGGATGAGATGAATCAGATTTACGAGCGGAAAGATGTGGCCTACAAAGAGCTGGTCGAAACAGCCCAGGACACCATGCGGGAGCTGATCCGCAGGATGAATCACCAGCTCTGCGACAATCCGGTCATCGAGGATACGATGCGCCAGCTGGTGCAGGCGCTGGAAAACACCACCGGAAAGAAGCAATACGGTTATCTGAAGAAACCGCTGAAAGCTCTGGTGGATGGTATCGTGGACGAGCTGTCCCGACAGCCGGAAGTGGCGCAGTGTTATGAAATCTGGAATCAGATCCTGGACGAGCTGAGCGAGTGCTACGGCAGCCGCACACTACGGGAGCATCTCCCGCTCTCTCAGCAGAAAGAGTTTCGCAGAATCAAGAACGATATCATCCGGGAGGCCGAGAACATCCGTCTCGGCCTCCCGACGTTTGAGGACAAGGATATGTGTGACGAACCGGTGGGGGAGGCGGAGCAGCCAACATACGGTACATGGGAACAGGCACAGCGCTACCGTGCTGCTAAATCCGTTCTGCAGGATGTCTATGCGCTGGATGAGGAACACGCAGAAGCGGTTCGGGAGTTGGAGCAGCTCTGGGCAGAGGGATATACGATGGCAGCCCACCAGCTGGGTAAGTTCTACCGGGATGACCTCTCCACCATGCGGGACCATGAAAAAGCCGAGCGGTGGTTTCGATTGTCCGCAGAAGCCGGAAACGACTTCTCGGAATATGCCCTCGGAAAACTGCTCCTTTCCCGGAAGCGCACAGCGGAGGCAATGCGATGGCTGGATAAAGCTGCCGAACATGGGAATCAGTTTGCCCAATACCGCTTGGGGAAGCTCTACCTCACGGGTGAGTCTGTGACAAAGGATGTAGCAAAGGCTCTGGCGTACCTGACCGCTGCTGCCGGACAAGGAAATCCATTTGCACAATACACCTTAGGAAAGCTGTATCTTCTGGGCCGGGATGTGGAACAGGATCGGGAGCAGGCCAGAGAGTGGTTCACCCGCTCGGCTGATCAGGGCAACCAGTACGCGCAATTCTTCCTCGACCGCTTCGACCAGTTCCGTGATCCGTCCGTGATGCTGGTGGCAACCAAACTGCTCCACCATATGGGTAGAATCTTCCGGGACAATTCTGCGCCGCCCCATAACCCAGCCGGAATCCGCATTGACTCCAAACGGCGTAGATATCTGATGGAAAAACGGTTGGCCCTGGGTCACAAAGCCGATGACCACGAGGAGCAGGAAATCTCTCCAACCATGCAGAACTGACAGATTGGGTATGTAAAAAACCGGACACATATGTGTCCGGTTCGGAGCGCTTCGATTGCTCATTTGAGTTCAATAAAACTGGTAATCATGTCCACAGCTTCGGCGGTAATATCCTCTGGTGCTTTTTCCTCAAAGGCGGCACGACGGCTCCGCAGATCCAGCATCCGAGCTTGGTCGCAGAGAATCACGCCATCTGTTTTGGTGCGTCCATCCAGCCGAAGGTGAAATGGATGGCCGCGATCTGTGTGGGTAATGGGACAGACCATGGTCAGACTGCTGACACGGTTAAAGAGGTTGTTGCTGACCACCAGCGCTGGCCGACGGCCCCGCTGTTCATGTCCTGCCTGGGGATCAAAATCCAGATAAACGATATCGCCTTGCTCAAATACCATCACCATAGTTCCTGCCCCTCCGGCTTACCCCAGTCTACTTCTTCAGAGTCAATGGTTTCAATTTCTTCTATGGGTTTGCCGTAAAACGCGGTCAGTCGTTCTTCCAGTGAGCGGTGCTGCGGCTGCGCAGCTTTTTGAATGCGAATCCCATTCTCCAGCTGTACCAGCTCTACCCGGTCGTTTTCCCGCAGGCCGATGGCATCCAGAAGCGCCTTGGGAATCCGCAGCCCCTGACTGTTGCCCCATTTCTGAATGGTTGCGTACATGGTGCGCACCTCCTTTACAACTATAGTATATACAAAGTATAAACTTATATCAAGCCCAGATTATGCAGTACAGAACAAAAAGGTGAGGAGTGAATCAGATGTCAACGTATATTCACTTTACAGAGGAACAGAAACAACAGGCTGCATCGGTGGATCTGGAGGTGTTTCTCCGATGCCATGGCGAAAAACTCCTGGCTTCCGGCAGAGAAAAGCGTCTGGCCAGCGACCACAGTGTCACCGTCCGCGGCAACGAATGGTATGACCACGCCGAGGGCCGGGGCGGTCATGCTGTCAGCTTTGTGCAGCGTTTCTACAACCTTAGCTACAAGGCGGCACTGTACGCCATGGAACTGCTGAAACTGGAATTTTCCGACGATGAGCAGGTGGTGTGCATCAGCGAAAACGATGCCTGTGGCGTGGATGCTATCCAGGCTCTACTGGGGTGCAGCATTGGTAAGGGTAATCTGTTGTTTCACTTACGGGGCAAGCAGGCATTCTCTTTCTACAACCGTAGGACGGGGAATTCGGTTCGGCTGGTGTTGAAACCCCGGCCGGAGGGCATGAGCCGAGAAGAGTCCTTTGCCTATTTACAGGGCAAGGAGCCAAAGGAACTGTTTGAGGTGAAGCCGGCTGTGATTACACTGCCGGAACCGGCTCGGCTGTTCGATTCTTATGTATGTGATTGTTGTGGAGAAACCACAGGAGCGAACTGGATTCGCTTGGCCGGAGACAAAAAACTGTGCCTCGACTGCTATCCGAATTATAATCGGTTTGAGGTTTGAGGTTTGAGGACCAACAGGTTGTGTAACACCGGCCACAAACGCATAACAGGTGGGTAAAACCACCACTTGATCAATGGTTTTATCCGCCTGCAAAGAACACGGTTGAGAAGAATGATGTTTCTTGACTTCTTGGAAAACTATTATATAATGATGAGTAAATTCATAGTTTGCTCCGACTTTTGTGGCAACGGCGCGTTTTCCGACGAAACACGCCGAACCGTTCTGCTGAACAAGGGAATTGGGTGAAACTCCCAAACACGTTTCCGACGACCAAATCGGTCCCGGACTCTGTAGCTGTGAGCATAGAGTGTCTGTTTTTTCTGCGAAAGCAGGTCACTGGCGGGCTGTAATGGCTTGGCTGGGAAGGCGAAACAGAGGCGCGGATGCACTGGTCTGCATCGGGATATGCAAGTCAGAAGACCTACAAAATGACGGATGTCATTTCTACTGGAAATAACACCCGTTTTGTCTGGAAAAGCGGCAGCATCTGCTGCCGCTTTTTTTATGGATTCAGATGGGGGGCAGATCGGGGTAGAGACGTTCCCGCTCCCGCAGGTTGGCCAGGAGCAGCGCGCAGAGAAACTGTGCCAGCTTTTCCGGAAGATCCGCTTCCGGGAGTATGGGAAAATCGCAGTGATAGTGCTGCTGGATCTGACGCAGAAGATGGTCGACCCAGTCCCCAGCCTCCAGTTCTGTCAGCATACCTGCGCGGCGCTGATCCTCCAGATGGATATAGAGCGCCGTGGCACTCACTAAGAAAGAATCTTGGTCAAGCTTTTCCAAAGCCCTGTCCAATGCAGCGCGCTGTCCCGGCAGCTGTGCCAGACATTTGGCTGACAACGCTTCTGCGGTGATACCGAAGCGATGCAGTCGACGGAGGACGGAATGCTGCTCTCGGGCACAGAAACCCGTTTGTCGGAACAGTGCTTCCGTGACGGCTTCCCGGACGGCCAATGCCGCCAGCTCTCCAAATTTGAAGTGCTTTCCGGCGTTCAGCAGCATACCGTCTTCTCCGATGCCGCAGATGATGACCATGCCGTCGGTACCGGTCCCCGTGGCAAGCTCCTGCGAAACGCTGCTGCCCTGCATCAAGTCCCGGAGCACGGCGGTCTTGGCTTCGGTGGCAGTCATGATCAGTTCAGCCATGGCGCCGGGAGAGAGGGGACGGTCTGTGACCAGGAATATGTTGATGGTCCCGGGCGGCACAGGACACGGCGCACCGTCAGTCTCGGTCAGAAATGTAGGATCACCCGCACAGAGGGCGTTGACGTCGGCGCCGCCGGAGACTGCGGCGGTGATTTGCAGATCCTCCCACCGCTTGGTGATGACGACCATGTTGTCAAGATTTGCCGCTGTGTCCAGACCGGTGGAATGGTCCGGGTCCAACCCCAGCCGTCGAGCCACCGCACGCTGGTGCTCCCGCAGTGTATGGCCTTCCATGGGCTGGCATACACCCGCGGTGCCGCAGTCGCAGTAATTGAATGCAGCGATCAGATCGCTTCGCATTCCGCCGCCGTTGGCCCCAGTGGACAACACCATACGGGGGCCGGAAAAGCGAAAAACAGCGGCCTGTTCCGTACAGGTAAGGCGATCGCCGTTGCACAGTTTAAAGTTGCGTTCCATACATCTTTATCCTCCGGGATTCTCTGAGATGTTCTGTATGGATTATACCAAATAACTGCACACAGGAAAAGAAGAAAGGAATTGTTTTCAATGAAACTTCGAACCGCACTCGCCCTTGTGATGATCCTGCTGCTTTTGACCGCCCTGACTGCATGCGCTCCCGCGGAAACTACGGAGCTGGATGCGCAGTCCCAACAGACGCAGGAAACTGCGAATGACCGCCCAGACACCGACCGCAGCGGCAATCCCATCACGCTGCCGGATCAGGTGGACAGCATCATCTCCATGGCGCCCTCTGCCACCCAGACTCTGCTGGACCTGGGGATGAAGGACAAGCTCGTTGCCGTAGACACCTATTCTGCCATGTATTTCGGCCTGGAGAATCTGCCGACCTTCGATATGATGGAGCCAGACACGGAGCAGATGGCCGTTTTGAATGCAGATCTGATCTTTACCACCGGTATGAGCGCCTCCACCGGCACAGACCCCTTCAAGCCCCTGCGGGACGTGGGTGTCTGCGTGGCGGATATTCCGTCTGCTTCCGGTATCGATACCATGCTGGAGGATACCCGGTTTATTGCGGACTGTGTGGATGCTGAGGAAATCTGCGAGGCTCTAATCGCGCAGTTCCAGAAGGAACTGGACCAGCTGTCTGAGATTGGCGCAGGTATTCGGAACAAAAAGCGTGTAGTAGTGGAGATCGCCTGTGCTCCTGATATCTATACTGCCGGTAGTGGTACCTTTATGCAGGAGATGCTCACAGTTATCGGGGCGGAGAACATCTTTGCTGACCAGGAGGGCTTTGTCTCCGTAACGGAGGAATCGGTAATTGCGCTGAATCCTGATGTGATCCTGACCATGGTGGACTATGTGGAGGACCCGGTAGGGGAGATCCTGGGTCGGACTGGTTGGGAGAATGTCACCGCCGTGGCCAATGAGGATGTGTATCTGGTCAACACCAATGCGGTGTCCTTGCCCAACCTCCATGTGATCGACGGCATGAAGCAGATGGCCAAGATGATCTATCCCGACGCCTACGCAGCCATCGAAGATCCCTTTGCCGCGGGTGACGCTGCATGAAGCGGACAGGTAAGATCCTCCTTGCGGTCGCCGCGGCCCTGCTCATTCTCATCGGCAGCATCGCCATAGGCTCTGTGAACCTGACGCCTGGACAGGTGGTGGCCATTTTGATCGCCAAGCTGTCTGGAGAACCCGGAACCATCGATCCCAACCTGAGCTCCATCGTCTGGGGAATGCGATTTCCCCGAGCGGTGCTGGCTTTCCTGACCGGCGCGACCCTGTCTGCCAGCGGCACGGTCATGCAGTCCATCCTGAAGAATCCTCTGGCCTCCTCCTATACGCTGGGTGTTTCCTCCGGCGCCAGTCTCTGCGCGGCGCTGGTCATGGTCACAGGATTTACGATCCCGCTTCTGGGACTCTTTACGCTGCCGGCAGCCGGATTTATCGGCGGCCTGGCCACGGTGTTTCTGGCCCTGGCCTTTGCATCCCGGCTGGATGGCAAGATGGAGAACCAGACGGTCATACTGGTGGGTATGGTGTTCTCGTTGTTCGTCAACGCCATTTTGACGCTGCTCACCGCCTTGTCCCGGGAGCACCTGCAGCAGATGGTCTTCTGGCAGATGGGCGGCTTTTCCGGCCGGGACTGGTCCCATGTGGCGGTGATGTTCCCGATTCTTGTAATCTCCATGCTGGTACTGCAGCGGTTTACCCCGGAAATGGACATCATGAGCTTTGGTGAGGAACAAGCCATGTCCATTGGTGTGGACCTCAAGCGGGTGAAATTGATCCTGATCGGAGTTGCCGCACTGCTGACCGGTACAGCCGTTTCCCTGGTGGGCGTCATCGGCTTTGTGGATCTGATTGCGCCCCATATGGTGCGCCGGATATTTGGATCGGCCCACCGGCTGGTGCTGCCCTTGTCGGCACTGTTTGGTGGTGCATTTCTCATGTTGGCAGAGCTGGTCTCCCGCACGGTGCTGGCTCCAACCATCATTCCCGTGGGAGCCGTGACGGCACTGGTGGGCGCGCCGTTCTTTGCCCTGGTGTTCTTCCGCGGCAGAAAGCTGAAATGAGGTGATTGATCCATGCTGCATCTGAAAAATGTTTGTGCGGGATATGGAACTGGAGACGTCCTGCACGATATTACCTTTGACCTCCCGTTGGGGCAGAATCTGTGCATTCTGGGGCCCAACGGCTGCGGCAAAAGCACATTGCTGCGCACCGTTGCCGGTCTCCTGGACAGCCGGGGCGAGCTGACGCTGGATGGCAAGTCCATTGCCGCCATGCGCCGGCCGGAGATCGCCTCCCATATGGCCATGATGAGCCAGATGAGCACCGTTTATTTTTCCTTTACCGTGTATGAAACGGTGATGATGGGCCGGTATCAGAAGCTACGCCGCGGGTTCTTTGCGTCGCCCTCTAGGGAGGACAAGCGGTGTGTAGAGCAGTACCTTTGTGCTACCGGCTTGGAGCCCCTGCGGGAGCGGCAGATTTCTGAGCTGTCGGGCGGCCAGCTTCAGCGGGTGTTTCTGGCCCGGACATTGGCCCAGGAGCCGGAGATCATCCTGCTGGACGAGCCGACGAACCACCTGGATCTGAAGCACCAGACAGAGCTGGTGGCCTATCTGAAAAACTGGTCCCAGGAGAAGGGGAGGACCGTCATCGGCGTGCTCCACGATATCAACCTCTCTCTGATGCTAGCCGATCAGCTGCTGTTTCTGAAAAACGGCGCTGTGGCCGGGATGGGATCGGCCAACGAGGTATTAACGAGAGACTTTCTCCGTGGGGTCTATGATATGGACGTAGCCTCCTATATGATGGACTCTCTCCGGCGTTGGGAACAAGTCTCTTGACGTTTGCCTTTCCCGGTGCTACGATACGCATAGAATTTAATATAGAGAGCTTTGTGGTTTTCGTGGCCTATCGATCAAGATGCGCGGCGCGGAAACTGGACAAGGGAACCGGGTGTGAATCCCGGACGGTAACCGCCGCTGTAAGCGCTGAGGTCCTATCCGTTGGTGAAAGCCAGTCATTGGGGCAACCTGAGAAGGCAGGATATGGACGCAGGAGGACACCTCCATAAGCGTAAGTCAGAAGACCTACAAAGAGACAGGATCTGTTGTCCGCAGGGGCAGTGGATTCCTTTTGGTACGCAGAAAAACGGCTGCGGCGATCCCATGGATTGCCGCAGCCGTTTTTTGAACTGATTGGATAGGAGATGAATGCTCATGGAAGGAAACCAATACAAATTTTTTTCACACAAGCAATGTGAATATTTTCCATGCCACCCAACACAGGACCCTGAATCGTTTAATTGTCTGTTTTGCTTTTGTCCACTGTATGCTTTGGGCAAGGCCTGCGGAGGAAATTATCAGTATTTATATAATGGCCGTAAGGACTGCAGCGCATGTACGATCCCCCATCAAAAAGACCGATATGACGACATCATAGGCAAGTATCCTGAGCTGGAAAAAATGATGAAAGAATCAGAACAGCCATAGCGTATGAAAGTGCCTGGATATGTTCTTGACACGTCTGCAAAAATCGGTTACAATACGGGCTGTGAGCAGGTCATATGCTTGACATATGCCAACTGACAAGCCGGTGTGAATCCGGCGCAGTCTTACCTCTACTGTATTTGGCTCCGGCCATAAGCCAGGATTGTCAGCCTGCTCCATGGTAATTGATCAAGGTGGTATCCATTGCCGATTTTTGCAGCCATGCCCATGTTTGGGGATGGCTGGAGGTTTTGTGCATTTCATGTGTTCAAAGCTTCTATTTGCAGGGATCGGCAATGGATATCTGCTTTTCCGGCAGACGCCATTGTCTGCCGGATTTTTTATTTTTCGGATTGGCAGCAGGTCCCAAAGTCGAAAGGGGGTGTAGACCGTTAGCAAGCGAAGGCAGGCTCGTCCAGCAAAATTGACACCGCAAGAGCTGGAGCGATATCGAGATACCATACAAAATTTAGCACAGCAAGCCCAAACAAAACGAACAGATGGGGAGAACCAGGAAAAGGAATTGCGCATGCTTTATCAATCCTTTACCTTGTCCAGCGGCATTGGTAAAGCCATCTATGCCAGCTATTCTGATCAAGAGCTGTTGGATGTTCTGCGAGAAGCGGCCATTCGTATTGGGCGTGCACCAACGCAGGGAGAGATTTTTTTTCTGTATCGGATCTATCTGAAAGCCCGGTTTGGCACTTGGCCGGCAGCGCTGCGGGCAGCTGGAATGCGGCGATTACCAGTACCGGATCTAACGATCCCAGATTGGGAGCAAATGCTGCTGGAACGGCCGGATATTTGTAATGCATTGGAGGATGTTACGCAACGCAGATGCCGCCTCGGGTATCCGCCGCGCAAGCGGGATGTACCGCAAGCCAAAGTCCTTTGTGAGCGATTCCGCTCTTGGGAAAATGTAATTGCTGCCGCAGAAGCATTTCAAACGTGGCAGATGGAAAGGGGGAACTCTGTTTAAAAGTAAATAGGGGAGCATTTGTTGTGGCCCTGTCTCGGCAGTAGCAGAGGGAGGGATGAACAAGGGAATCGGGTGAGAATCCTGAACGGTAACCGCCGCTGTATGCGCTGAGATACCGGATCGTTGACGAAAGTCGGTCACTGGGAAACTGGGAAGGCAGATCCGGCGTCGTGGGGAAGACCCTGCAGGCGTGAGTCAGAAGACCTACAAGGAATGCGAAGCGGCCGCAACGCGGCCAACCATGGGAAAACGGCTGTGGCGATCATTGGGATCTGTCACGGCATTTTTTATGCCCTGACAGAGCGACAGTCAAAGGAGAATTGGGAACCTATGAAAAAACGTATGTTAAGCATACTGCTGGCGCTGTCTCTGCTGCTCGGCATGGCTCCGGTGCATGCGGAGGCCGCGTCGGAGAATGGCACCGCCGCTGTAGAGACAGAGTACCTCCTGCATACAGCCGGTGCGGAGAGAGAAGCAGAGTGGGTCATTGATGACCAGAATGCGCTGCAAAACATGGGGCACGGCGCGTATAAACTCGGTGCAGATATCGAACTGCACGAATGGACTGCCATCGACTTTTCCGGCACGTTGGACGGTGATGGCCACACCATCACGTTGGCCGGTCAGCCGCTGTTCAATGAGCTGAGCGGTAATGTGCAGAACCTGCTGTTGGACGGCGCAGTGGAGGTAGAGAATGCAGCCGGAGCGTTGGCTTTTGCCATAGATGGCGGTGTGGTGAATAACTGTTGGTCTGGTGTTGAGACATTTTCTTATAATGTCTCGGCGGGGTTTGCTGGAACCATGACGGGCGGTACCATCAAAAACTGCCTCTTTACCTATGATATAGCAGAGTACGGTATTGCCACCGAGTCAGATGGTGCATCCCGTATTGGGGTCAATCCCAAATTCCGTGTAAACACCATTTAAGGTGCGAATAGAGCAAAATTTATTCAGGGCGGTAGCCGGGGAAATCCGGCTGCCGCCGTTTCGCCTTTTCAACAACATAACGCCGGTGGTGGCGGATGTCAAGGGTGGCGGAGCCGTTCAGCTTGTCACTGACATCCGGCCCCGGCGGTGTTACTCGGGCATACGCTCGGCAAAATAGATGGCCATCTGAGCGTGGATCAGGCTCCAGTCCTGCCGCCGCCCAGTCCACTTTTTTGTAATGTCCATCATGGCCAGATATCATAGCCAATAATGAGATAGTCTACCAAATAAAGCGCCAATCGTACCCAGCGCCCAGCAGCGCCCAACTGGTCAAAAACGCTGGAACCCAAAGTTTGCAACGCCAGCAGCAATACCGTGGCGGTCAGGATTCTTCCCAACATAATTTTCTGTTTCTTTGTCATGCCGCTGCTGGGCCGCTGACCAATCAAGAGAAGGATAACTGATAATACGGCTACTACGATCAGCAAGCCGCTTTCAATCATTTCTTGCATATCATTCTTTCCCTTCTATAATTGCTTATTTGTTTGTTAAAAAAAGTGCCCCTTCCGCCCGTAGCGTCTGGGGCACCTGTGTGGAATGGGTCTTATAGGAAGATCTCGCAGTCAGGCTCCACCTTCTTGCAAGCCTTCTGCACAGCAGCCATCACACTGGCCGGCTCCTGACCTTCAGCAAATTCCACGATCATCTTCTGGGTCATGAAGTTCACAGTAGCGTTCTGCACGCCGCTGGTCTTGCGAGCTGCGTCTTCCATCAGGTTGGCGCAGTTAGCGCAGTCTACTTCGATCTTATAAGTTTTTTTCATTTTGGAAAACTCCTCTCTTAATTTGTTCCTGTTACCAGAACAATTAAATCGTTGTTTAATTGTGTCTTTATCATACTTGGATAAACTGGCTTCGTCAATGCTTTGGACGCACATCCTGCCGTTTGGGTAAAAGGTTCTGCTACTTGGGAAAATGCAGCTTTTATGGACACATTTCAATGCATTGACAAAGGGGCGAGATATAACAACATCGCCATGCAAAAAAGGTTCTGACACGGAAGCATAGCTCCATGTCAGAACCTTGTTCTGCTTCACAAATTATTTTTGGGGGTTGCGTCGCCCGGTGTTTTCTGAGCCACGCACTTCCTCATGGTAAAAGTAATCCACGATTATGGGGTGCCCAGGCTCTGCTCGTCCGTAGGGCAGCTCGTTGTCCACGAAGGGACAGCTGTATTCTTTTGCCAGCCGCTCCGCTTGATCCTCCAAACCATGGAAATAGCTTCTGTCTCCCTTGTTGTAGATCGCGTCGTACAGCGGAACCAAGTCAGAATATTTTTTACGAATATAGTCCAGGATGTCTTTTTTGAATCCGCCTCGCAGATTTAGATTTTCTAGCCATATCAGGTCACATTGGTTTCTGACCTGATGGAAGATAGCCTCAAAATCTGTGATACCCGGAAAGACAGGGGCAATAAAGCAGACAGTGCGAATACCCGTGCCCCCATACCCGAATTGACGGACAGAAAAATCAGTCGTAAACTGGAATAGAAAGGGGCGAAAAAAATGGAACAGCAAAAGGACAAAAAAGGTACGCCGCCACCTCGCTA